>JADHVI010000027.1 GCA_016784125.1 Candidatus Woesearchaeota archaeon
CCATCTTCTGGAACATCTTTGGCGTAAGCACCAAATACTATTTTAGAAATGCGAGCCCAGAGAGCAGCAGTAAAACACATAGCACAAGGTTCACAAGAAGCATACAACGTACAACCCGACAAATCACGGGTTTTTAGTATATTACATGCTTCTCTAATCGCATTAGTCTCTGCATGGGCAGTTGGATCAGAAGTGGCAGTATTATGAGTTCTGACTATAATTTTATTATCTTTAACAACAATGGCTCCAAAAGGACGATATCCTTTTTTGGCTTCTTCAATTGCCAATTTCATAAAATCTTCATCATTCATAAAAATAAAAAAAGAATTATTTATATTTAAATATACCTTTTATGTAGTTATTTGGCTATTTCTTCCAATTCTTCAAGAAAGTGATTCTTCACCCATTCAATCTCTTTCTTCAAGTTTTCTTTACTCATACCACTATCCATTCGCTTATATTCACTATGAACAACTGTACAATTGGTTTCTCCCTTAATTTCAAACCAAGTCATAGGATAGTTTTTCACTCCAATAAAAACCTGGTTCACACCTTTTTTTGGAATAAAAGTCAATAAAACATGATAATCTTTAGCAATTACTTCAAAATTGTTCTCAGAAATCTTCTTTATCTTAGCATTTTTGAACTCTTCAATTCTAACTATTTTTTGAGGTGTGTTTATCTTGTTCCAAAGATAAGATCTTGTCTTGTTAGTTTTTAATTTTGATTCAACAATCGCGTATTTCATAACAAACTTGAAAACAAAGTCATTTATATTTTTATCTCCAAAACATTTTTATTATTAGTTCTACTTTCAAAACTATGAACGACTTTGAAATCGAGATGAGGGCGGTTCTTTCTAAGGAGAAATATGAAGAATTAGCTCGTGAGTTACCAAAAAAAGTAAAACTAATCAATCAAGAGACATTGATCACAGAGAAATTCTTGGAGAAAGAAAAGCAAATTGACATAAGGTTTAGACATAGTGAAAAAAGGTTTGAGATCGTTTGTAAGAAGGGTAAGGATGCAACGATGAGCAGACAAGAGATAACCATTCCTTTAATCTCAAAGAAAGAAGGAGAGCATTTTCTGAAGATACTTGAATTGCTTGAGTTGAAAAGAGTTCCGCCTTGGACAACTCATAGAAATGATTATGAATACGAGTTTAAGGATTACAATTATTCTGTCTCACTCCAACATGTGGAGAACTTCGAATACATTTTGGAAGTTGAATATTTTGGAGAAGAGCATGAAAAAGAAGTTCAAGAACCAATTCTTAAAGAAATAATTGAAAGCTTTGGATGTAAACCTACAAGCGAAGAAGAGATAAGAAAGAAAGTTAAGCAATATATTAAAGAAAATTAATAAAAAAAATTATTCTCCGTAAATCAATGTTCCTGGCAAGGCAGTGGTAATTTTATACATTTCTCCAGGCTGCATCTCTGTTAAAGTTCCAAACCATCCCGCAGGTCCATATTGAGAAAATAAACCTGAATCTGGATGAACTACCTTGCTAGGTTGTCCATAACTGATAACTCCTTGCATAACATCACTCACACTTCTTGGTTCTTGAGGTAAGTATCCTATCCAAGTAATACTTGCATCACCAGTGCCAATCAAGGTTATTGGAGTATTTACATCTACAAGTTCTCCTTCGAAGCTAATGGTTTTTGCTTGAGATAACCAGATCTTATACCCTCTAGTCGGATCTATTTCAATGTCAGGAGTCCACACACCATCATTGTAAATTGTATGTGCATTATACGTTAAAATCTCATCACCATCAACAAAGACAACATCACCAAACAAATTGTTTATACTCATGTCTTCTTGTTCAACATTAATAGAGAAAGAATTCCATCCAATAACAAAGTCAAATGTTAATGCAGACTCTTCTTCTAACAAGTTTAAAACGAATGGATTAAAAGCATCTCCTTCCATTAAATTAGCTTGGAATAAAAGAGTTTCTTCCATTTCATAGACTTCATTTTCTTCAGAGTCATAATATGCAAATGTCACAGTTTCTCCTTGAAGTTCGTTGCTGTATATTGGTATCATCCAGACATATTGATCTGCGGGTGGGAAATATATTGCATTTGCAACACCTCTAACTTGACCATCAACAAAAGCTGCCAATACATCGTTTTCGTTGTCAACTTGAACACCTTCAACAAAAGCGGTTGCAACTACTGAAGCAGAATATTCATATTCTGCAGGGTTAACAAACCATGCAGGCGCCAATCTTGGAACTGGATCTGGTACAGGCACACATGCGCCTTCAAAACATCCACCTGGACAAGCATAATCATATTGTGCATATGATCCATCATAGCATAAACCTTCTCTTACAGTGTTTTCATCAACACATGCATCGATTGCATCAAAGCCATAGTTGAAATCAAGTGTTAATCCTTTCTTGTAATAATCAATTCCATAAAAATGGGTGTTATCGCTGTCGTAACAAGGATTATCTATAGGGTTAATATCTGAATATAGATTGTAGATTATTGTTTCTGAACTTCCAACTAATCCAAGTTCATTTTCAGATGTTATTTGCAAACCATAATCACCATATCCATAATTTGAAGAAATTGATAATCCACCAGAACAACTATTAAAATTACAATTAATAGATTCTTGCAAACCAAAAAACTCTTCATTTGTTAAACCGTCTGAGAATGGGTGCAGCAAATTTATTTCATAATTTGATACATCACTTTCCACATCAATAATGTAGAAATTGAAATAAACTGTGTTTAAATGATTAAAATGGTTTGTTACAACAACTAAAGGCGCGGTTGTATCAACATTTAATACTGAAAGAACCATTGAACCTTCAAAGAACTCATCATGTTCATCGCTGGCTGTGAATACTAATTCATATTCTCCAACATTTTCTGTTCCTGGAACAGCAGAAAAAATTAAGTCATCAAAAGTCATCCATTCTTGTAGACCTTCAACATCAACAGTTACTTCGCCGTAAACAGATCCAACTACCAAAACTTCAAAAGTCAAATCTTCGTTGATATTAACACTTTGATCATTAATGCCCTCTAAATATGCTTGATCTTGATAAGCATTTAATTCTAAAGGATTATAAGCATCACCAATTATCATATCAAATTCAAATTCCTGCGTTTCTATCATTTCATACACTTCTCCAGATGTAGAATCATAGTATTGAAAAGACATGATTTCTCCAGTTAGTTCATTGCTGAAAACCGGCAACATAAATACAAATTCTCCTGTTGGAGGAAAATAAGATGATGATTGTATGCCACGAACATCTCCATCAACAAACGCAGCTAATAAATCTCCTTCATGACCAGTTCGTTCATTATCTAAGAATACTCCTGCAATAATAGATCCTGAAAATTCAAAATCAGCTTGATTAAATTCCCAATCAGTTATTGATCTTGGTAAAAACTCTGGTTCTTGCTCTTCGGATTCTTGTTCTTCGGGAATTGTATCCGGACTTTTATGTCTGGATTTGTTGGGTTTGATTACAGGCTTTACGCTTGTTACTTGATTAAAAAGTACATTTGAATTTGCATCTTCTTTAATTTCAGAAACTTTTTCATCGACAAGTTTCTTTTCGTTGATACCTGTATTGATTTCAGACATTCCGTAAACCGGAACAAGCGAAATTAAGAAAATCGCCATAATTAAAAATACTATTTTAGATTGTTGTTTCATTTTTTCACCCTCATAAAAAAACCGATAATGAAAAGAAAAGCAAGCTAATTTATAAATATTGGTGTTTTGTAACCATTTTACAGTAGTTAGTGTATTTCTGGCTGATTGAACAAAACCTTTTTAATTCTCAATCTTTTCTCAGTACAAATGGTCAAGGGGCAGGTAATTTCAGGTAAGTTTGGAGAAATAATCGTTAGACAGAAATCTGACAGCGAGCTAGAACTCGGCGAATTATTAGTTGCAGATAGCAACAACGGAAAGATTTTGTTACAAGTATTCGACTTAATTTACGGAAGCCAAATCTCACAGCAAAATCTGGAATTAATTTCAGGCATGAAGCTTGAAGAAGGAAACAGTCTTGAATTCATGGAGCCACATCTAAGAAACTATAAACTAGCACTACTAAAAAATCTCATTACAATTAATGCAAATAACGCAATTTCATCCAAAAACTTACCTAACTTTTTCTCAGAAGTCAGAGAAGTTACAAAGGAAGATCTTAGCTTTCTAACAAAACCAACTAGTCCACTATTACTGGGTAATTTAAGATCCGGAACTAAAGATATGGACTTTCCAGTATACTTACCCGGAGACAAAGTATTCTCACACCACATATTAATAACAGGAACAACTGGTAAAGGGAAAAGTGTGTTAATGAGTAATTTGATTTGGGACACGGTTGACAAAGAGTACTGTGCACTCCTAGTTCTAGACCCACATGATGAATATTACGGCAGAAACAAAGTTGGTTTGAAAGACCACCCAACAAAGAAAGTTGTGTACTACTCAACCCAAAATGTGCCGACCGGAGAAAGAACATTAAAGATTAATTTGAAAGAAGTTAAACCAGAACATCTCTCATTCATGGAATTCTCCCCACCACAAAACCAAGCCATGAATGCTTACCATAGAAAATTCAAGAAAGAATGGATTGAAGCAGCCATCTTAGAAAAACCATTGAGTGTGGAATTTCATGAAGCCACATTAGCTGTTATGAAAAGAAGATTAATGTTCTTACTAGATTTAGACTTTGATAATGATCAATTGTTCTGCAACGGCATATTTGATACAAAAGCAGGAGAAACAACCATCCCAGATATTTGCTCAGAACTAGAAAAAGGAGGCACAGTAATTATCGATACAAGCAACTTCTCAGGGCAAGCAGAATTATTAATTGGATCATTGGTTGCAAGCGAAATCCTTCGCAGATACAAGCGATACAAAATTCAAGGAACATTAAAAGATAAACCAGTAGTGAGTGTGGTACTAGAAGAAGCACCCCGTGTATTAGGTAAAGAAGTGCTTGAGAAAGGCAGCAATGTATTCTCCACAATTGCTAGAGAAGGAAGAAAATTCAAAGTTGGACTTGTTGCAATAACACAACTACCAAGTCTAATTCCAAGAGTTATTCTTGCAAACATGAACACTAAAATAATATTGGGAACAGAAATGAACAGCGAGAGACAAGCAATCATTGAAAGTGCAGCACAAGACTTAAGCGCTGACGGGCGAGCCATAGCAAGTTTGGACAAAGGAGAAGCAATTGTATCAAGTAATTTTGCAAGATTTGCATTACCAGTTCACATTCCATTCTTCGATGAAGAAGTTAAAAAACTCGTAAAAGAAAAGAGTGTTAAACAAAGCTTTGAAGGAGTAAAGCTAGGATGAAAGAAAAATTCCAAGAACTTTATGAAAACCTCAAACTTGATAGAAACAATTCTAGTTGGTCAAAAGAAAACTCCATGACTGACAGATTTAAAGAACTTGAAAGTGAGATAACAGAGATTCGAGAAGCTTTGGAAAAAGAAGATTATGAAAATTTGAAAGATGAACTAGGAGATGCATTATGGGATTTATTGTTTATGATAATCATTGCTGAAGAAAAAGGGTTATTTCATGGCAAAGAAGTAATCGGGGGAGCGATTACAAAACTTAAGAGAAGAAAACCATATCTTTTCGAAGGAAAGAAACTCAGCAAAGAAGAAGAGTCAAAGATGTGGCTTGAAGTAAAGAAAAAAGAGAAGGCAGGTGAATACAATGGATAAATATAAACAATTACTAGACTTTTTTTATGAAGTAGGACAATTGAAACGCATTCCCAGAAGTGGGTGGGTACAGTTAGGAATCAGCAACCCCGAATCCATCGCAGACCATACAACAAGATCAGTATTCATAGCATTTACTTTAGCAAAACTTGAAAACGCTGATCCTTACAAAACCGCGCTTATAAATGCATTTCATGAAATTGGAGAAACAAGAATTGGAGATGTCAACAAAGTCGGAGCAAGATATCTCAACAAAAAAGAAGCAGAAGGAAAAGTACTTGAAGAACAATATAAAAGTCTGCCAAAAGAAATCGCTGACGAATTCAAAAAAATTCTTTATGGATTAGAAACAGACCATAATAAGGAAACATTAGTTGCAAGAGACGCAGATTTAGTCGAATGCGCAATACAAGCAAAAGAGTATATCGAACAAGGATATGAACTGGCACAGAACTGGATTGATAATGTCGCGAAAACTGTGAAAACGGAGAGTGCAAAGAAGATTGTTTCTATGCTTAAGGATTCTGACTCTCTTGACTGGTTCAAAAATCTTAAAAAAATTGAAAGATGAAAGAAAGAAATGTCTCGTTAATATTTTTTTATGACGAGAAAAAAAGGATTCTTCTTCAAGATAGAAAATCCATCTCTAAACATGGTGAAGAATGGGGTTACTTTGGTGGAGGAATTAAAGAAGGAGAAACGCCGGAAGAGGCCATTGTTAGAGAAGTGAAAGAAGAACTTGATTTTGATCTAAAAGAATTCACTCAGATTACTCATTTCAAAAATGTCGCGAAAGATTTAGGAATGGTGTTTCATACACACATCTTCTTTGCACCTTTAAAAGATAACTTAAAAGAGTTCAAACAACAAGAAGGGAAGAACATGAATTTATTTACTATTAAAGAAGCAATGAAGTTAAAAATACTAAAGTGTGATGATAAACTATTAAAAATTGTAAAAGATAAATTATAGAGTTAAAAATATGAACACTTTTATTGAAAACAAGAATGGAGAAAAGATTTGTGTTCTAGTTGAACAAAGTGATTCACCAAAAGGACTTGTTTTCGTTGCTCATGGGCTAGGCGGCTATAAAGAACAACCCCATATAAGAGCGTTTATTGAAGCTTTTTTGGAAGAAGGATTATCTGTTGTTAGTTTTGATGCCAGAAGAGGATTGGGAGAAAGCGAAGGAATAATGGAGTTTGCGGACGCTACAAGTTACTATGAATATCTTAAAGAAGTCATTGATTGGGCTAAAAAACAAACATTCTATCAAGAACCATTTTTCATGACAGGGCATAGCATTGGAAGTTTGAGTATAGGATTATATGCTGAGAATTATCCTGAAGAAGTCAAAGCAATAGCTCCAATTTC
>JADHVI010000008.1 GCA_016784125.1 Candidatus Woesearchaeota archaeon
AGAAACAACTTGAAGAATACCTCCCAGACATCAAAGCTGTAACAAATGCGGAAAAAATAGAGTTTAACAAAGGTACTGTTAAACTTGATTGTGATATAAAGATAAAAGTTGAGATATAATTTCCTTAATAATACTTCTAAAGCTTTAAATATACATCCATCACTCTAGTCATTATGGAAGAACTTGATAAGCTAAGAGAAAAGAACATTCTCGCAGCTAAAAAGAAGATTGCCGAATCTGTTAATGAAGATGATTTTATTATTCACACAATTAACAATATAGAGGAATTGGCTAAAGTAACTAATGTCCTAACAAAAAGACTTAGAGGATGGTATGCAATTTATTTACCAGAATTCTCTAGAAAAGTTTCAGACAACGAAGCTTTCGTCAATTTAATTCTTGAAAAAGATCGTAAAGCCTTAATGCAAGAGATGAAGATAAATATTTCCATGGGTATGGATCTTTCAAAGAGAGATTTGAAACCAATCATGGATTTAGCATCACAAATAAAATCCTTGTATGATTTAAGGGATGAATTGAAATCCTACTTGGAAATAGTTATGAGTAATTATTGTAAAAACATGTTTTCCATTACTGGTGCTTTGCTTGGCGCCAAACTGTTAAAAGAAGCCGGTTCCTTAAAAAAATTGTCAAGAATGACTTCTTCTATAGTTCAATTACTTGGTGCTGAAAACGCTTTGTTTAGACATTTGAAAACAGGTGCACTTCCACCAAAACACGGAGTTATTATACAACACCCACTAGTTTCATCTGCAAAGAAGAGTCTGCGAGGAAAACATGCAAGGGTGTTAGCTGATAAAATTAGCATCGCTGTAAAAACAGATTATTTTAAAGGCGAGTTTATTGGTGACAAATTGAAAAAAGATATCGAGACAAAATTAAGATGAAGCCTTTCAACAAGAAATATGCAAACATATACTTCGACAAAAAAACTCTTTACACTAGAAGTTTAGATAAAAACAAATTCTTCGATGAAAGAATTGTTTCATTCAGTGGCAATAGTTTTCGAGAGTGGGAAGCAAAAAGAAGTAAGTTAGCAGCTGGTTTGATGAAAGGATTATCCCAAATTGGCTTAAGACACGGATCAGTTGTTTTGTATTTAGGTGCATCACACGGCTACACACCTTCATTTGTATCCGACATCGTCGGTAAAAGCGGCTTTGTTTTTGCGATTGATATTGCTCCTGAAGTAACAAGAGATTTAGTAGCTATTTGTGAACAAAGAAAAAATATGGCTCCAATTCTTTGTGATTGTAACCACCCTGAAGAATACAAAGATTTCGTTACAAAAGTTGATATTGTTTATCAGGATATCTCTCAGAAAAACCAAGTTCAAATCTTCTTGAAAAACTGTGACATGTTTTTGAAGAAAGATGGCTTTGGTTTGTTAGCCATAAAATCTAGAAGTATTGATGTTACTAAGAGCCCTAAGGAAATCTACGCACGGGTTAGAGAAGAATTAGAGAAGCACATCACAATTGTTGATTACCGCGAACTTGATCCTTACGAAAAACATCACGCGATGTTCGTTGTAAAGAAAAAGTAATTTTTCTTTATTCAAAAATTCTTGATTTTTGTTTTTAAAAAGAAATAAAAAGACCATGACAATTCTAAACAGTATGAAATACTCAAGACAAGAAATTCTATCTAAAAAAACAGTCGCAGTTGTAGGCGTGGGAACTATTGGTACGGTAACTTCTGCATTAGTTAATAAATTAGGAGTTAATCTGATTCTGATTGATAGAGACGTTGTTGAAATTCATAATCTGGAAAATCAAATATTGTACGCAAAAGAAGATGTTGATAAACCAAAAGCCATAGTTGCTGCTGAAAAATTAAGGGATGTTAATCCCAGGATTAAGATAGAGAGTTTCTGTGAAGATTTAACGTTTGAAAATATTGATTTATTGGACAAAGCAGATATAGTGCTTGATTGTACTGATAATTTAGAGACAAGATTTTTGATTAATGATTATTGTTTATCCAAAAATAAGCCTTGGATATACGCCGCAGGCATCAAAACAAAATGCACATTGATGAACTTTACTGGTAAAGGTGTTTGTTTCAGATGTATCTTCAAAGAAACTACTGGTTTAGGTACTTGTGAAACAGAAGGTATTGCAAATCAAACAGCTATCGCAGTCGGATCCTTGCAAGTAAAAAATGCACTGCAAATACTTGTTGGTGAAACAGTTGATGAAGAAATGCTCAGATTAGATATTATGACGAGTAAGATGGAAAAGATTAAAGTTCAGAAGAGAAAAGACTGCAAGGCTTGCGCAGGAGAATATGAATTCCTTGAAGGACGAAAAGGAACTAAAGCAATCAAACTATGCGGCAAAGAAATTTATCAAATAAAAGAAACAGTTGATTTCAACAAATTCAAGAAAGATAATTCATACTTCGTAACAATTAAAAATATTACTTTGTTCAAAGATGGAAGAGCACTAGTAAAAGCTAAGAACGAGAAAGAAGCCAGGAGTGCGTACTCAAAATTAATAGGAAACTAAGGAGGAATAAATATGTCAGATTTTGTTTTTCAAAACCCAACAAAAATAATTTTTGGAAAAGGAAAAATTTCGTTAATTGGTGATGAGATTAAAAACAATGGTTACAAAAAAGTGTTGTTGCTTGCAGGCGGCGGTTCTATTAAGAAAAACGGCGTTTATGAGCAAACAATAAAATCATTAGACGCGGCAGGAATTGGATGGGTTGAATCATGGGGTGTAAAGCCAAACCCTGAATTAAATAAAACCAACGAAGCCATTAGACTTGCTAAGAAAGAGGAAGTTGATTCCATTCTCGCAGTTGGTGGTGGGAGCGTTATTGATACTGCGAAAACAATTGCTGCAGGTTACTACGTTGATGATGTTTGGAAATGTTTTGAAGGAACGCAGAACATTGACAAAGCATTACCAATTTTCACAATTCTAACAATATCTGCTACTGGCACTGAAATGAATTGCTTTGCAGTATTAACAAAAGAAGAAGAACATAAAAAGTGGCATATTGACAGTCATTTATTATATCCAAAGGTTTCAATACTAGATCCAGAAACTCAATTCACATTGCCATGGAATCAAACAGCCAACGGAGCAATTGACGCATTATCACACATAATGGAATTCTATTTCATGGGAACAAAAGAAGAAACTGCTTTGGCATTAGACGAATCTCTAATGAGAACAATCATTAAAGTAACTGATACACTAAAGAATAATCCGTCTGACTATGAAGCCAGATCAAGTTTGGCTTGGGCCGCAACTCTTGCTTTAAACGGCATCAGCGGTGCAATGCTTCACTATGGAGATTGGTCAACTCATACATTGGAACATGGAGTTAGTGCTTTCAAAACAGATGTTGCTCATGGAACGGGCCTAGCAATATTATTTCCGGCATGGATTGCTTATTGTAAAGATGCAAATCTGGATACTTTCAAACGCTGGGCTAAAAATGTTTGGAATGCTGATTCTGTTGAAGAAGGAGTTTTAAAGATGAAAGCCAAGTATGCTGAGTGGGAAACACCAATTTCATTGACAGAGATAGGTGTTAAGGAAGAGGATCTTGAAGAGATTAGAAATATAACTATCAATCGTTTCAAAAAGTTCGGTGCATTAAAACAACTGGACGGCGAGGATGTCTTAGAAATACTTAATTTGGCTTTATAAAAATGAAAATATGTTTCGTATGCACGGGAAATATCTTTAGAAGTATGAGTGCAGAATATTGTCTGAAAAAATTCTTAGAAGAAAAAAGTGTTAAAGGAATAATTGTATCTTCAGCAGGAACTTGGGATGGTGAAATCTATGAGTTTGAACCAGGAGTTCTTGAAACACTCGATTCATCTGGTATAAACCCAAAAGCACACAAACAACGAAGAATTAATCAGAATATCATTGATGAAAATGATTTGGTAGTTGCGATGTCAACAAATCATAAGGCATTCATAAAGGAAAATTTCAATATTGACATTCCAATGTTCAAAGAGATTTGCTATAAAGACACCAGTCCTCTTCTTGATAATAATGAAGCAATAGAAAATTGGGACTGGAATTCAGATGAGAGTAAAGCTTATAACATAAAAATGGTTAAATATATTCATAAATCCATTCCTTTCTTCGTGGCTAATTACAAAGAATACATTTAAAAACATACAAACAATTCTTTTTCTTATGAGAACTAAAGCGCTTTTTAATTCTGTTAAAGCTAGTTCTTAAACTATTATTATTCTAATATATAGGTGATTTTTATGAAGTATGTTAAAGATTTTAATTGGAAAAAAGGAATGAGCGTTAAGAGTTTTGTAGAGGAACTCGGCGGTATTGGATTTCAAGCTATTGAGTTAAAAGCAGCATCTGAGATTATTGAAAAGATGAAAACATCTGGCTCAAAAATTTATCTTAGTTTTACATCCAACATGGTTACTTCTGGCTTAAGAGGCTTCTTTGCTCAAGTAATAAATCTGGGGATGGCAGACATTATTGTTACAACCGCTGGCGCCATTGAAGAAGATATTATGAAATCTTTTGGTGAAAAGTTTGACATTGTTAGTTTTAATGCAGACGACATTGCTCTTCATCAAAGAGGCGAAAATAGAGTGGGAAATTTAGTCATAAGAAATGAGAGTTATATGAAATTTGAGGATTGGATGACTGAGGTATTAGAAAAGCTATATACCAAACAAAAACATTGGCCTGTTTCTGAGTTGATGAAAGAAATTGGATTATTGTTAAAGGATGAGAACTCAATTTTGTTTCAAGCAGCTAAAAAAGATGTGCCTATTTTCTGTCCTGGAATTACGGATGGTGCAGTCGGGTTTCATTTATTCATGTTTCAACAAAAACATCCTGATTTCATAGTTGATGTTGTAAAGGATTTCAAGAATATTATGTTTGCAACAAGTCATGATGATACAAAGGGTTTTATTGCTTTGGGAGGCAGTATTTCTAAGCATCATGCTGTTTTCGCAGGTTTACTAAGTGGTGGTTTCGAATACGCGGTGTATATGACTACTGCTCATAGGTCATCCGGTAGTATGTCAGGAGCAAGCACAAACGAAGCAAAATCTTGGGGAAAAATAAAAGATGATTCTGATGCAGCAACAATTATTGGAGATGTTTCCATCACATTTCCTTTAGCTATGATTAGTGCATTGGAAAACTTGGCTGAGAAGGGAATTATAAAATGAAAGCACATTTTGTTTTAAGCAAAAAGAAAGTTATTGAACAGTTTAGTAAATTGAATAATTTAGGAGTTAAAGTTTCATACTCTGTGAAAACAAATAAGGAAGTGGGTAAAATCTTAGAAAAGGAAACTGATTGTTTTTTTAGTGTTCATAATATCAAGGAAGGTTTTGTCGATGCAAAAAGATCATGGTTTTTTTCTCAGGCTTGGAGCATAGATGACTTAAAAGAGATTTTTGAAAAAGGTTATAGAAACTTCGTTGTTGATAATGATAAAGATTTAGAAACATTATTGACTTTTATCAAAGAAAAGAACTTGAAGATTAATCTGTCTCTTAGGATGAAATTCAAAGAGAATAGAATCCATACAGGAAAATATTTTGTTTATGGAATGTCAAGTAGAAGAATTAATAAACTAATTTCTGAAATTAAAGAAAATTCTTTTATTGAAAAATTAGGCGTTCATATTCATAGAAAAACTCAAAATACAAGCGAGTGGACAATAAAGAAAGAATTAGAGGAAGTGCTTGAAAAGGAAAGTTTAGAAAGAATTAATTTCATTAACTTAGGTGGCGGATATCCAGTTAAGTATCGAAACTACATGTCTGAAGTTCAAGATTATATCTTCAAAAGAATTAAAGAGACTAGTGATTGGTTAAATACTATGAATATCAAAACATTTGTTGAACCTGGCAGATTTATAGCTGCGCCACCAGTCAATCTTGTGACAGAAATAATTCAAATTTATGACCACAACATAATTTTAAATTGTTCACTATACAACGCGCAAATTGATACACTTCTTGAAAACATTCGCTTATTAGAAGAAACAGAATTAGAAGAGGGTGGAGAGCTCTATCTTATCAAAGGTAATACTCCTACCAGAGATGATATTTTTCGTTATAGAATACGCTTGCCAAAAAAGAATGTTGGTGACAAGATAGTGTTCTTGAATGCTGGAGCATACAATTTCTGGAGCGAATTTTGTGATCTTGAAAAAATTGAAACAAAGGTGGTTGAATAATGCACTTCATGAACTTAGCAGAAAATTATTGCACAGACAATTCAGAATTTCAAATCTTACCAATTGAATATGAAGGAAACGTGAGTTATGGAAAGGGTGCTTCAAAAGGTCCAAATGAGATTATTAAAGCTTCAGAACAGCTTGAGTATTACGATGAACAGTTTGATTGTGAACCATTTGTTAAAGGAATTAAAACAATAAACAAGATTGAAGATATAAAAAATAAATTTACAGTTGCATTAGGTGGCGATCATTCTGTAACTATTGATGTGATAAAAGAACTTGAAAAAGAAAATGATTTCTCAGTTATAATTTTGGATGCTCATCCTGACATGTTTTATTCTTGGAATGGTTCTCAACATAATCATCGATGCGTTGCTCAAAAAACAAGCGAAAAACATGAAACTCTCATCGTTGGTGTTCGATCAATGGATGTTGATGAAAAAGAGTTAATTGAAAAAAAAGAAAATGTGAGTATCATAAAGAGTTATGAGTATGACCACGAAACTCTAAAAAAAGAGCTAAAAAAATTAAAGAAAAGTGTTTATCTTTCAATTGATGTGGATGTGTTTGATCCTTCTTTCATCAGAAATACAGGCACACCTGAGCCAGGTGGATTTTCTTGGAATGAAGTAATCAACATTCTAAAAACTGTTTTCAGAGAAAAAAACATTATTTCTGCAGACATAGTTGAATTCGCACCAAATCAGAATTTTGAATCAGAAGCTTATTCTTTAGCAAAACTTGCTTACAAACTCTTCAGCCTGAAGCAAAAACTCAAAAGCAATCCATAATGTTTATAAACTCTAAGAGTTTCTCTAGAACAGGGTGATTAAGTGAAAGTTATTATTCCTACAGCAGGAAAAGGGACAAGGTTAAGACCTCATACCCATACTAAAGCTAAACCGCTTGCTCATGTGGCAGGCAAACCAGTTCTCGGACACATTTTAGATCAACTAAAAAAAGAAGATGTTTCTGAAATCATTTTCATAATTGGTTATTTAGGAGATCAAATCAAGGATTATGTTAATGAAAATTATGATTTCAAAACTCGATTCATTGTTCAAAAAGAGTTGAAAGGACAAGCTCACGCAATTAAATTAGCAAAAGAGTTTGTTGATGAAGATGTTCTTATTTGGTTTGTTGATACTATTAGTGACGCTGATATTTCTAAGTTAAAAAATATTAAAGCCGATGGTATGATTTATGTAAAAGAACATGAAGACCCAGAGAGATTTGGAATTGTTTTTCCTGACAAGAATAATGTTGTTGAGAAAATTGTTGAAAAACCAAAAAATCCTCCTTCAAATCTTGCCAATATTGGTCTTTATTATACAAAGGACTTCAAGTTATTGTTTGAATGTATTGACTACTTAATTGAACATGACATGCAAACAAAGGGTGAATTTTACTTGGTAGACGCTTTCAACTTAATGATTAAAAGAGGAACAAAATTCTTAGCTGAAAAAGTGCATATATGGGAGGATTGCGGAAAAAGAGAAACAATCCTAAAAACCAATAGATACTTACTTGACAAGATGCATAATAATAAGAAATATGATAATATCACTGGAAGTTTAATTATCAAACCTGTATCCATAGAAGACGGAGTAGAAATCAAAAACTCCATAATTGGACCTTATGTTTCGATTGCTAAAGATGCAAAGATAAAAGATTCTGTTGTAAAGGATTGCATCATTGGTAAAGGCGCAGTGGTTAATGCGGCTCAATTGAAAGAATCTTTAATTGGTGATTACGCAGTTGTAAAGGGTTTTTATAAACGACTTAATGTTGGTGACAATTCAGAAATAATTTATGGCAAGGATGAAGGTAATTAATAAGCTCGGAACCCGAGCTATAAAAAAAGAGGGTGGGGGAAGTTTCCTTCTCACAAACAAAACAGGATCATTTTTATCTCTTGGTAGCAAGCGGAATATTAGCCATACACAGGGCTTGTTTCATTTGAACAAAAACTGGGACATGTACAAATCCTTAGAAAATATCTATCTTGACAAAGAAATAACAGAACTAGAAAACAGCTTTGACCATGTTTGTAGGAGATATGGTAATACAAGTGAAAGATTTTTCTTATCATCAACAGCCCTAATTTATGAAGTAAAAAATTATTCTGGCCATATTAATCTAGAACTTGACTTTAGAGAAATGTTCAATTTCAACGACAAAGAAAGAGTTTACACAATTGAAAACAAAAATGACTTAATAATAATTCATTACAAGAAACATAAAAATTATCTTGTTATCAAAGGCGCAAGTAATTATGAACAAACCGGTCAATGGGAACACAGAGATTATTCTTATGACAGAACCAGAAATACAAAATCTGATTTCTATATCTACAAAGCTTTAAGAATTTGGTGTGATAAAGACATCAAATTATTTATTTCATTTTCTGAAACTAAGAAAAAAGCAATCCAACAAGTAGAATCAGCTTGTCAGAACATTGAAATTATAAAAGATAGCTTGCGCATTAGAAGAAAAAACACTTGCAGAAAAAAAAATCTGGCAGAAAACACTGCATTGTACGCGCTGGATAGTTTGAAGACAATTGTTGGTAAGGGCGACCACAAACTTGAAGGAGTAATGGCTGGGTTACCATGGTTCCATCAGTTCTGGTCAAGGGATGAACTGATTTCTTTGAAAGCATTCATGATACAAGGAAATTTTGACTTTGTTAAAAAAAGATTAATTTGCTATCTTAACGCCATTAATGACAATGGAAGAATTCCAAATAGATTACCACACGCAGATCTTTCAAGTGCAGATGCAATTGGTTGGCTTTTCAAAAGACTTTATGATTTACTCATAACATTGGAAAAGCACAAATGTCTTGAAAGTTATTTCTCCCAAGAAGAATTAGCAGATATAAAACACAAACTTCATTTTTGTATTGAAGAACAAATGGTTCAGTTCATGAAAGATTATATTATGTACAGCGGAGAGAAAGAAACATGGATGGATACAACAATCCAAGGTCAAGATGGACGAACAGGTGCATGCATAGAAATCCAAGCATTATTTCTTTCATGCTTTAAATTAATGAAAGTACTTTGCAAGAATCTGAAAATTACTTACTATGGATACGGCTCTTTAGAAAAAATGTTTGTCAAAAAAATAAGAGCAGAATTTTTCAAAGACGGATTTTTGTATGATCGTTTAGGAGACAAAACAATTAGGCCGAATGTATTCATAACATATTATGCATACCCTGAGTTACTAAAAAAACATGAGTGGAAAATCGTTTTCAACAAAGCTATAAGAGGATTATGGCTTGATTGGGGTGCCTTGTCATCAATCGATGTAAAGAGTGAGTTTTTCCAAGAGTATCACACAGGTCACAATAATTTAAGTTACCATAATGGCGATAGTTGGTTTTGGATTAATAATTTGGCTGCTACTTGCATGCAACATTTAGATGCAAAGAAATACAAATATCACATTGAAAGGCTTTACAAGTCAAGCGAGGAAGAAATGTACTCTTCCGGGTTCATAGGTCACTGTGCAGAAATTAGTTCTGCAAAAGAGATGAGATCAGAAGGTTGTATGACACAAGCTTGGAGCGCCGCCACATTCATAGAATTATGTGAACAATTAAAGAAAAAATCATAAATTTTTATCTATATCTTTTGGATTCTGAAATTTTTTAAGGTATAAAACGAGTTTCTTTTTCATTTCTTCTTTCAACTCATTCTTGATTGGTAATTTATCAATTTCTCCATCCCAATCAATATTTGGAAGCACGGATAGATTGCTTACAAAATCTCTTTTCTCTGCTTTGATTAATTCTTCAACAAATTTTGCTTTCTTTGTTCCAAATTGTTTTGTTGCTGGAAACTTTGTTATTGCATTTGCACCTGCTTTCATCAAATAACCCACTTCTTCCGCTCTTCTAAGATTGGTGCCTGCAATTATTTCTAACTTAGGAAATCTAATTCTCAAACTAGCAATCCAACTAAGATTATCATCGGGTTCAGGACCTTCTGTAAATGGTGTGTCTGCAACAGGTTTCAAAGCATAAACAGTTATTCTGTCAAGTTCATGTTTTTCTACAAAGTCAAATAGATATTGGATATCCTCTAATTGTTCTCCTAGCCCAACAATAATTGCCGCGCTTTTTTTGAAACCCTTGAGTTTCGAAAACATTTCATCATACGGTTTGATTGGTTTCTTTGGACAAACTTTTTCATGTAGATTCGGGTTAAGTGTTTCCATTGAAGCACAAATGCCTTTGACGTATGGTCTGCATTTTTCTAATCTTTCATCATTTAAAACACCTAAGTTCAACCAAATTTTCTCACCATATACATCACTAACAGTTTTCATTACTTCAACAAGTTCGTCATATGGAATTATATCATATCCTCCTGTTAAAAATTCTATTCGCCAGTTAAAAATTTTGCAAAATAATGCTTCTAATAAAACCGATGCCAAGGATCTTCGTGAATCTTCAGCATGCATATGTTTATGTTTGTCTGTTGATCTAAAACAGAATGAACAAGTTGCATTGGAACAGTACCAACTAAGAAAGATACATCTACCGTACCAAGTTTTACCATCAAAATTCTCCCAATAAATCTTTCCAGCTTTCTCAACTAACTCAATTGTTTTTTCTGATAATTTAATTTGACTTACTCGTAAAAACTTATTTGGATTATACATTTCAAGAAGGATATCAAAGGTTTGTTTTTAAAGTTAGTCCAAATGATTGTGTTCTATTAACAAAAATTTGAATAACACTATGAGAAGCGTTAATATCATTGGACCAAGAATTATTCCTGTAAAGCCAAACACACTCAATCCACCAAGCACACCTACCAAAATTATTACTGGATGAACCTTTGCTTTGTCGCCAATAAGTTTAGGTCTTAAGAAATTATCAACATTCATAATAATCGTAAAGCCTAATATTAATAACAAAATTCCTGTTACATAATGACCCATTAACAATTCTATTATAGCTGCAGGCAACCAAACAATTGGAGTTCCAACAAATGGTATTATCGCCAATATAATCATTATAAAACCCCAAAAAACAGGGTTTGACACTCCCAGAATCCAGAATATTAATCCGCCAATTGATCCTTGAATGATGGCTGTTAAAATATAACCGTAGAGAACTGCTTTGGTTATTGACTCAGTATTTTTTATTAGCTTGTTAGTATATTCTTTTTTCAGAGGCATCCTTTCCTTAATACCCTCAATCCATTTCTTACCATCAATAAACGAGTAGAACATCACAAAGAACATTATGAACAGTCCAAGGAATGTTTCAGCCACCGAACCAATAATATCTGGCGCATATCCAACAATGAAATCTCTTACTTTTAAGAGGCCTTCACTAATATAACCTTTCACATCACCATCAGACGCTATTGTTCCTGGCAAAAACTCATTAACCTTATCAAAATCTACGCTCTGAAAAAGTGTATATGCAGATTGTGTTTCATGTATCAAAGAATTCACAACATATATTCCTGGCAGGATAAGAATTATCAATATAAAAATAACCATTATCCATGCAGCCACACTCTTATACTTCAACCTATTTTTTAGCCATTCATAGATTGGGTAGAAAGCAAAAGCCAGTACAAAACCCAAAACCATGCTTTTGAATACAGGCATTAAAGTGACTACGGCCAAATATACAAATATTAAGAGCAATGCAATTAAGAAATACTTTGTGAATCTCGAATCCCTCATAAGATACAGGCAGAGAATATTGTTTATAAATATTTTGAAAGAAAGATTTAAAAGAAAAGCCTGTTTTTCAACAGATATGGACCTATAGCCTAGCCTGGACAAGGCGACGGCCTTCTAAGCCGTAGATCGAGGGTTCGAATCCCTCTAGGTCCATATATTTTGCGGAGGTGGCCAAACGGCTAAGGCGAGCGCCTGCAGAGCGCTAGGTTGGGGGTTCGAATCCCTCCCTCCGCTTATATTTATAAAAAATGGGCAAAAAACTTCTTATCAAAAAAGAGAGAAAAGTAAATACTGGTGATAGAGATATAGTTGTTTCTAAATTCGAAAAACATCTCATAGACGACAATAACAATTTCGGCACACAGTTTGGCATAATTAAGAAAGCTGATTTAAAGAAGAATAAAGTCAAAGTTGGTAAGGAAGAATTCTACATTTTAGAGCCTGTTTTCTTGGATTATTATAAACGAATTAAAAGATTAGCTCAAATTATTACCTTGAAGGATATTGGCATTATTATCTCAAACACTGGAATGACTAGAGATTCCGTAGTTTTAGAGGCTGGTACTGGTTCTGCAGGGCTTTCCTGCTTCTTAGCAAATATTGTGAAAAAAGTGGTTAGCTATGACCTCAACAAGGAACACCAAGCAGTTGCTGAGGAGAACATAAAGGATTTGGGAATAAAAAATATTGATTTGAAGCAAGGAGACATTTTCAAAGGAATTAAAGAAAAAGATTTTGATATCATGGTATTGGATGTCACCGAACCTTGGAAAGCTATAAAAACGGTGGAGAAGGCTTTGAAAAAAGGCGGTTTTCTCGTTTCATACAGCCCCAACATCAATCAGGTTCAAAGATTTGTTAAATCATTATCTGATAAGTTTCTATACGAACGTACAATCGAGGTTATTGAGCGAGAATGGACTGTTAAAGATTTAATTCTGAGGCCTAAGATGAAAGATATTGGTCACACAGCTTTTTTGACATTTGTTCGCTTGATAAAATAAACATTTAAAAATGAGTATTCTTTTTATAGTGTTGGGGGATTGATAAAAAATGTTAGCATATATTTTGATTGGAATACTTGAATGCGATGAACAACAATGTTTAGACAGTATTCTCTCTTACAAAGAGGTTGTCGAAGCTCATATCTTATTTGGAGAATGGGATATCGTTGCTAAGATTGAAGTTGATAATCCTGAGGATGCAGGCACTTTTGTCATGGAAAATATTAGATCCTTGCCAGATGTTAAGATTACAAGCACATTGATAGTTGCTAAATAAGTTTCTTATTTTGAGACTTCAAAATTATTTGAATTTGGTATGTGGCTAAGTAATTAATATTTCCATTTAATACTACAACCCATTGATTCTTTTTCTTCTACTTTTATTTCTTTATTTTCTAAGAATTCTCCAATAGCCCTATATAATTCATGATCATTTGCAGGCGATGAACCATGAGTATCATCAATTCTACCATGAAAAACTAATTTGAAATCAGAATCAAACAAAAATGGATCAGGTGTACATACCGCACCATATGTCTTTGCTATTTCCTGACTTTCATCTCTTAAATAGACAAAGTTTATATCTTCTTCTTCTACCAATTTTTGCATATTTTCAAAACTGTCTTCGGGATAGTTTTTATCTTCATTAGGATTTATTCCTACAACAACTAATCCTTTATCCTTGTAATCCATAGTTATTCGTTTCAACTCTGCAATTTTTGGAATTACATATGGACAATGATTACACATAAAAACTATTAATAATGCTTTTGCACCTTTAAAGTCTTTCAAAGAATATATTTTTCCATCCGTCGCGGGTATTGTAAAGTTTGGAGCTATCTCCCCATGTTTCATATGTTCATAATCAGATCCCATTAAAACCATTTTTAATCACCTCATTTTTCTTTAACTTGCAGATATTTAAAAACTTTAAGGTAACATTCGCTTCTTAATTTTATTTTTTATTATTTGTGGTACCATCACAATCACAGATATTAGTAATGAAGATACTATTGATCTTAGGAAGAACGCCTTAAAGAATGATTCTGAAAACATCGTTATTAGTAATGAGTTTTCTGGAAAACTATAGTTTCCTTGTGGGAAAAATGATTTGTGAAAGTTTCCAAACGTCGATGTAAAATTCAAAGATGCCAAAAGCATCAAGACTACAATAACAAATGAGCACAAGCCTGATAAAAATACTATTTTGAAAATATTATCTTTGAAGTCTTTCTTGTTAATAAAGAACATCGCCACTAAAGAAGCTATGAATGCAATTATTACTATGTAAAATGTGAGAAAAGATTTGTCTAATAATTCTTTTACATCTTCTAGGTGTGAACGTTCATTTTCCTCAAAGTATCGTAGTTCTTCTCCTCTTTGGAAAAAATTCAACAGATTTTCAAGAATTATATCTGCATTTTCAACTTCGGTGTAAACACCTGTTCTGTAAAAACGGTTTTTGTAATAATCATCGTCAAAAATCAATAATTTTGCCGGGACAAGTAAAATTATTATCATTAGAAAAATTACCGTCAATGCAAAAAGTGATTTCTCGATTTTTTTCATTTGAGATTTTTCGGACTCCATGTTTTTCTTCCGAATTTTATTTGATAAAACTTATTAAGTGTCTTTGTTAAAAAATGTTTCGGGCATGTTGGCAACACAAGGAGGGAAATAAATATGAAAAAATTGCTTATTTTGCTATGTGCACTGCTTATCTGCCAACCAGTTTTTGGTAGCGTTATGATTGCTGAAGTGTTATATGATCCAATCAACACTGAGAATGGTGGTGAAGCGGTTTTGCTTTACAATGATAACGTAGAACCCGTTGATGTTTCTAATTGGATATTGGCCACTAAAGCTTCTTCTGCAGATGTAGTTCTACCCCCGGATACCTCAATTCTGGCAGGAGGATATTTGTTGATAGCTGACTCAGGGTTCAGCCTAGACAAAGACGATTCCTCCTGGCCAGATCCGGATTATGAAGAAGCAATGACTCTTGCAAATACTGATGCAGGCGTTGCGTTGATGTTTGAAAACATAACTATTGATGCAGTTGGTTGGGGAAATACTAATGAATTCTACGAAGGAAATCCTCATCCAGGAGTTATTGAAGGAGAAAGTCTTAGAAGAATCTCAGATACAGGAGATAATTCCATTGACTTTGTTGCCGGAACGCCTGTTTTCTACGATTCAGGGCCTGATCCTTTAGAAATTATAATCGATGTCGAAATCAATATCACCAATAATAATCCTGAGATTTTACGCATTGAAATTTTAGATGATGATAATACATCGGCTGACGGAATTCAAATAAAACCTTTGGCTGACGAAGTAAAAACTTTTGAAGTAATGATAGAAGCCTTTGATGCAGACAATAGTAGTGAAGTTGAAACAGCCACTTTGATTCTTGATGGTATAGAGTTTGAAATGATTAAAGGTGAAAACAATGATACAAATGTGTTTTTCTTGGGTAATGTATCAATGAACTATTTTGATGAAGCTCAAGAATATAATCTCACTGCAATAATCACTAGCGGTAATCAAGAGTTTTCAAACATAACTAGTTTTGAATACACTTCTTTAGCAGCTTTGAGCACCAATACATGGCTTGGATCAACTTTTCCTCCTGGAAATAGCAGTATGGAAACAATTACCATTAGAAACATTGGAAATCAGGCATTGCTTGTTTCTGTTAAAGGAAGCAACTTGTTGAATGGTAATAATCAGATTAGTTTGGAAAACATTCAAGTCTCTGTTAACAACTTTGAAAATAGTTTTACATTGAGTGAGAATTACCAAGAAGTTGCTGAGTATCTTGCAATTGGTGAGAATTCCGAGTTAGAAATAACCTTTAATATAAGCACAGATGAAGGATTATCTTCCGGAAGCTACCATGGACAATTCAGAGTTAAAGGAGAAATAATTTAATTTTTTTTTTTTACACATAGTACAGCTTGCCTTTGGATTTTTGTTCTCTGTCAAGCTGTGAATCTTTTTTATTTGCTCTTGGTCTATTGTTCTCATCATCTCTTCTGAATGTGAGCTCAATGTCTTTTAGAAAAATATTCATTCCTTCTTCCATATCAAATGGGCCATTGACTTCTCCACTTATGGCCGGTTCACCGTCAAACACTATTAAGTTGTCTGATAAATAATCAAGGAATAATAAATCGTGGTCAACTATTAATGCTGATTTTCCTGTGTGTTCAATTACATCTCTGATGACTTTTGATATTTCCAGTCTTTGTTCAACATCTAGATAAGCAGACGGTTCGTCCATCAAAATAATGTTTGATTCTTCGGCTAAACATTTTGCAATCATAACTTTTTGTAATTCACCACCACTCAACTCAGATAATTTTCTCATCATCAAATCTTTCAGATTCAATGTATCAATTATCGCTGTTTTGTATTTTCCCATCGCCTTTTTCAAAGTGATGGCAACTAATTCATCTGATACATCTAAGTATTGTGGTTTATAAGAAATTTTGAGTTTCTCTATCTTATCTTCTGTTTCTATTTCGCCCGCGAGAATTTTTACAAATGTCGTTTTTCCTATTCCATTTTCACCCATTATACCAACGGTTTCACTTTTGTACAAAATTCCTTTGTTGACTTTCAAATTGAATATTCCTTGTTTATGCTCTAATTTGTCCCATGAAGCCATTTCATGAGTAGATTGTTTTTTTATAGGTGGTTTTTTCAAAAATTTTATTGCGTTAGCTCTAAATCGCATGTTTTCCTCCCGTAAAAATCCTGATAAGTAGACATTGATGCCTGCTTTAGTAGTTTTAATCTGTGAGACTATTCCATAAGCCGCTTCTTTTCCATACATTAAATGTGTGAAATCAGTCATATAGTCCAGAATTATTAAATCGTGTTCTATAACTATTACTGCAGTGTTTTCATCTGCTAATGTACGTATGAACGTTGAAATCTTTAATCGTTGTTTTATATCGAGGTAAGATGTTGGTTCGTCAAAAAAGTAAACGTTTGCTTTCTTCAATACGGTTGCCGCAATCGCAACTCTTTGGAGTTCTCCGCCAGAAATATCTTTTATTTTGTGACCTAATATTTTTGTTAGTTCAAGTTTTTCGGATATTTCTTTTAAAGCATTTTTTTCATCTATTTTTTCTAGTAGCTCTTTAACTGTTCCGTCAAATTGTTTTGGTATCATATCAACTTGTTGAGGTTTGTAAGCAATTTTTATTTCTCCTTTCTTTCTTTTTTCGAAGAATCCCTGTGCTTCGGTTCCTTTGAAATAATTGATTAATTCTTCATGGCTTGCTTTGTATTCCTCATCTTCTACTTTGCCAAGGTTTGGTTCTAAAACATTCGCTAATATTTTTATGGCGGTTGACTTTCCAATACCATTCCTCCCAATTATACCCACAACTTTTCCAAATATGGGTATTGGCAAGTTGTAAAGTGCAAATCCATTTTTTCCATATCGATGAATTGGTTCTTTATCAAGCTCTTCTGGAAGGTTAATCATTTCTAAAGCATGAAACGGACATTTGTTAGCAGCAATTCTATCACCATCAGTTATGACTTCTTCGTTCACCATAACTTTACCATCAGGTGATTTCATGATTGCATCTTTTCCAGCGCGATTGCTAGGACTAACTCGCATACAGAGATAGCCACCACAACCCTCAGGGTTGCACTTCTCTTTCTTCACAATCATAATTCTTTTATGCATGGAGGAGGATAGAATAGCTTATTATTTAAATCTAGTGGAAAGATTTAAATATGTTCTCGACTAATGATACTGTATGAGTGAAAAGTTAGAAATATATGATCTTAACGGAACACTTCTTGGTCTTCAAGATAGACATGAATTCTATAAAGAAATTGAAGCTGAATATGAACAAACTGGCAAGATAACTAAAAAAGTTAAATCAATAAGATTACTATTAATGAATTCTAAAGGAAATCTTTACATTCAACTTAGAAGCGATGAAAAAGAAAGAAATCCTGGATTGTTTGATAAAACAATTGGTGGACATTTAAAAGTTGGTCATACATGGGATCTTACAGTTGTTAAAGAATGTCATGAAGAGCTTGGTTTTCCTGCAGTTGTTCTTACAGATGAAGAATTCAGAATGGCTTTTGATGCAACAGATCTAAAAATTATTGGATTGGTTCGTAAATTAGAACACATGGAAAATTTTTTGTCAGTGAATGATCTTCGTAAAGAAAGATTTGAACAACCTTTTATCACCACATTTTATTTGGGTTATTATGATGGATCCATAAACTTCTGCGATGGTGAATCAACAGGAATACAAGTTTACTCATTGAAAAAACTTCAAGCAGCCATTAAAAAGAATCCTGCACAATTTACTGAAGATTTAAAATTCATGATTAAAAGATATAAAAAGTTTCTAGTACCGCCTGATAAAAGAGGGGGCGAAACCATTAAAGGTTTTTAGTTCTTCCACTAACTTTAAATAATCTCATCCATTCTTATAACTCATGAAGGGGTTTGTTGTTTACCCAACTTATAGGGTTACTGATAATAAGGCATATGTTTATTTATTTGGCAGATTAGAAAATGGTGAATCTTTCTTAACAATAAATTTTTTCAGACCATATCTCTTTATCAAAGAGAAACATTTGAAGAAAGCCTTGAAAATTAATGTCTTTGAATATGAAAAATGCGATTTAAAAACTTTTGACAGAGATACTGTTGTTAAAGTAATTATGAATGTTCCAAGGGAAATTCCCGAGCTAAGAAAAAAACTTGTTGAAGAAAAAATTGACTGCTACGAAGCAGATATTAGGTTTGCGTATAGATACATGATGGATTTGGGTATCAAAGGTTCATTAAATATTGAAGGTGATTTCAAAAAGGGTGATTTTGTCGATCGAATTTATGAGGACCCCGAATTATCTTCAGCTGATTGGATTCCTAAGCTCAAAATTTTGTCATTTGATATTGAAACTGATAGGAATGTAAAAAATTTATTCTCAATATCACTACACACGAATAATTTTTCTAAAGCAATGATTATTTCTGATAAAAAATTAAAAAATGCTATTAGTGTTTCTGACGAAAAAGAATTATTGGAACTTTTCAAGAAAAAGGTTTTGGAATTAGATCCTGATATAATCACAGGTTGGAATGTTGTTGATTTTGATTTATTAAAGTTAGAAGCAAAATTCAGAGAATATAATATTCCCTTTCAACTTGGCAGGATCGATTGGGATTGTAAAATTAGAAAAGAAGAATCTTTCTTCCGTGATTCTACAGCCAACATACCTGGTAGAGTTGTACTTGATGGAATTCAACTTCTAAAATTATCTTTTGTTAAACTACCTAATTACAAGCTTGATACTGCAGCTCAAGAACTTCTTGGAGAAAAAAAACTTATTGGCCAAGATAATAAGGGCGAAGAAATTGAAGATGCTTTTAAGAATGATCCTCAAAAACTCGCAGATTATAATTTGAAAGATTCTGTGCTAGTCACTAAAATTTTAGAAAAAACCGGCGTTATTGGATTGACAGCTCAACGTTCTTTGTTAACAGGCATCCAACTTGACAGAGTTAAAGGCAGTATCGCCTCTTTTGATTCTTTGTATTTAAGAGACTTGAGAAAAAAAGGTTATGTTGCACCATCAGCTCACTTTGGAGAAAGGGAAGAGAGGATTAAAGGCGGTTTTGTAATGAAATCCAAACCTGGTATTTATGAATATGTCATTGTTTGTGACTTCAAGAGCCTGTATCCAAGCATTATTAGAACTTTCAATATTGATCCATTCACATTTGTTCCAGATGGTAAAGGTAAAGATTTGATTAAAGCCCCTAATGGTGCTTGTTTTCGAAAAGAAGAAGGGATTTTATCGAATATGATTCAAAGGTTATGGGACGCAAGAGATGAAATCAAAAAAAAGAAAGATGCCACAGGTAGTTATGCTATAAAAGTTGTTATGAATTCAATGTTTGGTGTGATGGCCAACCCTGTTTTCAGATTCCATAGCATTGACATGGCAAACGCAATTACTTATTTTGGTCAATATTTGATAAAGCTCACAACAAAAAAAATTGAAGAGAAAGGTTTTGAAGTTATTTACGGAGACACTGATTCTGTCTTTGTTAATTTAAAAGTTGAAAACGAAGAAGATGCAAATAAAGTGGGAAAAGAGATTGAAAGAGAAATCAACAAATTTTTTACTGCTCACATCACCAAAAAGTATGGTGTTAAAAGTTTCTTAGAATTAGAATTTGAAAAGACTTACAAGATGTTTCTCATGCCAAAAGCTCGTGGTTCGGAAGTAGGCAGCAAAAAACGATATGCAGGTTTAATTATTAAGGATGGCAAGGAAAAAATGGATTTTGTTGGGTTGGAGTTTGTCAGACGTGATTGGACAGGACTAGCAAAGAAATTTCAGTTAGAATTGTTGGACAAAATTTTTCACAAACAAGAAATTGCTGAATACGTCAAAAACTTTGTCAAGGATTTAAAAAAAGGCAAATACGATGATCTGCTTGTATATAGAAAGTCTATTAGGAAAAATTTAGCCGAATATACAAAAACCACACCACCACATGTCAAGGCGGCGAGGATGCTGAAAGAATTGAAGAGTAATGTTATTGAATATGTTATGACAACTAATGGTCCGGAGCCTTTGGAGATTCAGAAAGATAGATTAGATTATGACCATTACATCGAAAAACAAGTTAAACCTTTAGCTGATTCTGTGCTTGGCTTTTACAACACTAACTTTGATGATATAATCAATAATAGTAAACAAAAAACATTGTTTGGATACTAGAAAACACAATTCACAAAATATCTATGATAGTTGTACATAGCCTATGTCAGGCTTAATAAGCATTCCATCTGATGTCAAAGCATCAAGTGTTGCAAGAACTTCTGATTCGGCCAATCCTTGTGCCGCTCCTTCAAGAATAACTGCTTCAACTTGTATTTTTTTGCCAGGTCTTGTTGTTAAATCGTTTAATATGTCTAAAATCTTTATTTTATTATCTACTTCGGACTCCTGTCTAATTCTCGAGGCAGTCATCCTTTGTATTTCCATCAACTTGTCAAAGTCAAAATCGTCCATTTTAGAATATTTCTAACTATTCCCCCATATCAGTATAGGTTTGTGTATATAAAAATGTTTTGGAAAAATGGAGGAAAAAAGTATATTAATATGAGAATCCCGAAAACTTTATATGGTAGTGTAAATTATTAGTTTATGAGGGAACATGTCATTCGTAAAATTGCTTTTTCCGCTATCTGGTAAAAAGAAAAAAGAATTAGATAAGCTAAAGCCATACTTGGAAATTAATGATTTCAAGAAAGTAAACAAACTTCTAAAACAAGGAAAAATCGGGCTAGCAAGTTCATCTTTAAAAGTTTCCAACAAACTCATTCCTGACAAACAGTTTCCAATAATAAATACGGCTATTGAAGATTCTGATATAACAACACTTGCCCAAAATTGGAGTGATATAGTTGAACAAAGGGTGCGCGAAGAAAAATATGAAGAATTTTCACTCATAGCCGAACAAAAATTAATGGAATTTATTGCACCACACTTAGTTGGATTAGAAGATGTCAAAGAAGCAGCACTCTTATCACTATTCTCACTAGATAAAATTCATGTTTTGCTGCTTGGAGATCCCGGTACAGGAAAAACAGATATTTTAAGAGCAATTGATGAAGTTGCACCAATTTCATCATTTGGATTAGGATCTGGAACTAGCAGCGCAGGACTCACAGTCACATTTAAAGGAAATGAACTTATAAAAGGACTCTTACCAATGGCAGATAATGGAATTTGTTGTGTTGATGAGTTAAACCTTATGCGATTAAGAGATCGTGGCTCATTGCTAAATGCTATGGAAAAAGGTTTTGTCACATATGATAAAGGTAATAAACACATAAAACTTGATGCAAGAATCAGCTTGCTTGCCACTGCAAATCCAAAAGGAGATAAATTTGTTGGGCGAACTCCTGACACTTGGTTAAAACAAATACCCTTTGATCCAGCCCTACTATCCAGATTTCATTTAGTATTCTTTCTCAGAAGACCTGGAACTAAGGAATTTATTAATATTGCTAAGAAGATTGTTAGTGAGAGAACAAAAAACTTAGATGTCAATGATGCGTTATTCATAAGGGATTACATTGTGTTTTCGCAGATGATTGATGTTGGATTTGATGAAAAACTAAAGAGACAAATAGTGGAATTCGCAACTAAGCTCAAGAAAGATGAAAAAAAATTCTTAGTTGAAGTCAGTCCAAGATTAGTTCTTGGAATTATGAGACTTGCAAAAGCTTCTGCCAGAATGGAATTAAGAAGGATTGTGGAGCAAAAAGATCTTAAGAAAGTATTCACACTTTATGAAAAAAGCTTATACATAAAATGAATAATCTGAAAAAATTCGGAGTTATAATTAGTATAACCATATTATTTGCAATATTTATATTTAGCTTAATAACTGCTGTTCAAGAAAGACCTGATTATGATGATTTTTGTAACACTCTATCCATGCCTGTCAAAGTTCAAGTTGAAAATCTTAATTGCCCAGAAGCTGATTTTTCTGAATTAAACGCAGAATCCTGTCAATCAGAACGTGGAGATTATCTTCCTAAGTATGAAAATGGTTGTATAACAAATTATGAATGTGAAACTTGTTCTAGAGATTATGACCTTGCTCAAAAAAATCATAACTTTTTAATTTTCATAATTTCAACTATTTTGGGACTAATAGTTGTTTTACTAAGCATATATCTTCCTCATAAAAAAGATTCTTTAAAAGAATGGGTTTTAATAGGCTTATTGCTTGGAGGACTAATAGCAATATTTGTTGGTACAGGACAGTATTTCAGCGACATTCATAGAATTCTCCGGCCAATAGTAATTTTACTAGAAATAGTCTTAATTATTTTTGTTGCCTATAAAAAAATGAAAAAATGATTATTTATTACACTACTTGCAAAAATAAAATCGAAGCAAAGAAAATCGCCAAAGCATTGCTAAAAGATAAGCTCATTGCATGTGCAAATATTTTTGAAGTTAATTCTTTGTATGAGTGGGATGGTAAGATGCAAGATCATAATGAGGCCATTCTTTGGGTAAAAACAATTGATAGGAGAACAGAGGAAGTAAAAGATGCAATTAGAAAGCTTCACTCATACGACATTCCTGCAATTGTTGAGATTAAAACCAGAGTTAATGCAGAGTATCTTGCGTGGGTTGAATCTCAGATAAAGTGACCATAAAACATTTAAATATATCAGAACGAATAGATTATTATGATCGCGTTTTTAGAACACACTTATTTTGGTAATACACTAATTAGGTATTTAGTTTTCATAATAATAATAATTATAGCTGCAGTTGTAGGAAAAATTGTTTTTTATATTAGCAGAAATGTCTTACAGAAGAAAGCAGCTAGGACAAAGAATAGAATTGATGATTTGTTGGTTCAAACCTTAGAGAAACCTCTTGTTTTCTTAATATTCATTATCGGTTTAAGCATTGCTCTGAAAACACTAACATTTTCATCCAGTGCAGACACTTTTTTCGGAAATGTTGTTGAAATAATATTAACCATAGATATTTTCTGGTTTGTGATTGTATTTATAGACGCCTTGATTGTGAATTACGTAGCTCCTTTAACTGCTAAGACAAAATCAGATTTAGATGACGTACTTTTACCGGTTGTCAGAAAGATCGTTAAAGTAACCATAACATGCTTGGCCATAATAATAATCTTTGACAACTTCGGTTACGATGTAACTTCACTTATTGCAGGTCTTGGTATTGGCGGATTGGCGTTTGCTCTTGCAGCCAAAGATATGTTAGCAAATTTGTTTGGTGGCGTTACAATAATGACCGATAAACCGTTCAAACTTGGTGACAGGATCAAAATCGAAAGTTATGATGGCATAGTTGAAGATATTGGATTGAGAAGCACCAGATTAAAAACTTTAGATGGTTTTCAATTGGTTGTACCAAACGCAACAATTGCTAATTCCATCTTAGAAAATGTTACTAAAGAAAAGAGTCGAAAAGTAAAAATGAATATTGGCGTTGAGTACTCTACTTCCATGCAGAAAATGAAAGAAGCAAAAAAAATAATTGAAGAAATTGTAATTAAGAATGAAGACACTGATGACAAATCAATTGTTAGCTTCAATATGTTTGGCGAAAGTGCATTAAATTTTCTTATTATTTACTGGATAAAGAATCTGGATAACATATTAAATGCACAACACAATATTAATATGGAAATTAAAAGAAGATTTGAAAAAGCCAAGATAAATATTGCCTTTCCTTCAACAACTGTTTATCTAAAAAAATAATTGTTTATGCTTTTTCTATATTGACATATCTTTTTCGTCTTGGAAAAGCAAAAGATTTTTATATAAATCTACTAACTATTATTTAAGGGGTGATTCAGTTGGTTCTTAGCAAAAAAGCAAAAAAAGAAGTCGAAAATAATTTGGATAAACAGATTTCTGAACTTTCAAAACAAGAATTAAAAGAGCTTTTGCTAATTAATACTTACAAACTAGCACTTGTGAGAAGCCAATTGGAAGCCATATCAGATATTTTAATTAAAAAAAAATTAGCAACTTACGAAGAGATTTGGACTAAAACGAATGAGAATTTCAAGGAGTCCACAGTTTAATAAAAAGAGGTGTTTATATGGTTAGAGTGGCAATCAATGGATTTGGTAGAATAGGACGTATGGTTCTTAGAGCGTGGATGACACACCCTTTCCATGAGATGGGAGAAGAACAGCTTGAATTTGTCGCAGTTAACGATTTAACTGACACCAAAACTCTAGCACATTTATTCAAATATGATTCTGTTCATGGAATATTTAAGGGTAGCGTAGAGCATACAGAACACTCCATTATTATTGATGGTAAAGAGATAAAAGTATTTGCTGAACGTGATCCTGAGAATCTTCCTTGGAATGAACTAAACATACACATTGTTGTCGAGAGCACAGGTTTTTTCAGAAAAAAAGAAGATGCAGAAAAACATATTAGAGCTGGCGCCAAGAAAGTTTTGATAAGTGCACCAGGTAAAGGAACAGATTTTAGTATTGTCTTAGGTGTGAATGAGCATGAGTATGACAAAGAAAAACATCATGTTATAGACAATGCTTCTTGCACAACTAATTGTTTAGCTCCAATGGTCAAAGTTTTGAATGATAATTATGGAATTGAAAGCGGATTCATGACAACAGTTCATGGATACACTGCTGATCAAAGAATTGTTGATGCGCCTCATAAGGATTTACGAAGATCACGAAGCGCAGCCATAAATATTGTTCCTACAACTACTGGTGCTGCTAGTGCTGTTGGAAAGGTTATTCCATCTCTGGCAGGTAAACTTGATGGAATGGCAATGAGAGTGCCTGTACCTGATGGAAGCATCACTGACTTCGTTGCCATACTAAAAGAAAAAGTTTGTGTTGAAGAGATTAACATGCTTTTCAAAAACGTTGCAGAACATCATATGAAAGGTGTTTTAGAATATAGTAACGAACCACTTGTAAGCACCGATATCATTGGTAACAAACACTCCTGCATTCTCGATGCTTTATCAACTAAGGTTAATGGTCGTCTCGTTAAAATAGTTGGGTGGTATGACAATGAATGGGGTTATAGCAACCGAGTAGTTGATGTTTTGAGAATTTTATGATTAATTTTTTATACTATTAACTCTTCTATTTATTCATGAGAACACTTACACAAGTTGATATAACTAATAAACGAGTTCTTTTGAGAGTAGATATGAATGTTTCTTTAGACGAGAATGGGAACATAACTGATGATTTTAAGATTAAACAGAGTATGCCCACAATTAGACACATTCTAAAAAGAGCAAAACAATTAATAATTTTTACCCATATGGGTCGTCCAAAAGGTACTGTTATTCCTAAATTAAAAACTGATAAATTAGCTATTTGTTTAATGAAGCACATCGGACAAAATATTGTTAAATTGGATGATTGTATTGATGTGATTATTCCTGATAATAAGATTGTTCTTCTTGAAAATGTTCGTTTCCATAAGGAAGAAACAGATAATGATGAAGAGTTTGCTAAGAAGCTAGCTTCTCACGCAGATGTTTTTGTGAATGATGCATTTGGAGCTTCATACAACAAACATGCAGGCATTGTTGGTATTCCAAAATTCATTCCTTCCTGTGCCGGATTATTGATGGAGAAAGAAATAAAGCATTTGAATTTTTCAAAAATGGAAAGACCGTTGGTAGTTATAATGGGCGGAGTGAAATTTTCAAATAAATTTCCTGCTATAAACATGTTGCTTCCAGTAGTTGACAAGCTATTATTGGGTGGAGCGATGATTTTTACATTTTACAAAGCTAAAGGATGGAATATAGGCAAATCATTATGTGAAGATGAACAGTTGACAACTGCAAGATTGTTGTTATACAATGAAAAGATTGTTTTGCCAACAGATATAGTCATCGCTCCTGAAATAAAAGAGGATGCAAAGGCTAAAACTGTTGATGCAAATAAGATTCCTAAAACTCAAATTGGTTTGGATATTGGCGAGAAAACTATTGATTTATTCAAAAAAGAGCTTAAAGGTGCGAAAACAATTTTTTGGAATGGACCAATGGGTGTTTATGAAATTGAAAAGTTTGCGAGAGGCAGTGAGGAATTAGCCAAATATCTTGCTAGTTCAAAAGCCAAAGTTATTGTTGGCGGTGGAGACAGTGTTACCATCATTGATAAACTCGGTTTGAAGAATGAATATTTCTATGTTTCAACTGGTGGTGGAGCAACTTTAGAATACATTAAAACAGGCACATTGGCGGGAATTGAAGTTCTGAAGAATTAGTGTTCTCTTCTCAGATAATTTCCTCTATCTAACAAATTTTTTATCTCGTATATTCCTTTTCTTTTTTTAATTAAACCGTATCCTATATTTTCATCTTTTTCATTTTGAACTAAAATTAGTCCTTCTGTAACATTTGTTTTTATTATGCTTTCTCCAAGTATATCTCTTCCGCAAAGGAAAAGCCATTCTGCTTTTTTATTCACAAATGCTTTTTTATCAGAATGTTTCGCGATAATTTCAATTAATGCTGGTGTTGGCTCAAATTTTTTTTTTTGTTCTCCAAAAAACATCCCTATCGAAAATAAATCTCGATCTATTTTCTCACTTAGTTTTATCTGTTCTTCATTGGCACAATAGTATCTTCGACCCTTTTTTACTATGCCTTCAATCTTGAAATTTGTAAATTCAGAAATAAAAGTGTTGATTTTATCCATCCATAATCACCGAGAATTCTTTGAGCAAATCTCTCACTTGTTGTTTTATCAAACGCGGATTGATTCGGTCTATGTAGTTCTCCGTGTTTTCAATTTCTTGTTCTTTTTCTTTTATTCTGTGCTCAATGTTCTCAACCCAATTTTCTTGTTCAGAGATACTCATGACTGATGTATTTGATAATAACCTTTTTTTGTTTTCTTTTTGTTTTTCCAAGGTTTGTTGCAGATGAGTTTGCATATTCTTTAACAGTTCTCTACTCAGGTTTCTTATTTCTTCCTTTGTTTTCTCTGCTTTTTTATCTTTTAGTTCTAGTTTATCTAATGATTGTATCATTTTATCCATGACAATTGATATTTTGAATTCCTCATCTTTCAAAAGAGCATCAGCAGGATTATTCAGATATTTATCGATTGTTTTTTCATCTAAAGACATGCGTTTATATTTCTTGAAAGCCTTTTCTAATGTAGAAAAATGTGTTATGATTTCTTTTTTTACAGCTTGCTCTTCTTTTTCCGAGTCTTCCTTTGCTTGCGTTAAAGATTTATATTCTTTATATCCTGGCGCTTGTTTTAATTCATCTATTTTTTTCCGAGTTTTTTTATTCTTACTCTTTAACTCTTCAAGTTCTTCCTTTTGTTTCTCTTTTTGTTCTTTTAAATTTGCCAATGTTTCCTTGGAATTATGATAATCAGATACTTTTTGTTTCATTTCTTCTAATGTATTTATATTCTCTTTTTCGATGTCTTGTCTAAACTTTATTGCACTTTTTTCAATTTCTTTTATCTTCTTCGCCACCCCTGCTAATTCTGTTTCTAAGAATTCTTTTAAAACAAAATAACTTTTCTGTGTTTCTCCTGTTAATTTATCTAGATCTTCAGTTATTTTTTTTGAGAATTCTCTTATTTGTAAATACTCATCCGGAGGATTAATATTTTCTATAAATAAATTTATTTTTCTAATATAATTGTCCCTATTGCCCTGCATTATGTGTTTGACTCTTTCAGGAATATTTTCATTCATCAAACTAGCGTCTTGCAGTTTTTGTAGTAGAATATTTACTTCGTCTATTTTTATTTTTAGGTCTTGTTTGAATAGTTCTAGCTTCTTATCTAAATTTTTTTCTTTCAGATAACTATTAATCCAACTTTCTACTTGATTAAATTTAATTATTTCTTCCTTTTTTTTTAGAAACGAAAAGATCCCCATCCTGTTATTGTTAGACAGTTCTGATTTATAACGCTTTTGATTAAATTTTTATAAAGTGCACTCTTTTATTATGTTATGGTTCGAAAATACTCAAAAAAACCAGGTGATCAACTTGAGATTGCTAATAAACGTATTGAGATACTTTTCTGTCAAGCAGATAAAATATTTAGTGAGGATTCGAGTTTGGCTGATCGTTATGTTGATTTAGCAAGGAAAATTGCTATGAAGTTTAAAATTAGTCTTAAATCCGAATATAAGCGTAAATTTTGTAAACATTGTTATAAGTATTTGAGACCAGGCAGTAATTCTCGTGTTAGAACTCAAACTGGCAAACTTGTTTATTCTTGTTTTAGTTGTAAAAAATTTTCTCGTTTCCCTCTAAAATAAAGATTAACTACTTCTAAATAGTTAAAAAAACGAAAGATTTAAATACGAGTTATTACATTTTAACTACCATTGAGAGGTAAAAAATGGATTTAGACTCACTACTCGACTACAAAGTTTCAAAAGACCTGCAAAAAAAGGCAGATGATGAAGCAGAGTATGAACAGATAAAGGAAACATCCTGCCTCTACAAATCAGATTAAAATGGAAGAATGCTTATTAATGGAAGAAGAAGAGGAAATAAAGAGAATAAAAAGCTCTGTACAGAAAAAAAGTGTTTGTGACCTTAATAGGAAAAATTTAAGTGACGACGATCTCGACGAGATTTTTTGCGAATTCTAATATTACAAAGAAAACCCTTTTAAATTTAGCACTTTTCTTAGCTATCTATGAAAATAATAGGTTCGGGTGCTGAAGCAACAATTTATCTTGACAATAACAAGGTAATAAAGAAGCGAATAAAAAAAAGTTACAGAATTAAAGAGATAGACGAAGCTTTAAGAAAAAATCGTACTCGTGTAGAATCAAAAATTCTTGATAAAATATCTATAAAAGCCCCTAAACTTTTGAAAACCGATCGGAAAGAAACCATTGAGATGGAATTCATTGAAGGTCCAAAAATCAAAGACTTATTAGATAAAAAACCCTCTCTTGCAAAAGAAATAGGAGAGAAAATTGCAACCATGCACAACGAGGGAATAATTCACGGGGACTTAACAACATCCAACATGATTCTCAACAAAGAAATATTTTTCATCGATTTTGGTTTATCGTTTTTTTCAGAAAAAATAGAAGACAAAGCAGTAGATATACATCTATTTAAACAAGCTTTAGAAAGTAAACATTACCAAGTGGACGAAAAAACATTTGACGCATTTAATCAAGGTTATAAAAATGCTCATCATTACAAAGAAATAATGGATAGACTCAAATCTGTCGAGGAGAGGGGCCGGTACAAGAAAAAATGAAACATTCCAATATAATAATACTAATATTAATGGTCTTGTTAATACTGCCGATTGTGTCTGCCAAAACAGGACATATGAACTTACTTACTATTAGTGGACCAAATCTTACAGATGGAGGGGTTGCAGATCTATACTTGGAAGTAAAACCCGGTAGAGGAAGTATATATATTGATTCATATCCTTTAACAAAATTAGACACTCAGATTTCAACCAGATTTGCAAATGAAGTAGCATGTGATTTCTTGAAAAAAGATTGCAGTAAATACGATTTTTTCTATAAAATCAGGGCTGAAGCAAGCATAGTTGGGGGTCCTAGTGCAGGAGCCGGCATAACCATTCTCACTATAAGTGTTTTATCAGATCTCAAAATGAATGAAGAGGCAATCATTACCGGAAGCATAAATTCAGGTGGCTTAATCGGACCGGTTGGAGGAATTGAAGGTAAAGTGAACGCAGCCATTGATAATGGATTTACAACCATCATAATTCCAAAATGGCAATCTTCTATTAACACTTCAAAGATACAGGAAAGAGGCCTTGATGAAAAAATAACTATTGTTAAGGCCAAGAACCTTGAAGAAGCACTATTTCATTTCACAGGCAAAGATTTCTCTAAAAAACAAATTAATGTTTCTGTTTCCAAAGAATATACGAGAATCATGGCTTCAGTAGCCGAAACATTATGTCAAAGAAGCGAAAGTATTCTCGCCAACATTAATGATACTAACAGTTCAATACGAGCAATTGCAGACAATTTCCTTAATAGATCCGAAATAGCTAAGAATACCACGAACCATTATTCTAGAGCTAGTTATTGTTTCTCGGCGAGCCTTAGACTTAGAAACATCGAGTTTTCAAAAAAAGGAGAAACAGAATTACAAATTATTTATGATGAACTAAAAGATCAAATAAGCTCTGTTGAAAATGAAGTTGACAATATTAATTTTACTTCCCTTTCAGAATTAGAAACATATATGATTGTGAAAGAACGATTAACAGAAGCCAGAAACTATTTTGATAATATTGAATATGATAATATATCCAGCTCTTCTTTGGCCTATACTAAAGAAAGATTTTTCAGCGCTGTTGCGTGGTCTGCATTCTTTGAATTAAATAGTAGAGAGATTAATCTTAATGAGGAGCATTTGAGAGAGAGTTGCATAAATAAGATTGGTGAAGCAGAAGACAGGGTTAATTATATTGAAATATATTTGCCAGAGTTTGTTGAAGATATTAAAAAACAAGTTGATGATGCAAGGTACAAATACGAATTAAAAGAGTATGCTCTTTGTTTGTTCAAAGCTAGCAGAGCCAAAGCAGAAGCTAACATTCTGCTTACTGGTTTAAGCATAAAGCAGGAAGATATGAGGCCCGTACTTCTAGAAAAATTAGAAGCCATTAGAAATATTCTTGTTGAACAAGAATCCAAAGGTTTTTTCCCGCTCTTAGGATATAGTTATTATGAATACTCAAATTCATTGATTGATCATGATCTAGTATCAAGTTTGACATTTGCTGAATACTCCTTAGAATTAAGCCGATTAGATATGTACTTCCCAATAAATGACGGATTCAATTTTCATATTCAAAACGAATTATTACTAACATTCATATTGGGTTTTATCGCAGGAGTATTAGTTATTACCTTTGTTAGTTTAAGAAGAAAATCATGATTATAAACCCTGGAAGATTCCAAGAATATCGGAATCTTCCCGGGAAAAAGAGGTGAGTATTAAATGAATATTAGTAATGTTAGAATCGCATCCCCCTCTTTATTTACCTCTGAAATTCAGATATGAAGCAGATTATATAAATGTTTCGATTTATGACCATTTCAAAATAGTAACAAAATGAAAACACAAAACATCAGCACTAAAATAGAGAAAAAAACTAGAAAAAGCATTCGCGTTAATAGGAAAATAAAAAAAGAAAAAATTATAGAATTATTAGATGATGGGTCAAAAGAATTTAGAGTCGCAAAGCTAATTCTGAAAAATATATTTGGAAAAAACAAAAAAATACGAACAGTTAAGAAAATATCCAAACAAACTTTAATACCAACAAATCTTGATAGAGAAATCAAAGAAAAATTAAACTGCTATTTGAATAATAAAACTCACAAATATGAAGGAATTAAAATTTTGGAAAATATCTTGGAAGATGAAATAATTGGATTTTGTAAAACAAATAAGATAAAAATTGGCACTAAAGAAAAAAGAAACGATTTAATTGAAGCAGTAGAAAAATTACAGCCAAGAACAAAATATGCGTTGGCAAAAAGCTTGGAGAAAATCTTCCCGTAAATATTTCGAAAAATTCTCAAAAGACAATATAAAACCTCAAATCCAAGCCTATTATATGAAACTAATTTGTATTATTACAACATTAATTCTATTAACTGCATGCACAAATACGTTTAGAGAACAAGGATTTATAGAATTATACTTTTGTCCAGGAGATGACTGTGAAGAAGCCATAATTAGGTATTTAGAAGGCGCAGCAGATGCAAAGTGTGCATTCTATGATTTAGATTTGCAAAGATTGGAACAACATCTTGAAGGATTTGAAGTTTTAATATATGAAGAAAACTTTGAATCAATCGGAATATCAGTAGGTAGTAAAGGATTAATGCATAATAAGTTTTGCGTTATTAACAAAGAAATAATCATTACAGGATCATTTAACCCTACTAAGAATGGCAACTTAAAGAATAATAATAACTTAATCATAATTGAATCCAAACTATTGGCACAAAATTATTTGGATGAATTTGAGGAATTAAAAAAAAGAGAAATTAAGAAAACCAAAAAAACAACTCTAATCTTCAACGGGTTCTTGATTGAAAACTATTTTTGTCCTGAAGATGATTGCCAAGAGAAAGTTTTAGAAACAATAATGGGTGCTGAAAAAAGCATCGTATTTATGATTTTTTCTTTTACCGATACAGATATTGCGAATGCATTAATTGAAAAAAATGATTTTGTAAAGGTTGAAGGTGTTATGGAGAAAAAAAGGATTAATATGAATTACAACTTATTTCATCGTATTAACAATTCAGGAATAAACGTACTTCCTGATAATAATTCTGGCACGATGCACCATAAGGTTTTCATAATAGATAATAAAACCGTAATAACCGGCAGTTATAATCCAACAAAAAATGCTAATGAAAAAAATGATGAGAACATTTTGATTATTCATAGCGAAATCGTGGCTGAAAAATATCTTGAAGAATTCAATAAAATAGTAAAGTATTAAAGAAAGATTGCAGAACCAATAGCATGAAACATGAGTTAAGTGTCACTTTAATTATTATATTCATATTCTTCTTGACACAAATATTTGGATTGTTTCTCATACAAGAAGACATTAGCAGTGTTGAAGAAATAAATGGAACAATAGTAATTAATCATGGAGACACATCTCTTGGAGAAAGACCCGACACTACGGGCTTTGGATCATTTTTATATTTGGTTGTTGCAATCATTGTTGGAACAGCACTTTTATTGCTAATAATGTATTGGAATAAGATGCTTGTCTGGAAAATTTGGTTCTTCATAGCAATATTTTTTGCCATGAGTATTGCTTTAGGAGTTCTGATGAATTTTGCCATCGCCTTTCTTGTAGCATTCATTTTTTCATTACTGAAATTTTTCAAAAAAAACATTTTTATCCATAACATTACAGAAATATTAATTTATTCTGGTCTGGCAGTTTTGATTGTACCTATGTTTGACCTATTATGGATTATTATATTGTTAATTGTTATCTCAGGTTATGACATGTATGCTGTTTGGAAGAGTAAACACATGGTTAAAATGGCCAAATTCCAAAGCAAAAGCGAATTATTTGCTGGCTTGATGATTCCTTATGAAAAAAAGAAGATTCATATTGAAATGCCTAAAAAACCGTTAGTTGGAAAAACAAAAAAAAGAGTTAAGAATGCAATTCTGGGCGGAGGAGACGTTGCGTTCCCATTAATATTTGCAGGTGTAGTAATGGAAACATTAATCAGACAAGGATTGAGTTTGCAAATCGCATTTTTACAAACTTGCATCGTGGCAGTATTTGCA
>JADHVI010000028.1 GCA_016784125.1 Candidatus Woesearchaeota archaeon
AATGGATAACAAAAAGCATATAGTCGCAGTTACTGCTTTTATTCGAAACTTGAAAAGAGATAAATTTCTAATTATCAAAAGAAGCATGAATGAGATTGCTTACCCTGGCAAATGGGGTTTTGTTGGCGGCAAGCTTGAACGAGGCGAAACCATTATGGACACTTTGAAGCGTGAAGTGCTTGAAGAAGTAGGTTTAGATATTGAAGACCATAAAGAATTCTTATATGATTATACTTTTTGCAGACCAGATGTCTATAATGTTGTTGGTGTATGCTTTGAAGTGAAGGTGAAATCTGAAGATGTTGTTTTGGAAAAAGATTTTGATGATTTTGCATGGGTTACTAAAGAAGAATTCAAGGATTATGATACAATCAAAGGTATGGATAAACAATTAGAATTAATCTTTAAAGAAGAGCCTTGATATCATTCAATAATTTTTCATCAATTTCTAAATAACCAAATTCAATATTCCTCTTCCTGTTTCTTGTAGCTCTTTCTCCAGGAATCATTACTTCTTTGAAACCCTCTGCTGGCTTGCAAGATTTTATTTCATCAAGTAAATCTGCAACCTCTTGTTTGAAAGTATCTAAATTTACAAAAATTGTTGGATTAATGACAATGAACAAATACCCTCTATCTAAAGAGTCTTGTATTCTGCCACCCATCTTTGCTCTTACAAAAGAACCTGCTAAAATTTCTATTGCTAATGCCAAACCATATCCTTTGTAACCGCCCGCAGGATTCAAAGCATTGAATGCGTTTGGATCCGTTGTTGGCTTTCCTTCTTTGTCAACAGCCATTCCAGAATATAATTTTTCACCCAGTTTAGCAGCCAGTTTTACTTCACCCATTCCTCTGACAGCCGTTGCCATGTCTAAGACGAATGGAATCGTTTTTGTTGGTACTGAAAAACCTATTGGGTTAGTTCCAAGTTTTGGCTCTGTTCCACCATAAGGAACTACTCTTGATCTTGAGTTATCAACTACTAACCCAATCATGTCTTGATCTGCCGCTAGCTTTGCATAGTAGCCTGGCATCATGTAAGAAAACATGTTGTTCATCCCAACTAGTGCTATGCCTTTTTGCTTTGCTTTTTTCACAGCCAAATCAATAGCAAATTTTCCTAATAAAGATCCAACTGATCCTTGACCATCAATCAACGCATAGCTTTCATCCTCTCTGATTATTCGCCAGTTTGAAACTCCTTTTGCAAGTTTATTGACTATATTCGGAAAGGATGCTAAGCCATGAGAAGTTTTCCCGGAAAGTTGTCCATATAAATATTCATTCAGAATCGTATTTGCATCTTCTTCGTTCAAACCATTTTTAATTAGAACTTTTAAGAGTAAACTTTTAATTTCCTCTATCTCCACTCTCATAATTACTTTAAGGTTCAGTTTTTTAAAAACTTTTCTCCAAAATGTTTAAATAGTATGAAGTTGAAATAAAAAGTATGGTTCATGATGGCCATGGTTTACTCCATGCGCATAAGCGAAAAAGAGAAGGAGATTTTCCTCATAAAGACAAGACGAAAAGGTTTTTGGATCGAGCTGTATATGTTGCAGGAATTGTTGGTCCAATCATGACTATCCCTCAGATTTTGAAGATCTGGGTCGAGAGAAATGCTGCGGGAGTTTCTGTCTATTCTTGGATTGCGTATGCTATTTGTTCTTCTTTTTGGCTTGCATATGGAATTGTTCATAAAGAAAAACCAATTATTATAACCTATACTTTATGGATAATCCTAGATATTTTTATCATAATAGGAACTTTTATGTATGGGTAAAATTTTTAAAATCTAGTTAAAAACTTTCTTAAGAAAAAGATGACTAAACTAAAAATTATTACACTAAACATAGAATTTGACAGACATTTAGATGCAGTTATTCCTTTTCTAAAAAAAGAAAAGGCAGATATTGTCTGTTTACAAGAAGTTTTAGAGCCACATTTTCATCTTATAAAAAAAGAGCTTGGAATGAAAGGATGGTTTATGCCAATTCATATGAAAGATTATACTCACATTGATGTTCCCAAAGGAGTTGAAATTCAACAAGGAACGGTGATGTTAACTAACTTGTCAAATAATGGATTTTTAGAATATTATTTTAGACCAAAGAATGTAATTGTATTTACAGATTTTACTAAAGTTGCCAGAGGACTAATTGTTTCTTCAATAGAACATGAAGGTAAGAAATTTAATATTGCTACAGTTCATTATGCATGGACACCTGATGGACAAATTGATGATGGACAAAAAAAAGATTTTGTCAAATTGATAGAGTTCATAAAACCTTTTGATGATTTATTATTATGCGGTGATTTCAATGCACCCAGAGGAAGAGAGATGTTCTCAATGTTCTGTAAACATTTTAAAGATAATCTTCCAAAAGATGTTGTGTCAACTATTGATGAGAATATTCATAGAAAAAAAGGGCTTTCATACGCAGTAGACACCTTCTTTACAACACCTAATTATAAGATATCTAATGTGAAAGTTGTAGACGGTATAAGTGATCATAAAGCACTAATTGGATTCCTAGAATAAGTCAAAACATTTATAAAATAAACCTAAATAATCAATTAAAAGGAGTTGATATTTATGACTGTAAAAAAAGGCGATAAAGTAAAAGTTGAGTATGAAGGTTCTTTTGATGATGGTACAGTATTTGACAAATCTGAGATTCACGGAAAACCACTAGAGTTTGAAGTTGGTTCAGGCCAAGTCATTAAAGGTTTCGACGAAGCGTTGATTGGTATGAAGAAAGGTGAAGAAAAAACCGTTAAATTAAAATCAGCAGATGCTTATGGAGAACCTAAAAAAGAACTAGTTCAAAAAATTCCTAGAGATCATTTGCCAAAGGATAAAGAACCAGCAGTAGACATGATGTTACTTATGGGCTTACCAGACGGCAAGCAAATGCCAGCAAGGATTGTTGATCTTACTGATAAAGAAGTCACAGTTGACATCAACCACCCATTAGCAGGAAAGGATTTGAACTTCAAATTAAAAATAGTAGACATTCTTTAATTTTTTTATTACTTTTAAGTAACTAAAAGAACAACTTTTATAAATTACTAGTTCTGCCTATATAAAATGGCTAATAGAAAAGACGCCGGAACATATGCAAATGCTATTCTTGAGAGAGCAAAAGGACTAAGCTACGAATTAGTTTTAGATAAATTTCAATTAAAACCAGGAGAATTCTACGCGGCAATAAGAGATTATCAAGAACTCGGACACAAAGTTAATCCAGAAACAAGAAAACAGTTAGAACAAATCATGCACGATGAAATAAGGGTTAGAGAATTGCATCGAAGAAGTGAGGCAAGTTTAATACGAGAGTATGATGAAGTTCTAAGCGGAGAAAAATACCAATTAACTCCAGGAACACTAAAAAACCAACATAACAGAATAGTAATAGCACATCACGCATTAACACAAGCTCATGATAAATTAGCATCACTAGATAGAATAGTTGTTATTCAAGGTATTGATGAACTACCAGATAAACTATATGCACACTTCAAAGGTCTAAAACTAAGTGGATTAATGGCCAGTGGAAACGGAACTGAAAGAACAAATTCACCATTTAGAGTTATAGAACACTTTGACAGAGGATATGTGGCAAAAACTGGTGACGCTAGCTTATTTGATATATCAAGAAAAAACCACGCACACATGTGGGATGAAAAATTCAGAGCTCCATCAAGTTATTGGACTCATAATCCAATGCATGTAGTTGAAGCAGTTTGGCACATATTAACCGAAGCACATCCAGCCCTAAAATCAGATAGCAGAGAAGAAGTAATTAATGTATTTGATAATATGCCGCAATCAATGACAGCATATTTTTTTAATCTGGGTTTAAGAGGTGTAATGGGCAGAGCATTAAGGAATTCACCAGGCACAGTAATGAAAATATATGACTCTTGTTACATGGCAAACACACAAAATAGGAGCATATTTGATAATAGAGAAAACACTTATTTAGAACTTAATGGCAATACAAGGAACTTCTTAAAAGTCATAAGAAAAGCTTAGTTTAAAGAGCAATAATAAAAGTTAAACTCCCAAAACCTTTAAATATACACTAATGATTGCTAATGAATGCTCAGATAATCGAGCGAGAGTTTTTATAGGAGGAAAGGAAATGGAAGGAACAGTAAAATGGTTTAATAGAAGCAAAGGATTTGGCTTCGTAGAAGGAAAAGATGGCAAAGATTACTTTGTCCACTACACAGCAGTTAAGGAAGGAACATTTATCAGAGATGAAGACCTTGTGTCTTTTGAACCTGCCGAAACAGATAAAGGTTTACAAGCGCAAAATGTGACTTTACTAACCAAAGCTAGCGATTTGGGAGGACAAAGTAGTGCTCCAGAACAAGAAACAGAAGATGCAGTAGAAGAATCTGAAGAAGAACCTGAGGTTGTAGAAACAGCAGAAGACAGTGAAGACTTCGGAGAAGAAGAAGCTACTGAAGAAGAACCTGAAGCAGAAGAAAAGAAAAAAAAGTAAACAGAGATTAGTTTTCTAGTTCTATAATTTTTTTTTAATATTTTTTTCTAAACTAAGAGTATAAGTGCAAAAACAGTTATAACTACGAATACAGCCAGCACAGCAAATTTCATGGATATACCTGCAACTTTGATGCTAATATGAGACCTTTCTTTGAAATTCATAATGATAGTTACAACAATCAAGAATAATCCTAAAAAGTTTACTGCAATCCACCAAATGTTGAAGAATGCAGCCAATAAAAGTCCAAACACACAAACCAATACACCAACAAGATAAATTAAACCTTCCTTGTTAAAACCTAAATGATCTTTTATTTCTTGATCCATTTTCTAAACTTTCTTGATTAAACATTTATCTCCCGCACTAACATGATATGTTTCTGCAAAACTTCCCATGTTGATTGCCACTTCTATTCGCCCATAATCATCTTCCATTATTAAAGAATTATTTTTTGGAACTTTTCCAAATGTCTTTACAAAGGGAACTTCAATTTCAGTGTTCTGAAATTTCAAGGAAACTTTCTTTGCAACGCCAAATTGATCCCAAGCAGATGCCAGTACATTGAGATGCAATGAACCAAACTTGTTAATGTGAATAACTTTTGCTTCTAATTGATCCTTCTTGACAATTGCTTCTTCATAAGGAGCTCTAACCAAATCTTCAAACTTCAACTCCTCACCAAACTCTTCAACAGGTACCCCTACAGATAAATGCCCTGCTGCAGGCGAGAAAACATCTCTTCCATGAAAAATTGGAGAAACAGGATGCTTCATGTACTTCGGATTAGAAAGTTCAACAACTTTTTCACAACCACCTAAAATGTTTGTAGCTGGAATGAGAACACCATTATCAGGGCCAATTAAGTAATCACCTCTCTTGGTTTTGATAGCGATTCCTTTTCTTCTAGTTCCAACACCAGGATCTACAACGCAAACGTGAAAACCTACTTGAATAGTGCTCACAGTCTCCATTGTACGAGCAGCCGTAGAAATATCAAAGTCAGGCAAACCATGCATCAAATGAACAACATTTGCGTTAGGATTAATTTCTAAAACAACGGCCTTCATTATACCACAACCCTGAGTCTGAATACCAAAATCACTTGTCAGAGTTACTAAAGGTTTATTCATAAGAAGAACAAGTGCAAGGCAGATATTTAAATTTAACGATGACTACTTAACAAACTCTTCCAAATTCATAAAGTTGATTTCATCTCTAGTGGATTTCAAATCTTTGAAAGTAAATTCTTGTGTCACCTCATCAAAAGCCACACAACAATCCTTAATAACTTTAATATTATAATCTCGATCATAAGCATCTTGTATGAGACTTCGTACACAAAGATTTGTGAGTATTCCACAAATAACTATTTCTTTCACACTTTCAAGTTCTTCATCCAAATTAGTCTTAAAAAAAGAGCTTATACGATGTTTAGTTATTAAAATGTCAGATTCATTTTTATGAAGAGAAGAAATTATTTTTGTACGTTCAGAATTATCCGCGAACGCATTATTAGAATCTTCTTCAACATGACGAATGAATATTATTTTATAGTTATTGTCTCTACACAAATCAATTAACTTGTTTGTTTTAATAATGGTTTCAGAGACATCACCCACATAGTAATCAGAATCTTTTAATAGCCATTCATTCTCAAAATCGACTAAAATCAATGCTTTAACCATAATAAACAAAAGTCTGAAAGATATTTAAATTTAACGATGAATCACTTCTTTTTTTTCTTAACTACAGAAGTTGCAATCAGCGCTATTCCTACAATCCCAATTGTTATAGCTGTGGAAAGGTTTCTATCGCCAAACAAATCTCCATCAAACATTATGTACGCACCAACTAATGCCAGAACTATTCCGAAAGTTAAAGTGGTCTTATGCATATTTTCTTCTAAAAACTTGACATATATAAATTTAATGGCGGAAAAATACCTAATAGGTAATTTTAAATATTAAGATATACAAATCATTACTGCAGTGACTAAAGTTAAAAAGACAAAAGACTATGTTCTAAAAAACATATCAAGCATAAAAACAAGTGTTAAGTATGAATTTCACAAATGGAAGAAACAACTTGTTGTTGTAGATGAAATTATATTCATAGCAGTTGCTTTGCTATTCTGGATTTTTTGGCCAGATGTGTTAGTAATAGCAGTTTACCTTCTTTTATATCCATACTTGTTTTTAACTGCTAGAAAAAGTTCTCTTAATCATCTCTACACTGCTTCAATAGTTGCTTTGATTTGGATGGTCATTGCAAAAAGCCAATATGGTTATAATCAAGAAATGCTGATTGTTCTAGGTTTTAATCTGTTCCCTCTTTTTTCTTGGGCAATAGGATTGTTTGGAGTATATATTATATACTCTCACTGGGAACACATCATTAAAAAAACGAGTTTATTAAAAAAAATACTTCTATTCATAGCTTTTTATTGGCC
>JADHVI010000009.1 GCA_016784125.1 Candidatus Woesearchaeota archaeon
TCATTCAGTCAAAAATTGTCAAAAGCACCCATGGTGCAAAACTTCGACCTGTCATTGAAGCTGAAGTCGAAATTTGTGACAGAAAAATAAAAGAAAAATTTACACTTGCAGATAGAGGTCATATGAGATACCAAGTCTTAATAGGACAAAATATCTTAAAACAAGGATTCTTAATTGATCCCTCTAAAGAAAGCGTTGAGGTGAAGAAGAGTGAAAGCAGCCCTGATAAGTCTGGGAAGTAAAAGTTCCGAATGGACCGCTGAGGCCATGAAGAAATACTTTGATGAAGTAGATGAAATTAAACTAAAGGATATCGAAATTAATTTTTCAGGGAAAAAATCAGAGGTTCTATACAAAGGCAAACCTTTAGAGAGCTATGACTGTATATTAGCCAAAGGTTCATTCCGATACGCACCATTACTTAGATCAGTAACATCACTTCTAAAAGATAAATGTTATATGCCTTTAAGCGCAGAATCATTTACGGTTGGACACGACAAATTACTAACACAATTAAAATTACAGCAAAAAAACATACCAATGCCAAGGACTTACTTGAGTGCTACAACCAGCGCTGCAAAAAAGATTCTTGAGAAAGTCAATTACCCAATTATTATGAAGTTTCCACATGGAACTCAAGGCAAAGGAGTATTGTTTGCAGACTCATATGCATCAGCTTCTTCAATGCTTGATGCGTTGTCAGCTTTGAACCAACCATTTCTGATTCAAGAATTTATTGAGACAGGAGGCGCTGATATCAGAGCTATAGTTGTAGGCGATAAAGTTATTGCATCTATGAAAAGAAAAGCCGATATCAAAGAAGCCAGAGCAAATATTCACGCAGGCGGAATTGCTGAAGGAGTTGTACTTGATTCTTATGCTAAAAAAGTTGCAGTTGATGCTGCTAGAGCCATTGGTGCAGAAGTATGTGGAGTTGACATGCTAGAATCTGCCAAAGGACCTGTTGTTATTGAAATAAATTTGAGTCCTGGATTACAGGGCATTGCCACAGTAACAGATGTTGATTTACCAGATAAAATCGCTAGTTATTTATTCAAACAAACCATGCAATTTTTATCTGAAAACAAAAAGAATGGAACAGCCAAAATTATGGAAGACTTGGATGCTGATAAGACAAAAGAGATTATTAGCACACTCGATTTCAGAGGCGCAAGAATTCTATTGCCAGAAGTAATCACGAAAGTTGCTGGCTTAAAAGAAACTGATGACGTTCAATTTTCTGCAGAGAAAGATAAGATTCATATCAAAAAGTTAAACATTGGATAGAAATGTCTATAACCATTAATCACAGATTAGATAGAACACTTCTATGAATTCAACATTGAATGGTTCTTGAGCATGATCAGAATTTTTCATCACACAAAAATACAAATAACAAACAAAACTTGACAAAAGTTATAAAAAATTCAGACATTACAATAAGTTTCTTACATTGTCGATGTTCTTAGCGACTTCTTCACCTTTTTTGGTAAGAGTCAAAACCTTTAATCGACCTTGTTTCTCAAAATTTATTAATCCTGCTTTGTTCATTTCTTGTAGAATTTTTACAACATGACTATATGTGCAATCAACAATTTTTGCTAGTGAAGAAGCATAAATATCATTAGTCTTATTTAGAAGTGTAACGAGCATCATTGCCGGTTTTTCTCTGAAAAAAATGTTAAAGACTTTCTTGTTTCTTGCCATAATTATCCCATATTTTTATTGTCTTTTCGCTTTAAATATTCATATGTGTTGAAATAGGCATTAACAATCATATATGTGTTAAGCTATATGTTAGAATAATGTTAGTCATATATAAAACTATCGATTTTTAGGAGGAGAAAACTATGTTAGTTGTCGTAAAGATTCTAAGTAGTGCCTGTATGAGTTATGCTTTTGAATCTTGTAGAATAATATTTTAACAAACCTTTTTGTTTAACTACTAGACGCTTCTTATCTCTCCTTACAATATGACTATCATGAAGTCTTGAAATATAATCACTGAATTTCGTCTTATGAGATCGAACATATTGCTTGTTAGATGTGGCCATGTGTATTAACTGCGCCGTTCTCTCAGCAACAGTTTGTTCATCCAAAGTATCAGTTCCGTGTTCTTCAGCTAAAGAATGAATTGCATGCTTAACAACATCACTTTCCAAAACTGGGACATTCAATCTAACTTGCAAACGCAAGTATGCAGCAAAGTCTCTAGCCACATGAATTAAATTTGATTCCTCAGGAACATAATCTTTAAACATTTCTTTAGCACTTACAGGTGCGCCAACATGCAAATATATGGGATCAGGCACAACACTTTTTTCTGAGAAATCACTCATTAAATCACCTTTCTCAGATTTAGAAAGCCCTCTAACATACACCGCATCCTCAGGAACTTTTGCATACGCAAGTCCTAAAGGTACAAACAGGATGTCATCAATAGTAGGATCATCACTAATTTTATTTTTGAAAAAAGTATCCAACACAGTACTCAAAACACCCTCCTTAAACACCTTAAGATTCCCTGCTCTAGATCTAGTGCCTTCAGGAAATACCATTAAAGGGACATCATTTTCTAATAAAGCTTGAAAATAAGAATTAGCTAATGTTTTGTAATCAGGATCTTTACTCCAAGATGCAGCGTCAAACTTGAAAGCACCTGCAGATTTTAATCTTAATGAAGAAATCCAATTTGTAAACAAATTCTTTCCTGCAACAAACACAGGATAAGGAAGATCATGCTCAAGAAACTGAGTTACTAAAACTAATGAATCTAAATTACTAACATGATTGGCAACATAAACAATTGGCGTTCTAGAAGTACGTAAAGAAGCAATATCCGCATCGATATCAGTTGAGAAAACCACATTATTCATAGCAGGATAAAACTGTCCATAAAACTTAGAAACAGCATACAACCAAGGTTTTCTATGGCGAGCAGCCATATCAATTAATGTATCCCTAGCATTTGTAATATGAGGAGAATCAGCATTCTCGACGTAATGATCCAATGTTTCCTTAACAATTTGTTTGAAACGCATAGGTTTTCGTCTTTGGGAAGAAAAAATCCTTTAAAAAGCTAAGGGAAAAAACCTTTTTATTGATCAGGTTCAATCCAAACATTGTCAAACTGTCTGAAATATGCAAGATGAGGATAAGCATTTGCACTAACTTCAGCGATATGATAAACCCTAAGTTGACCTTCTCTGTGAATATCCTTGAGCCATTCTTCCGCAGTTAAATCATCTAAAGCAATATCTCTAAGAAATGACTGAAACTCAACGTTTTGAGGTACAATTTCTCGTCCGGTTTGTAAAAGTCCAATCGCAGAATCTGGATCTTGCGTGTGAGATAATATACATCTGAGCATTGCAGTGATAGCTGCACTCGAAGTTGCTAAGAGATGATCATTAGAACCTCTGCCTGTTAAATAGCCTGTTTCACTACGCCGCGTAACTTTCTTAACAGAAACATAATCACCTGGCTTTTGCTCATAAATATATGTGTAAGGTGATGCAAGATATACTTCAATGGTGGGCCTAATTAAAGGTAGATTACCAGTCATTTTTTCTTATGAATTCCAAAAGCTGATTAATTAACTTTCTTTGTTTATTTAAAGAAGAGATTAGAGAGAAGTATTTAAAGGTAATCTGAAAATAAATTTGCAACATCATTTATGGATTCTATCATAGTGATAAATCTAGAAACTTAACAGATTTAAAAAGGTGATTAGTAGTTTCATAATTAGAGAAAAAAATCACGCCCCTGCGAAGAATCGAACTCCGACCTCAAGCTCCGCAAGCTTGCATTCTATCCATTAGACTACAGGAGCAAACGACACGCATTCGTTTACATTGCCACTCCCCTTTTGGGTCGGACGCTACGCGTCAAGTAAAAACAAACAAGAATCATTTATAAATTTTAACCTCTTAAGAAAAATTCTACCGCAGCATAATGTGCTTCTCGCTTTTCAGCTGAATAAGTTCTCATCATTGCAAAGTCTGGCATTATAAGAGTTGGTTTACCATAAAAAGTGACTGTATGCATCAACATTTTGTCATAAGATTCATTACTCCTAGTTAGTTTTTCTTCTTCAGGAGGAGAATAATCTTCTCTTTCAACAAGCAAATCGTAATAATCCTTTCCAAAGATTATTCTTAGATTAGGATTCTCAGCCATTATAATTCCGCTCAAGCCATCTGGTCGTATATTCATTATGTTCAAAGAAAGATAATCTAATAATTCAGTTAGTATATTTAGAGGTTTTTGACTTGTTCGCGCAATGGTTTGTCTATGAGAAAGATTGTCATATAATATGGTTTCTGTGTCAACCGTCTCTGTTATAAAACCACCTCTACACTATTTTCTTAATTTAGAAGTTTAAATAATTTTCGTAGAAGAAAAAAAAGAAAAAAAAATAGAAATCAAATTGATTTCTGATCCTTAAATTCAATAAAAAAATTACTCTTTGTAGATTGCTCCAACAATAGCTCCGTTGATTAAGAATATAATCAAACCGCTAATAATCCAGTAGAACACAACCCAAGGAGATATCATCATGAAGAATGGCATTGTAACCATTCCTGAGAATGCTCCAACTAACCAAATCACAAATCCATATATTACTCCTTTGGAAGCGCCTTCTTTTGGCAATCCTTTGTACAAAAACGCGTATACTAGCGCAAAGATTATTCCCACTAATAAACTCAGTAGTATAACCAGTGTTATGTTTCCAGCCCCTAGAGCCATTGGATCTCTCCAGATGTTTGTTGGAGGTATGTTGTAAACCCAGTTGAATAACCATCCACAGGTTAACCAAGTGTACAATCCAGTTATGATCCAAACTACGATTCCTGCTAGAAAAATTCTTCCTATTTTCATATTTGACCACCCCAAAAATGTTTAATACAAATAAAGATGTTGTTGAATTATAAAAATATTTCTTTATTACTATCAGAAAAGCTTTGTTGCGATAGTAGAAGGTGCTCTTCGTCCAATACAAGGGCCATCTTTGACGTCAAAACCCGCTCTAACTAAGTTTATGCGAACATGTGTAGCACAAGAATAAGTTGCTAATAACCCACCAACTTTTAATTTAGCGCAAACATCCTTGAAAACTTCTTCACTCCACATATCAGGTTGAGTTTTAGGTGAAAAAGCATCAAAGAAACAAATATCGAATTCCTCGGATATGTCTTGTATTGTTTGCTTTGCATCGCCAAAGACCAAGGATATATGGATGTTTTCGTTTTTATAATTATTATTTTTAATATTTTTAATAATTTCATAACTCTTAAACTTTGGACTTAATTCTTTTAACTTTTCAGATAACGATTCATCCAATTCCAAACCAACAATTCTAATCTTACAATCAGGATTAACAGCTAAAGCAGCGTCGATTGCCGCAGCAGAATTATAACCAATACCAAAGCAGAAATCCAATATTCTGACAGTTCCTTTCTTAGCCAATTCAACAATGTTTGTAGGTTCAGCATACTTCTTAATAGCTTCTTCTTCAGCACCACTAACAGAATGATACGTTTCACCAAATTCTTCGCTGACAAAAGTAAATGAGCCATCGCCAGTCTTGAGTTTCTTCAGTTGCTTCATAAGAAAGAGTTATTAGCATATTCTTTAAAAAATTTTACAATAAGAACTTAGCAAAGTACAGAACAAAAAATAATACTAAGAACAAATAATACTTCTTGAACAAACCCCAGACTTTATTATGTTTGTTCTCCAAAACAAATATTGAAGCTGTCAGGATTCCATACAAGAATACGAGAACAGGGATGGTCAAGCTAACAGAAAAAAACAAAAAGGCCCCTAAAGCAATATAAATGAGCCTATGAAAATCTTTTTTCAAAAAAATAAATAATACTACAAACACAACAACTAACAACACAGCTATCCACAACCATCCAACTTCGAAAAATAAGAAGAACAGCATCAATAAAAACAAGATTTTTTGCAGAAAAACAAAGTATTTCTTACCAATTTTAAGTTCTTCTTTTGCAAGTAAAGCTATAACTAAGCCAGCGTATAATCCAACAAAAGATATTAATGTAAGAATTATGGCGTCCATGTTGATCCACAAGGTGATCCATCTGCAAATTCTATCTCAGAACTACCAATACCAGTCCAAACAATACCAAATTCATCCACTATGAATTTCACAGTAGAGTTATACTCATTTGTTTCCAAGAATAAACAGAAATCACCCGCAACTCCTAATCTTTCTCTTAAATCTTCATAATCCTCAGCAGCCAAATCAAAGAATACATCCTCATGAAACTCGTTTGAAACAGGATCAATTAATCCCTCTTCGAAAATCCTTTCGGCAACTACATCTCCCTTATTTGTAAGTTCCCGAGCCTTAGACTCCTTCTCACCACCAATAAGAGAGTAGAATATAACAATAATCAGTACAAAAACAAGTAGTCCTATGATTAAGTCGATAGACCAAGCTTGTCCCTTTCGACCTATCGAAAGTCCAAAAATCTGTGATTTTTGATAGTTTCTAGAATTTCTTCTCATCTCACACCCCTATCATGTTCTTAAAAGATTGAAGTTTAAAAAAGTTTCTTTTTTAAGCCTCTAAAAAAAAACAATAAATTTATATATCATAATTGTAAGAATTTATACTGCGAAGCATTGAGGTGAACGTAGTGTCAGAAAAATTAGTTTCAGAAGAAACAGAATGGAACAAAGTTGCAGAAGAATTAGACGCTGAAAAGATAAAATTAGCATTTTATGACAGCACAGTTATTTCTCTACTCGGAAACTTAAAGTCAAAGAAAGTTCTTGATTATGGAGGAGGACCGGGAGTTTTAGCGATCGCATTAAAAAAACTCGGAGCTGACGTTAAAGAATATGATATTTCTGAAGATATGTTAAAACAAGCAGCAGAAAAAATCGGTGAAGAAAATATTTATCATTCAGTTGAAGATATTCCCCAAGAAGAGTTTGATTTTATAATTTGTAATCTTGTTTTATGTATTGTTTTTGAAAATGAAGTAAGAAGAATAGTTGAAAAAATTAAAAACTCTTTGCATCAAGGAGGGTTTGCGTTCATTGGATTTTGCAATCCTAAACTGTTGAATGTTCCTGAAACAAATCTTGATTTAAGACCGACTCCAACACATAAATACGAAGAAAATCATAGTTATATGAAAACCAAGAAAGAAGGCATGTATGAAATTATTGAAAACCATCGACCAATTGAATGGTACGAGCAAATGTACAAAGAAGTAGGTCTAACTCTTGAAGACACATTTTTCACGCCAGAATATGAACTTAAAGGAAGAAAGATTAAAGATTTTATAATTTTCAAATTAAAGAGGTAATAATATGTTCAAGAAAATAGCTAAATATTTCGAGTTTGAGAAACACAAGACAAACTACCGAACAGAAATCATTGCAGGGCTTTCTACATTCATGGCTCTGGCATACATTTTTGTAGTTAACCCTTCTATTTTAGCTGAAGGAGGATTCAACAAAAGCGCAGTTCTATTCGCAACTATAGCAGTTTCATTCCTAGCAACACTTATAATGGGAGTTTGGGCTAAAAAACCATTTGCTTTAGCTCCAGGAATGGAGATGAATGCATATGTTACTTTCTTTGTAATAGCAGGATTAGGGTTTGCTTGGCCTCAAGCTTTAGGAGCAGTTTTCTGGTCAGGAGTAATATTTATAATTCTTACATTAACTAATGTTAGAACAAAAATTATCCAAGCAATACCTGATAAGATGAAATCAGGACTTGCTTTATCTGTAGGTGTCTTCTTAATGCTTATTGCGTTAAGTCTGGCGAATGTAATTAAATATGAAGGTATAACATTCAGTCATTTTGGGAGCGTTGCCACACCATTATTTCTAGTTCTGGTATTTGGAGTTGTAGCAGTACTTATACTAAGAAAATTAAAGGTTCCAGGAGCAGTTCTTATTAGTATTATATTAGCATCTGTTCTTGCACATTTATTGGGATTAGGAGGATCTGGAACTTCATTTGCAGTATCTAAAGAAATGCTTAGTGCAACATTCCGATTGGATTTGGGAGTAATTATTGATCCAAGAATGTGGAGTGTAATCTTAATATTGTTCCTCGTTGATTTTTATGGAAGTGTAGCTAAATTTATTGGATTAACGAGAGGCACATCAATTGTTGATAAAAATGGAAATATGCCTCAAATGAAAGAAGCTTTATCAGTTGATGGTGCAGCAACCATTGTTGGTGCAGGACTTGGAACTACTAGTTTGACAACTTATGTTGAGAGCGGAGTTGGAATTGCAGAAGGCGGAAGAACAGGGTTCACAGCAGTAGTAATAGCGGTTCTAATGCTTTTGTTCTTGGCACTCACTCCACTACTAAACTTAGTTCCTTTAATTGCAACTACAGGAGCTTTGTTCTGGGTTGGATTACATCTTTTCCCAAGTAAGGCAGAGCTAAAGACTTACAATAAACTAGACATATTTACTGTTGTAGTAATGATTGTCATCACAGTCTTGACCTTCGCAATTGATAAAGCCTTGCTAGCAGGATTCATCATATATATGATTGGCTTGATAGTAAAGAAAAAAGGTAAAGATATCAACCTATTTATGGTAATATCAACAATCCTTTTAATTATTGGTTTCGTGCTTTCAATAGTAATTAAGTAAATAAACCAATTATTTTTTTCTTTTTTAATAAAGATTTTTAAACAACCCTCTGTTCAAATAAATCATGATAGAAATTGACGGTTCATACGGTGAAGGAGGAGGTGCAATTCTTAGACAAGCACTAGCTCTTAGCACATTAACTAATCAACCATTCGAGATAAACAACATCCGAAAAGGAAGACCAAAGCCAGGATTAAAAGCTCAACATATGCATTCAATCATCGCATTAGAAAAAATCTCAAAGTGCTCAGTGATGGGATGCGAAGTTGGCTCTGAAAAACTCACATTTATACCTGGAACCGTAACCAACAAAACAATTGATGTTGACGTCGGAACCGCAGGATCAATAACACTGTTAATGCAATCCTTGTTATTGCCAATAATATTCTCAGAAAAGACTGTTACGCTAAACATTACAGGCGGAACAGATGTGAAATGGTCTCAGCCAATAGACTACTTTGCTAGTGTACTAGTACCACACTTAAAAGAATACGCAGACATTGAAGTGAAGACAATGCAACGAGGTTATTATCCTAAAGGAAACGGGAAAGTAACTATTAAAATCAAGAGCAAAACAAACCAAGAAGAGCTCTTACCAATTCTTTTAGACGAAAAAGGAGAGTTGCTACAAATAAAAGGAATATCTCATGCATCTGCAGATTTAATAAATGCAAAAGTAGCAGATCGACAAGCGAAAAACGCAGAAATATTACTATCAGATTTAAGAGTGCCAGTAAGCATTACAAGGCAATACAGCAATTCATTAAGCACAGGTTCAGGCATAACTCTATGGGCAGTATTCAGCAAGAACTCATATGATGAAATCCCAGTGATCTTGGGCGGAGACGCATTAGATGAGAAAGGAAAAAGAGCTGAATCAGTAGGTGAAGAGGCAGCATTTAATCTGAAAAAAGAAGTAAAGTCAGAAGCAGTAGTTGACAGCTACTTAGCAGACCAACTAATACCCTTACTTGGATTAACAAAGGGCATAATCAAGACTTCAAAAATAACTAAGCACACAGAATCAAATATTTACGTGACAAAAAAATTCTTAGATGTAACATTCGAAGTAGAAAACAATCATATCAAAGCATCATTGGCTGATAAGTGATAAGTTAATATCATCATATAGTTCTCTAATGGAGTTATACAATATCTCCCTATCATCAGAGCTTATATTTGAGCCGTGAAATTTATCTTTGATTTTAGAATAAACATTCTTTGCATCAAACAACTGATTGTTCTTGACCATATCTTGGCAAATGTCAATCAGTTGGTAGAACTCTTTCAAATTTTCATCAACTTTATTCTCAGGTTTATCAGATAGTTCCTGGAACTTTGAATGTAAATATTTTTGGAAGTTAATATCACCCATCTTCCTGTTATCCAATAATTCTTTCTCCTCATCTTCGATGTGCTTCTCAATCTCCTTGACTTCAGTAAGTTTATGTTTGGTTTCTGTTTCTCTAAACATCAAGTTTTCTTTAATTTCTTGAAGGTCACCCCTCTCAGAGGAGAGGTGATTCTCCATTTCTTTAACCTCTTTTTCCCGGAGTTCAAACTCCTTTCTTCGAGTTTCAAAATCACGGAGTTCAAGTGTAAGTTCTTTTTCTTTCTGGAGAAGTTCATCATCTTTAGCTTCAAGCTTCTTGACTTCCGCAGTTAATTTTTTATCCTTAGCTTCCAAAGTTGCCTCTTTTTCTTCAAGTTCTTTGGTTGTAGTCTTTAACAGTTTATCTTTAGCAGTGAGCTCTTCAATATTTTTATTCAACTTAGCATCTTTTCTTTCAAGATAAACTTTAGTTTTCTTAAGAACATCTGCTTCATCTAGTAATTGTAATGCTTCTTCTTTGTGTTTATTGAACTCAGACCAGTCAGTTTTCAATTTTTCAGCGCTAGCAGTATATTCAGAAATAAGCTTCGCAGATTGTTTCTCAGATTTGGCTAAAGACAATTGTTCTTTCTTCAATCTTTTATCAATAATCGCTTTGACTTTCTCTTCTACAATTGCATTTAATTCCTTCTCTTTTTGCTGCAACTTTTTTTCCTTGGTTTTTATGCGCACATCAAAACGTTCGACTTTCTTAGCATAACTTTCAACATGTTTTTCTTTATGTTCAAGAGCTTTCTTTTGAGAATCAAGTTCATATTTCTTATCAACAATATCTCTATTGATTCCTAAGCCATATTCTTTCAAAATCTCTTTCATCTTCTGCTTTAATATCTTGTTTCGTTGAAGTTCAGCAGACTTCTCACTATCCAATATTTTTTTTACCCAAGCAGAAAATGCTTTCTTGTTTGACTGTACATTCTTATCGAATTTCTCATTATCAATGGTTTTGATTGCAGCCAATAATTCTTTCATAGACTTAATGAGCTTCTCATTATGATGAATTATGTAATCATTAGAAGTTTTCTTCAAAGCCTTCTTAGGATGAACAACTATTTGTTCTAATTCCTTCTGAATTAGCTTCTGCTCTCTTTCAACAGATTTGAAATATTCATCAATAACCTTATCTACATTGCCTTTTTTTGGTTTCTTGAGTTTTGGTTTCTTGATAACAGTTTTTTTAACAACAATTTTTTTCTTCTTAACAATAAGTTTCTTAGGAGTTACTTTTTTCAATGGTTTCTTAACTACAGACTTTGCAGAAACTTTTTTCACTGATTTTTTTATAGCTGCAACTTTAGTAATTTTCTTAATTGGTTTCTTAATAATTTTCTTAGAAGTTTTTTTAACAGATATTTTCTTAGGTGCTTTGATATGATCAGGTTCTTCAACATCCCATCTTGGACCTTCTTCTTTTGGTTTATGCATCTCTTCAAGAATGTCTCCTTCATCCCAATTAGCAGATTTTACAGGTTCTTTAATTTCAGGAGCTGGTGGCAAACCTTTATTCTTAAGTTTCTGTAGATGAGGCTTTTCTTCCCTCGTTGGAATACCAAAATCTTGTCTTAACTTCTCAAGGTTTAATTCTTCATGATCAGAAAGCTCTTTAACTTCAGAAATATCAATTTTTTTCTTGCCGAAAATATCACCAAACAAACCTTTTTTCTTTTCAGACCCGTTCACAACCTTTTTTTTCTTGTCGCCCATAGAAGTATCTGGATTTTTCTCTTCCTTGTCGTTCAAGAACTTTGGTGGCGGTGGTGGTGCTATATCCAAGTGTGCCATTAAATACCCCTCTTTTTCCCCTAATTAATATCCTATATAATTAGTCGCTAATATAAATACCTTTCGATTTTGAAAAATTATTCAACTGTCACTGATTTAGCTAAATTTCTAGGTTTATCAACATCAAGTCCTTTCATATCTGCTATATGATAAGCTAATAATTGAAGAGGTATAACATTTACTATTGGTGATAAATATTCTTGAACATTGGGAACATATATAGTGTGATCTGCCAAAGGCCCTATCTGAGAACTATAATCTTCTGTAGTTATGGCTATTATCTTTCCATTTCTAGATCTGACTTGTTCCATATTGGATATTATTTTTGAGCAGGAACTATTCATCTCAGTCGCCACAAACACTGAAGGCATATTATTATCTATCAATGCTATTGGACCATGTTTCATTTCTGCTGCAGGGTAGCCTTCCGCATGTATGTATGATATTTCCTTTAGTTTGAGTGCACCTTCTAACGCGACAGGAAAATTTAAGCCCCTTCCAAGATATAAGAAGTTGCTGTGATTACAATATTCTTCTGCTACTGCTTTAATTTCGTTTTCTAAGAGTAATGCTTCTCTAACTTTGGATGGAATACTCTCTATCGCGACAATCATATCTTGAGCTTCTTCATCTGAAATCTTGTTTCTTATTATGCCAAGATATAAATTCAAAAGATTGAATGCTAATACTTGACTAGTAAAAGCTTTTGTACTAGCAACTCCTATCTCAGGACCTGCATGCAAATATATTCCTTTATCTGCTTCTCTAGCTATTTGACTTCCAACAACATTAACCATTCCAAATGGCACTCCACCTCTTCTTATACCTTCTTGTAAAGCAGCTAATGTATCAGCAGTATCTCCTGATTGGCTTACTGCCATCACCATATCACCAGGATTCACAACAGGATTTTGATATCTAAATTCTGAAGCATATTCAGCAGCCACAGGTATTCTTAAGGTCTTTTCAAAGAGATATTTGCCAACTTTACATGCATGCCAAGAAGTTCCACAACCAAGTAATATTATCCTATTAAGTTGTTCAAAATATTCTCCTGGTAGATTATCAAATCCACCCAAATGAATATTTTTCTTATTTGGCTCAATTCTTCCCCTTAAAGTTTCTGTCAAGGTTTCTGGTTGCGTATGAATCTCTTTCAACATAAAATGTTTATATCCCTTTTTTTCCAATGCTTCTGTATCCCATTCAATGGTTTCTATTTCTCTTTCTTGCCTCTGACCCAAACTCACTATATTATATTTATCTTTTGTTATAGTAATAATATCTCCATCTTTAAGAGAGATAATTCTTCTTGTATGATCTCTAATAGGTATCTCACTTGACGCTAAAAAATGTTCTCCACTTCCAATGCCTAGAATCAAAGGACTTCCTTTTTTTGCTCCTACAATCATATTATCTTCTTTACTGATTACAGCAGCACCATAAGTTCCTTCTACTTCATTCAATGCTTTTTCAACTGCTTGAGGTAGGTTTCCATTATAAAACTTATTTATTAAATGTGCCAATACTTCTGAATCTGTATCTGATTTAAATTTGAATCCTTCTTCTTCTAGAATTATTCTTAGCTCTTGATAATTTTCTATTATTCCATTGTGAACCAGTGATATACTGCCAGCCGAGTGTGGATGAGCATTAATTGTAGTGGGCTTTCCATGCGTCGCCCATCTAGTATGAGCGATGCCAATATTTCCATCTAGTCCAGCTAGATTTTGTTCTTTAATTATGGATTCTAAATTAGTTATCTTTCCTTCTGATTTGAGAAGCGTTATGCCAAGATTTGTTTTGATAGCCATTCCAGCAGAATCATAACCTCTATACTCTAATCTTTTCAGTCCATTCAACAAAACAGAAACCAAATCCTTACTACCAACATAACCAATTATACCACACATATCTTAAATGACTTTGTAAATATTTAAAAAATTTATGTAAAATACTATTTTAACAAAATATATAAAGCGCCTAAAACCATAAAAAAACATGGTTGCAAAACAGCAAGTAAACATTGAAGAAATTAATAATTATGTGCAAAAATTAGCAAATAAAATTTCTGAGATGGATTCAGAATCTAAAGAAATTGTGAAAAATGTAAATAGTAAAGATGCTGAGCTACAAAAGATTGTTAACAGTTTAAAAGTAGAGATTGAAAATCTGAAAAAATCTACTAGAACAGCTAAGGAAATTGTCGAACAACAAAAGAAAACTATTAAATTAATGATTACAGCTTTTAAGGGGCTTGTCAAACAAGACAGCTTCATAAAACTAAAAGACAAGATTGATGAGTGGGGTCCAGAAACATTTATTACAAAAACAGAACTTAAGAAGATTTAATTGTTTTTTTCTCAGCTTTCAAAACTGCTTCCAAAGACTTTATCGCCACTTCTAATTGTTTATCAGTAGGTTGTTTAGTAGTTATTCTTTGTAGCCACATACCAGGTGCAGAGATTATCTTGAAGATTAATTGATTGTGATGTAAACCAGACATTCTAAGAACTTCATATGAAACTCCTGCAATGATTGGTAACAACAAGATTCTTAGTAAATACTTCATCCAGAAACCCGCTGTAAAAGGTATGAACATATAGAATATTATACTAATAATTACAACTAGCAACAAGAACTCAGTTCCACATCTAGGATGCATGGTTTTGTATTTCTTGGCATTCTTAGGAGTTAATTTCTTCTCCCCTTCATAGCAATGCACGGACATATGTTCCGCTCCATGATACTCAAACATCCGCTGAACATCGCTCATCAAAGAGATAACCCATAAATAACCAAGTAAGATAACTAATTTAATCAAACCATCAACTAGATTAAACCAAAAATTACCTAATCCCATACTTTGACTGAATAAGTGAGCTAAGAACATTGGTAAGAATTTGAAAACTACAAGTGCAACAACAACTGAAACAAGTATAGTTAGAAAAATTTCTTTTGAAGTGAGCTTCTCATCATCTTTTTCTATAGACTCATTGGCAGAATAAGTCAAGGCTCTACTACCAAGAGCAATAGTGTCAATCATTGAAACGATTCCACGTATGAAAGGAAAACCCAGAAATTTATTTCTTTGAGTATAAGCTTTATACTTTTCGAGCTTCACAGTAATTTTATCATCGGGTTTGCGGACTGCAACAGCATAGTAATTAGGACTACGCATCAACACTCCTTCAATAACCGCTTGGCCACCAACAAGAATCTTCTTTGCCATTGAGAATATGGACAGACAGATAGTATAAAAAGATAGTGGTTTTAGTCAAGATTTAAAAACAAGTTATTATTCACTTTAAAAATGAACAATAATCAAGAAATCTCAAAACTTGAAAAAATAAGTTTAGCTGTAAAAGGAGTTGCTTATGGATTGGCACCTTCAAGAATACAAGTTCAAAATGCAGGCGATGAACAAAGAGCAGGAATTATGAGTACTTCATCAAGAGTTGTTGATGCAACTTTAGCTGTTTATGGAGTTGCTTATTGGGTCGGAAGAGCTTTTGGAGTAGACCTTGATCCTACAAATGGAGTTCTAGCAACCATAGGAACAATTGCAATACCTGAAACAATTATTAGAGAAGGATCATTTGCCTTATACTACACATTCCAGCATCCAAACATTGGAAAAATTAGTGAAACACCATGGGGAGAACCAATCTGGGAATTAATTGATGGACATAGACATTCTGAAGAATACAAAACCAAATAAATCAATATTATTCTTCCATTGCTTCGATCTTCTTAACCCTTCGTTCGTGTCGTCCAGCTTCAAAATCGGTTTCTAAGAATAGTTTGATTAATTTCATTGCATGTTTCACATCAGCCACTTTACTAGGAATATTCAATAAATTCTTGTAGTTGCCAGATTGAGCTATTTCATTGATAGGTTTTTCAAATTCCAACCCTTTTAAGCAAAGAAGGTTTATATCATTATGAAGTCTTGCAAGGTAGACAAGTTCTTCAGTCTGCAATGATGCAGCTCTTACGCCTTTAACTTTGTTAGCTGCGATTGCTGAACCAGTGCCAGAAGCACAGATCATTATCCCTCTCGTTTGGTTTTCAGCTACTTTTCTACCTAGAGCTTCACAAGCATCTGGATAATCATCATTTTCATCGAAATTAGGAGAAACATCTTCAAATTCAATACCTAAAGTAGAAAGTTCTTTCATAACCTCTTCTTTGAGTTTGAATCCCCCATGATCCGAGCCAATATAGATTTTCATATTACAATCTTTAGATAAGAATTATTTAAATTTTCCGAAAGAAAAGTAGTCACTCGAAAATTACAACAATCTTTTTAAAAGAAAATACTTTTCTCTTCGTAAAATGAGCTTACCTAAAATTCTCGGAACAAAAGATCCTAAAGATTTTGTTAACATGCAAGTCAGAATCTTTCAAGGAGATGGAGAAGTCTATTTTGCAAATGTTGAAGGAGCACCAATGGGCTTTCAAGAAATGATGAAACTCAGATCAGAAGAATGCGATCCAGAAGTTGTAAAAAAACAGCTTCAAGGAGAAGGATATCTTTTTGCAAACCTAGGATTATCAGTTGCTTTAACAACCACTATCAAAAATAAAAATTACGCTGTTCTTGTTATGCAAGAAAGAGAGGATTTAGGCGACACAGTGGCCAAACCTGTTTCAGGATACGTAGATTCAAGACATCTTCATAATCCGCTTTTAACAGTAGATGAAGAGATAGCAGAAGAAGTTATACTTACAACATTAAACGGCAGAATAATTCCTGGCTTAAGAAACACACAACCACTACCAAGACCTTTTGAAAACATAGAAGGAGTTGAATACTTAGAAGATGCAGCTTATCAATTAACAGAATCTTCCCTTGAAATAATTGACGGACTTGTAGGACATCGAACAGGCCATGGTTTAGTCATAAACGGGAATTCAATTTTTAATTCCAGCACAGCAACTCAAAGAAGGTTCTCTCCACAACTATATTTTCAGATACCATCAAATTCTGCTCAAATGATGTTTAGGTATCACATAGATGTTCCAAATATAGGCGCGGCAACTTTAGATCATGCTGAAAAAAGCTTCTTAAGAGTAGAAGATGTGTCTATGAATCATTCAGAGGACAAATATAACCCTGTAAAAAGAACTCTGAACATTGAAAGACATGACAACGGGCTTCTTCTAATTCAATTAAATGGAGAAAGACTAACAGATAAAGTGTATACATTTGAAAATGGAAAATTAGTTCCTTATTCAACTCAAGTTATTCTTTCAGAAGCGTTCGCACCAAAGGATAATGGTATCGTTACAGCGCAAAATATAACACTGGATCAGTATTTATTAGAATGAGTCAAAAGAAACAAGGTCATCCACAAGTTCTCAATGTATGGGAATTCTATGTAAAACCAGAGTCAGTACCCGACTTCAGAAGATTCAATGGCATTGATGGAATCTGGCATAACTTCTTTAGCAAAAGATCAGATGATTACATTGACTCATGTTTGTGGCCTGACCCTTCTAGAGAGTTTGTTTTCACTACAGCAGATCATTGGAGGTCTGAAGCAGCATTCAAAGCATTTATTGATCAATATCAAACAGAATACGCACAATTAAGTAAAGTACATCGAGAATTAATGTCCGAAGACCCTGTTCACAAAGGACATATCAGTCTAGGAATAGGAACAATGCCCCACGATATAAATGCTGCAATCGCGGCGTACAGCGCAGACGTTGTTAAGAAAAGAAAACCTTAAATAGTATTTTTTCTAAATTCAATAAATGGTTGAAATAGTTGATGTTGTAAATGACAATGACAAGATAATTGGTAAGACTTCTAAATCATTGTGCCACAAATACGCTTTACTTCATAGAGATTCTAAAATTTTAACTTTCAAAGATTATTCGCTAAAAGAAATCGTGTTGCAAAAAAGACCAATGAATCTTAAGAGAAACCCGGGAAAAATTGTCCTGCCAGGAGGACATGTAGACACAGGAGAAACTTATCTGCAAGCTGCTAAGAGAGAAAATATGGAAGAAATGCATGTAGATGAAAAATCTTTGAATCTAAAGTTTGAAAAGCTCTTCAAGATAAAAATTCCTGATGATGAAGATTATTTGTTTGTTACAGTTTACAAAGACATTGATTCAGGACCATTCCACCCAGACCATGAAGAAGTAGATTCATATTTCTTTGCAGACATTGATAAATTAGAAAAAGACATGGACAACCACCCAAACAAGTACACTTTTGGAACAATCCTAATTCTTAAAGAATACAAACTATACATTTCTCAATAACAAAATCTTAAATTGAATATTTGTGCTTTTGTTAATAAAATTTATATATTCCCTAGTTAATAATTTTTTCATGGTTAAGATTTCAGCATCACTTTTAGAGGAGGGTTTCTTTCAAGATGTAGTTGACAAAGTCAAATCAGCTGATATGATACACTTTGACGTAATGGACGGAGAGTTTGTTCCTAGAAAAACTATTTGGACAGAGGAAGTGGCCAGCGTTGATACAAAATTGCTGAAAGATGTTCATTTAATGGTTTTACAACCAGAAGATTTCATACAGGATTTCATCGATGCAGGTGCAGACATGATATCATTCCATATTGAAGCAACCGATGTTCCTGAGGCAATTATTGGTATGATCCAACATCAAAGTGTTAAAGCAGGCATCACCATAAAACCTAAAACCGATGTTAGTGAAATAGTTAGATTCTTGCCAGATATTGATTTTGTATTGATAATGAGTGTTGAACCAGGATTAGGTGGGCAGTCGTTCATAAAAGATTCTCTAGAAAAAGTTCGTTTCATAAGAAAAAACTATCCTGACTTAGACATCGAGATTGACGGCGGCATCAACGAAGAAACAGCAAAGTTAGCCGTGAAAGCAGGTGTAACAATATTAGTTTCTGGCACCTATCTCTTCAAGGACCCTGAAAACAGAATTAATCTTCTAAAAAATATGGAGAAAAAAAATTAGAGAGCCATAGGTAGCCTTCCTCAGCCCTCTTAAGAATTATTTTTTGTTTCCATAATAGAAAATATCTTCTATTTGGACATCTGCCGATGTAAAATGGCCCTGCTTTTCATAGTAGGGCTTTTCTTCGCTTCTTTCTTGGACTTCTTGTTTTACAGGTTCTATGGGTTCTGGTTTAGAAATTTCTTGAGGCCTTGGTTCTTCTTGGCGAGGGGCCTCAAAGGACGGACTAGGGTCTGCACGCAGAGGTTCTCTTCGTGGTTGCAGAGAAGAAAGTGTGCCTGTTATATCCATGAGTTGATCTTGTAGACTAGTAATAGTCCTTGTCATCTCATGCATACGAGCTGTTGTCATATCTTTGAATCGTTTAAAGCTATTTGAGAGTTCTACTACAACTTGTCCTTCAGAAGTAAATATCTTGCTCTCTGTTTGCTCTTCGTTCGACATTAGAAGGCTTTTTGCTCCTTGAACAGCATCTCTTGAATCATCGAAGAAACCGAATTTTTTTAGTTCTTCAGTCATGGCGTTTATTTTTTCAATTCTGTCTATATCATCCATCGGGAACTCACAAAACAATTATTATATTAATCCTTTATAAGCTTTTCTATACTAGACTACATAAATAGTATACTAGAATACACCTATAACAAGGATTGAAGGAAAGATTAATAACTAAATAAAAATCCCAACAACCAAAAGCTCTTCGACAAATCGAAAAACTTATAAATTATTAACTACCACCAAGTGATTAAAATGAGTCCGATTATTGAAATTACAGGCCGACATGGAGAAGAAGGTTTTGAAATTATAGAAATTGGAGGAATAGACGGTTTAGGCGGACTTTTAGAGAGTATGCTTGGAAGTTTGCTAGGATCAAGGATGGGTCCACAATATCTAAATCTGGCATCCGCTCACAACAATATTGACATCACAGATTACGTTCCAGAGCATTTACTTATGGAACTAGTACCTAAACAAGAACTAATGAAAGATGCATCCATAACAGAATTTCAAGGGCTAATAAAATCAATGAGAGATGCAGAAACAAGTCAAATCACAGATATTAATCGCATAATGCCATTCGATCAATCAACTAGAGGCACTATTTGCTATTTACTAGATTCTATTTCTGAACAAACAAACAAATCAGTAGCACTACCACTTCCAAACTGGCATTTCTGGAGTTCAGTTGCACCACCAACTAAATTAGAATATTTTGATGCACAAAATGAAGATCAACTTGTAGAAGGATTCCAAAAAATAGCCCGAAGAGGAAATATAGGGACATTATTACTAGTTCATCCAACCAACCCACCCATATATGATATCTCAGAAGCAGGTGCCAAAGCAATAGATGAGATTGCTCAAAAAGAAGGCGTCAGAATTGTTCTTGACGAGATATTAAGAGGAACAAAAGCCATAGATGAAAGAGACTCCATAGCAAGATATTTCTCAGATCCAATTATAGTAGAAGGATTTTCAAAGAGATTTGGAGATGATCCATTTGGACACATGAGTTATATTATAACCCCACAAAAGGGACTCGTAATACCTAGTAGAGAATTAGAAGGGAACTACAGAGCAGGCGCAATAAAAGTAATAGAACTAGCACAAACACACGCTTCTGAAAAAGTAGTTCAAGAAATGATTGCCAGAAACAAAGCATTTGACCAAGGGTTTTATGCAGAGTCTAAGGATATAACAATCGAGAGACCGTTTCCATCATCAATGGTTTCAACAATAAAAATTCCTAAGAACGGATCAATGGAAAACAGTGAACAAAGAAGAACAAGAATAGGTAGGGAAGAAGGCATTGTAATTAATGATGTTAGAGACTTCTATCCTGGAGAAAGCAATATAAATACGCCTTGGAGATGCGACATTCAACCCGGACAAGAGTATTTTAGAATAACAGTCGGAAATATAGGCGACCAAGAAACTCTATACAAAGCAGGAGTGAAAATTAGTAGAATAGTTACAAAATGAACAATCAACCAAGAAATCAAGAAGAGTTAATGGCATTATTACAAGACTTGCAACCAAAAACTTTTCTAGCAGGACTGCACTTACCCTATGGAACCGTACTCGGAACTGATGAACCTCAAAATCTCTTAGACGCAAATATTCCACATCTTCCTTTTGGGAGAAATCTAGAAGAAATAGAATCACTAAAACAAATAATCGCAAGCATAAGTAATGGATGTGAAGGAAAAAACAATACTAATATTCAAGAAGTTGTAGAAAGAATTATTTCAGAAGAAACAACAATTCCATTAGATAATTATCATATGGCAGTTACAGCAGATGGGGCCAGAGGAGCAATTATAGACTTATTAACACCCTTAATAAATCCTAAAAAAAATATTATTTCTTATGGTAATCCCAATTGGGTATTCGATAAAATTATAGGTATGATTGGTGGAGCAATAGACTTAACAGTTCCTGCAACAAATGCAGACGAATTTGTTAGTAGATTAGAAAATCTCCCTCCAAAAATATTAGATAGAATGCTGGGAATTATAATTGTTGATCCAAGCAACCCAGGAGGATACACCTTCTCAGAGTGGCACATCAAAAGAATAGATGAACTTACAGAGGAATATAATATTCTCCCCATATTTGATGATGTATTCAGAGGATTACAAGCAGTAGGAGAGCAACATTCTAGTTCAAAGTATTCAAAAAGAGGTATAATTGTTGAAACTACTTCAAAAAAATATAGTGCAAGAGGACTAGGAGTAACATGGTCATTAGTGCCAAAAACTCTTGGTATAAATTATGCAGCAGATATGAATATAGAATGTGACGGTTGTAGAGAAATAGCTGCAGTTAATTTAGCTGCAATGCACAAAAACCAATTCAACGAAACCGTAAGAGAATATCTAATTGCAAACACAAATGCATTCATGGCAGGATTTGAAATGAGCACAGGAGAAATATCTGACAAAGGAACTTTTAGTAGCGCATTTGAAGGAATGCCAATTTTTAACTATCATCCTCCTAAAACCACTACAACATCAGTGCTTAAACAAGCTTCACTCATGCAGAAAGTAATGGTAACTTCAGGTTTGGACTGGTTTAAAACAAGCCCTCTAGGAAATAGATTTTTCAAGGATGAAAATTCAGCAGCAATTGAACACTCAAGTCACTATTTAAGAATATGTCCTACAAAAGAAACACCAGAAAAACATTTCTATGCAGGGATGAAGCTCGGAAGTTTAGTTGCAGCTTCTTCAGAAATAGAATCTAAAAGATAATTAATAATTTATCTTATAATAAACTCTTCTATTATTCTTCCCCTTATTATCGGCCTTTAAAAACTCCAATTCACCAATCTCAGAAGTATTCTTAACGTGGGTTCCACCATCAGCTTGAGTATCAACAGCACCAATAGAAACAATTCTCAGAGTTTCAATGTTTGGAGGCAAAGCATTAGCCAACCTAACCATGGAAGGATCTTTCAAAGCTTCCTCTCTAGGCATATACCTAGTTGTGACCTCTAAACCTTTTTTCAAGAGTTCATTTGCTCGAGCCACATATTCGATTATCTTTTCCCTATCATAATCCTCCAAACTGAAATCAATACGATTCTTATCGACACCGAGCTGATTGCCAGAAATCAAAGCGCCAGTCTCGTTATGAATCAAACCACTCAGAACATGGGACGCAGTATGTGCCTGCATAAGTTTATAGCGACGATCCCAATCAATGACACAGTGAACTTTATCACCAGGTTGCAATCCAGGATGATCAACTTCGTGACTAATATTACCGGAGAATTTACCAACAAATATAACCTTGAACTTCTCATTACCCTTAATCATCACACCTTCATCCCAAGGCTGGCCGCCAGAATTCGGATAAAAAGCGGTTTTGTCAAGAGCAACAAACTTATCTTCATTAACAGAAACAACTTCTGCATCAAATTCCTTCAAATATGAATCATCTAAATATAAAACTTCACTCATAGTAATCACCCAAATAAAGAGTCGCCATAGTATTATATAATAATTTCTATTTATAATCCAAAAAATACAAATATACTACTTAGCAGTAGTTAAAAAGCGAAAGATTTAAATAGTTATAGTATAATATAGTGTAATATGAGACATAAATTAAGTATAACAATTGGGGAAGACACAATTCTACAAATCAGAGATGCCCTAAGAAATAAAAATTATAGAAATAAATCTCACTTTTTTGAAATTGCAGCCATAAACTTACTTGAAAAGGAGGTGTTAAAATGAAAGAAATGTTAGATTATTACTCAAAAGAAGGAGAACACCTAGGATCAATGGAAAAAAGCGAAATGCATCAAAAAATGAAGACAGAATATTTGAAGAAAGGAAAAGTTAGTGTCAGACATAAAGATGTAAAACTAATTCTAATGACATCACAAGGAAGAATCATTCTTCAAAGAAGATCAAAATGGAAAGGAATGAACTCAGGACTATGGGATAAAACCATCGGAGGACATATTCGTAAAGGAGATCAAACAGATCTTGCAATGCTAAAAGAATGTTCAGAAGAACTGGGAATTCCTGCAACAATCGTTCCAGAATCAGAATTTGAAAACGCAGTTTCAACAACAAATCTTCAAATACTAGGAATTTTAAAAAAATTAGTATATCTAGATAATTTTCAATCAAAAAGAACCGATCCTGATGGAAATAGTTGGATTGAACCGGCAATGACTCAATTCTATATAGGCTATTATGATGGCCCAATCAGATTTGTTGATAGCGAATCAAGCGGAATAGAAGTTTTTTCACTGGACGAATTGAATACAGAGATAAAAAATGCGCCAGATAACTATACTGAAGACATAAAAGTAATGCTTCACAGATTTAAAGACTATTTGAAGCCAGCTACAACATATACACCACACGTTTTAAACGATTAATTATTATTTTACACACTATTTCTTCGACAGCTAAAAAGTGCTTTTGTACAATTAACACTGTTTACGCAAACTTTATAAATAGTCCATAATTCCAAACAAATGGTTTAGAGGTTCTGTAAGTAATTTATTTAGGTGAAAAAATGCTATACGATGTACCACAAAACGAACTGATTGAAAAAACAGCAACCGAGCTGAAAAAGCTAATACACATGCCTAGCTGGGCGCCTTTTGTAAAAACAGGCACCCACAAGCAAAGACCACCTATTGATCCTGATTGGTGGTATGTAAGAGCCGCAGCAATATTAAGAAAGATTTACTTACGAGGACCTGTAGGTGTCTCAAAACTTAAAGTCCAATACGGTGGCAAGAAGAATCGAGGCGTAAGACCAGAAAAATTCTGCAAAGGATCAGGAAGCGTTATAAGAAAAGTTCTCCAACAACTAGAAGAAGCAAAGCTAATAAAACAAGAAGCAGTTGGAAAACATAAAGGACGCGTAATAACACCAAAAGGAAAATCAGTATTATTCTCAGTAGCAAAGAGCATTGGCAAAGTAGCACCCGCACCAAAGAAAGTGGCTCCTAAAAAGGAAGCACCAATCAAAGATGCTGGCGTACCAAAGGTAGAGGCTAAAAAAGATGTGCCAAAAGTAGAAGCCAAAAAGGAAGCACCAAAGCCAGATGCTAAACAAGATTACGTAATTCCAAAAGAAGAGCAATTAATGAAGATGCCAAAAGGCAAGGAAGAAAAGAAAGACGCCCCAGTTAAGGAGGAAGTTTCTAAGAAATAAAATGGACAAAAATAAAATTTTTGAACATCCAAAAATCAAGGAGGATTTTTGAATATGGCACGATTCATACATATAAGTAGGAAGCTAAGACTTGCAAAGAAAGGCAGACAAACTAGATGGGCTCCATTCTGGACAGTTCCAAAGATTTATGGACAAGGAAGAAGGATGCACCCTGGAAGGCACACTACAGTAAAGAGAAGTTGGAGAAGAAGTAATACTAAAGCTTAAAATGGCCGACACTAAAAAAGAAAAGGAAGCAAAAATTGTTCTTGAAAGAGCGTATAATGTACCTCTTAGAAAAGGATGGCTTAAAGTTGCAAGAATAAAAAGATCAAAGAAAGCAGTCAAAACATTGCAAGAATTTCTCGAGAAACATATGAAATCAGATGATGTAAGGTTAGGAATGCATTTAAACGAGTTTATTTGGAAGCATGGGATAAAAAATCCTCCGCATCATGTTCAATTAAAAGCAGTTAAATACGATGACGGCATCGTAAGAGCAGAACTGGAAGGCTACGAATTCAGAGGAGCAGTTCAATCAAAACCAAAGGAAGATAAACCAACAGGTCTCAAAGGCAAACTTCAAAGTGCATTAGGTAAAACAGAGGAAACAACACCAAAAGAAGAGAAACCTGTTGAAGTACCTGAAGAAGCTAAGAAGAAAGCACAGAGCAGCGAAGCTAAAAAGACAGAGAAAAAACCAGCTGCAAAGAAACCTGTTGAGAAGAAAGAAAAAACTGCTGAGAAGAAAACTACTTCTAAATCAACTGCCAGTAAAACAACTAAAAAGTAGCTATTTACTTACCACGGCAAGAATCTTCTTAAGTGAGGAATCCAAAGCCACAAATAAATTTCTGTCAATAACTTCTGACGTGTGAGCTTTACCACCAACCATAAGTTTTCCATGTATTTCATACTTTTGACTCTTTGGAGTCTTATGGACATCCTTCATGGTTACTGATAAACTTTCAAAATCTTTTAGGGCATCACTGAATTTCCTAGTATAACTACCAGTTATTTTCTTAACTACAATCAACTCTGCGTGGTCCAGATCCTTAAATCCTGCCAGGGTTATATTACCGCCTAGTTCTATATTTTCTGCATCCCCCATAACCAATTTTATGGTTCGGATATTTATAAATCTTTTGAATCTTAATTTTCTCGTCTAATTATTCACATACGAATATTTTTTTCAACAATCTTTAAATAGGGCTTCATAAGACTTCTACCTACGATTTAACTGAGGAGGGATATATATGAAAAAAGGAAAATACTTGTTCACAAGCGAAAGTGTAACAGAAGGTCACCCAGACAAGATGTGTGACCAGATAAGTGATGCGATTCTAGACGCAGCATTATCAGAAGACCCAAATTCTAGAGTAGCAATTGAGACCCTAACAAAGACAGGTTTTGTAGTTGTCGCAGGGGAACTAACAACAAATACCTACATTGATGTTCAAAAAGTCGTAAGAGACACAATCAGAGAAATTGGTTACGATGACCCATTATTCGGTTTTGACTGTGATGGATGTGGAGTTCTATCAGCAATATCAGAACAAAGCCCAGACATCTCACAAGGAGTAACTGAAGGAAAAGGATTGCACAAAGAACAAGGTGCAGGAGACCAAGGTATGATGTTTGGATACGCATCAAACGAAACCCCAGAATACATGCCACTACCAATAGTTCTAGCACATAAATTAACAAAGAAACTAGCAACTGTAAGAAAATCTGGCAAATTAAAATACTTGAGACCTGACGGAAAAAGTCAAGTAACAATTGAGTACCACAACGGAACTCCAAAGAGAGCTGAAGCAATTGTTATTGCAACACAGCACTCACCAAACGTTAGCCATAAAACAATCGAAAAAGACATGATTAAACATGTTATCAAACCAGTTTGTGGCAAATGGATTGACAAGAACACCAAATTTCACGTCAACGCAACAGGAGCGTTCATAGTTGGAGGCCCAGTTGGAGACGCAGGAGTTACAGGAAGAAAGATCATTGTAGATACCTATGGTGGACACGGAAGTCACGGTGGAGGAGCATTCTCAGGAAAAGATCCTTCAAAAGTAGACAGATCAGCTTCATACGCAGCAAGATACATCGCAAAGAACATAGTTGCAGCAGGATTAGCAGCTAAATGTGAAGTACAACTAGCATACGCAATTGGAGTTGCAAACCCGGTTTCAGTACTGATTCACACCTTCGATACAAACAGAATACCTGAAGAAGAAATCAGCAAATTGGTTGTAAAACACTTCCCATTGAAGCCATCTGACATCATCAGTCACCTAAGATTGAAAAGACCAATCTTTAAGAAAACAGCTTCATACGGACACTTTGGAAGGAATGACCCAGACTTCACATGGGAAAAACTAGACAAAGTAGATGCATTGAAGAAAGATGCAAGTCAGTTCGACAAGCCTAGTGTAAACGGCAGCAATGCCCCATTAGACGGGTACTAAAACCCTTTTTTTCTTTATTTTTTTATCTTTTTCTTTTAATCTTTACTTAATGTTTAAATAAGAAGTTTAATTTCTAATTGTTATGAATAATATTGTCAGTTTAAATCTTAAATTAATGAACTCTGGATCCGAAGGAGGTATGAGATATTTAATGCTTGAGGAGAGCTTTGGTGGACCTGGAAGATTTGGAGAAGGATATACCTCTGCAGGTTTAGAATATCGATTTGATCCAAAAACCGGTGAGATAAAAGAGTTTGACAGTTATAATCGTTATATGCAAGGAGAATTTAGAGACTTTCCAAGACACATACTCGAAGTTGCAATCTTAAATAACCTATCAGGAATGGGAATAATTGATTATAAAGCGCCAAGAATCTGCTCTTTAGAAGCCAGACAAAATTTAGAAGAGTCGGTAAGAGTATACAATCTAAATCAGAATTTTAACTTAGGAAGATCAACTTTTAGAAAAGCAATGGATTTTTCCTTAGAATATTTAAGAAACCAAGACAGCGGACTTGTCTTACGATTATGAGTTTTGCATGCTTTTTTTTACTTAGGTTTATATAACTTTCAAGGTTTCTGAGCTAAATGAAAAGAGTTGAAGACTTTTTAGAGGAAGCAAAACAGTTAAGTGACACAGAACTTACAGAAAAGTTCGGCGTTTATGACAACTGGAAAATGCTAGTTCAACATCACCATTTAAGTTTAGCATCAGGTCTTATTGAAACTAACAAATTCAGTTTTGCAAGACTTATTAACATTCATGGAGGAAGAATAGTTCGCCTAGATCATCTAGAAACTGCGAACGTTGAAATCATGGATTACTTATTGCCAGAAAGAACTATAGATGAAACAATTATGTTTCAACAATGTTTTAAAGCCAACGGGTGGAATCACAATCTGACATTACAATTTCATCCTCAAACTTCAGATGGTTATCACAAAGGAGGATGGGATGAAAGATGGATAAGAAATGTTTTTCAAGCAATTGATGACGTTTCACAATATTTAATTCAAGAAGGGATTCCTGCTTGTTACATAGACGCTCGACCTAGAGGAACAAAACCTGACTTAGAAAATATGTATACTCTGGAAATGAGATCACAATCCTAAATTTTCTATTATTTCTTCTTTGTCAAATTCCTTAAGATCATCATACGTTTGACCCGTACCTAAGAATAAGATTGGTTTCTTTGTAATATATGATACACTGATGGCCGCACCGCCTTTTTCATCAACATCAGCTTTTGCAAGAATAATTGCGTCAATCCCAACAGCTTCATTGTAAGCCTTTGCTTGCTCTACGCAATCATTGCCAGTTATGCTTTCTCCGATAAAAATCTTCATATCCGGGTTATTAACTCTAATTAATTTTTTTAATTCTTCCATTAAGTTAGTGTTACTGTGCAATCTTCCAGCAGTGTCTATTAACACAACGTCAATTCCTTTGCTTTTTGCATGCTCAATGGCATCAAAAGCAACTGCTGCAGGGTCCGCGTTATAATCATGCTTTATCATTTTCACTTTAAGCTTATTTGCATGCTCTTCTAACTGTTGAATGGCTGCCGCTCTAAATGTGTCTGAAGCTGCAAAGACAACGCTCAAATCGTTTTTTAGAAGTTTATTAGCCACTTTTGCCATAGTGGTTGTTTTTCCAGAACCATTAACACCTATAAATGCGATTATGTAAGGTTGTTTTTTCTTTACCTCTTTTAGTAAATCAATATTTTGAACATCTAAAACTTCTTCAATTGAGTTTCTTAAAGTATCTCTGATGACTTCTTCAACTCCCTTCCTTGAAACCTTTCCAGTTGTTAGTTCTTCTTTCAAATCCGCTTTGATCTTCTCAATGACTTCTACAGCTACATTGTTTTCTAGCAATGTAACTTCTAAATCCCAGAATATATCTTCAAACTTTTTCTCTGATAAATTAAATTTAGTGACAGTTTCAGTTATTTTCGTAAAGAAGCCCTTTTTTTCCTCAGGTTGCTCTTCAGAAATAATTTTCTTTTCTTCAATAACTTCTTCTTTAAGTTCTTCATACTCTAATTCTTTTTCTTTCTTAGTAAATATCTTTTTGAAAAAACCTTTCTTTTTCACTTCTGGGACGCTAACTTCTTCTTCCATTAAATAATCCCAACCAGGTTGCCAAGCTTTTTTAGGACGCCAATCTTCATCTATAACTTGGCTCCAAGTTTTACTTAGTAGTAAAACCTCAATTGCAAACTGAGGCGCTTGATGTGCCATAATAGCAACATGTTTACCATAATATTCTTTATACAAATAATTAAGAAATTCTGCTATTCTTTTCTCAACTTCCTCATAACTTTCTCCGTTTGGAAAAGATGTTTTAATGTAATCTTTTAACTCCCAATCCTTCTTTTTCTGAGTAAAATCACCATAATCACATTCTCTAAGCCTCTTATCTTCTTTTAGTTTACAAAGATCTTTGAAATATTTTGCAGAGTCAGTGGCTCTTAAAAGATCAGAAGAAAACATGACATCAAATGTATCATACTTAATTTGCTTTGGTAAAACCTCAGCTTGTTCAATACCAAGTTCTGAAAGTTCACCTTCTGCCTGACCAGTTGCTAATTGCTGCTCATTATCAGTTGTAGTGCCGTGAACAAAATAAGTTATCTTTACGCCTTTGGTTTTTTCTATAACTTCTGCCTTTGATTTTTTCTTAGAAACTTTTTTATCTTCTTTTACTGCTTCGCCACCTTTGACAGGTACCGGCTCAGCAGATTTAGGCTGTTTCTTCTTCTCAACTTTTTTCTTTACTTCTTTCTTAGGAGGAGTTTTGACTTCGACTTCTTCTTGTTCTACTTCTGCCTCTACTCCTTTCTTTATAGAATCAACAACGCCTTTTAACTTGTCCTTTAGGAATTTAAACATAAGAAAATAGAAAAATAATTGGTTTATAAAACTTTTCTTGTCATCGAAAAATATATATAACCATTTTGTAAAAAATGAGTATGGACCAATTTGACGCAGAATCATTCGAAATTCTAAATGAAGCAAAGCAAGCTCAGAAAGCTCTACGTTCAGAGAACTATCCAAAAGTTTCTGAATTTCTTCAGCACATGACAGGATTAGAAAGACATGAAATAGAAATATTACTAGCAGATGTTAGGCTTCAAAGCGATCAAACATTATTTTTTGATTTAAAGGAATACACTGCTAAGATTTACGAAGAATTAAGAGTTGCAAAAGAAGATTTTGATAGACAAGAATACAAAAAAGTTGGTAAATTATTAAAATTTATTATTTCAGTTGAAAAAAGTGCAATAAAAGAAAAAAAATCTCATTCTGCAGAGATTAAATTAGCAACAATCGTTGCATTAGATACGGCCATAATTATGACTATTCGCGGATTCTTAGATGCATATGTGCAGCAATTTGGAAAAACCGTTGATGCAGTTGAGTATTATATGCATGTAGGTGGAGAAACAATTTCTACTATTGGTTCTTGGTTTAATTTCGGAAAAGAGAGTGAACAAGAATTAGTCCAAGAAAAAACAGAAATGAAAAAAGAAGATGAACAAGGATACAAAACATATTCTGAACAACCAGTTGAAACAAATTGGACTTTTTATCAAGACAATAGTTGGCAACACACATATTCTGACTACTTATACTTTGTCTGTTTAGCAGCTTTAGCAGGAAAAGTAGTTCTGCGAGACCTTCCAAGGTATGTAAAAAGAAAGTTTAAACAACACTCAGTAAACAAAGAAATGATGGTACTTCAAGCCAAAGTCCATAACTTACTCAAAACTGAATTATTATCAATAAGAGACATGATTAATTCAGAAACTACTAAAGTCAGAGAATTAGAACTTAAATTGAAACAACTTGATCAAAAGATATCCGGTATAAATCGTGATCATACTACAGTACAAGAATATAAAGAGGTTGTATCCATTTATGAAGAATTAAAAAGAGAATCCTTAAGTAGAGTTCAAGAGACTAAAAAATTAATTCGCGTAGAAACAGAAAGAATAATACAACAAGCAGCAGAACATTTTGCTACTCAGATTCAAGCTTAATTCTCTTTTTTAGAACCAGCTTCTTTTTTCATCAAGTCATGTTGCAATTCTTGGATTTTCTCGTACATTTGCTCGTAGTACTGAACTGTTTCTTCCTTGTACTGTTCTAAATCTTTGAGTTGTACTTCTATGATTTTCTTTGCACCTTCAACGTTCTTATCAACTACTATATGATTACCAACATTTACTTTTAGCTTATCCACATTTTCAAGCGTTGCTTCTGCAAAGATACCGTTAGCTACAGGCACCAATATTTTATCGCCTTTTTTCAAGTTCTTAAAATCATCTAATGATTTGATAATCTTGTTGATCTCCTCGGCATTACTTTCAATGCTTTGAAGGGTTTGACTTAGCTGTTGTATCTGCTTTTCTATCATCTGATATTCCATTACTTTTTCCTGATCCATTTTTAATCTCCCGCCATTATCTGTTTGTCAAGTGTGCTCACAGATTTATTTTCATTTATATTTTTGATTGCCATAGCTAATGCTTTGCTTATATCTAAAATCTTGATTTTCCCATCGTCTTTAGTTTTAATAGTGTTTGTCACTAAAATTTCCTTGGCAACAGATTTATTAAGTTTTTCAAGAGCATCGTTTGAGAAAACTGCGTGAGTTGCACAAAGATATACATTTTCAGCGCCAGCATCCTTAACCGCTTTTGTTGCTTGGCAAAGTGTACCACCAGTATCAATCATATCATCAAATAATATTGCATTCTTGCCTTCTACATCTCCAACAATTCGCATTTCATCAATCTTATTATGCTCTGCTCTTCTCTTATCAATCATGGCTATTGGTGCGTCTAACTCTTTACTTAATCTGAGTGCCCGTTTTACTCCACCAGCATCTGGCGAAACAACAACCATGTTTTTCAAATTAATTTTTTTGAAATGCTTTGCAAATAATGGAAATGCCCATACATCATCTAATGGTATATCAAAAAACCCTTGAATTTGAGATGCATGAAGATCTATTGTGAGTATTTTATTAGCTCCCGCAACAGTTATCAGATTCGCGATTAACTTTGCACTAATAGGTTCACGTGCTTCAGCTTTCCTATCTTGTCTTCCATAACCATAGTATGGAATTACTACGGTCACTCTGTTTGCAGATGCTCTTCTTGCAGCGTCAATCATCAACAATAATTCCATTATTGCTTCATTAGAATCAGTTGTTTGGATTATAAACACATCATGACCTCTAACAGTTTCGTTCAATTTGACGTATATTTCTCCACAAGCAAATTTCTTGATAGTAATATCAGTCAATTTTGTTTTCAGATGTTTAGCAATATCTTCAGAAAGTTCTGGATTTGCAGTTCCAGTTATTAATATCATTTTTTTACCCCTCAATAAATCCCAATGCTTCTTCAGCGTTCATTATTTCAGCTGGACCTGAACTCTCCCCAATTATCATGCTTTTCTTATTACAGAGAATTCCTGATCTCACATAAGGGACCCCTAAGTTTACAGTACCTGGAATTGTTTTGACTTTTAAAACTTTTTCAATAAATTTAATTTCATATGATGATGTGTCTCGATGAATCAGAGCTTTGTCTCTATTTGTGACTATGCAAGCACCAGGTATCTCAGTATTTGCAATACTCATTTTTTCAACAGGCAAACCAAAAACTTCTTTGATTATTTTTATATCACTCGTCGAAAAATTCTCGTTGACTAACACTCCACTCTCACTTACAATGATATTGTTACCTAAGCATGTAAGATCGGTTTTCAAAACTTTATATTTAATCTTAAGCTTGTCCAATTCTTCTAACTCACTTTCAAAGGTGATGCCAGGCACTAATATTACATCATCATTTCCAGCTATAAAGACGCCGATTAGAGATGTGCCAGCAATATTAATTTTGTGAACTGGCAGTTCAAAAATTCTCTTGATTTCTTTAACAGTTTCATCACTAATTTCTTTACCAACTAAAATATAGTTGTTAGTTGCAAATCCAAATAGTCCAACATTAGGATTATTGTTAAAATCCATCATCGTAGTTGCCATAGCCTCGAAGAATAATGATTGTTTTAAAAAGTTACTTGTTCTTGTTTAGAACGATACCTATCTCACCAAAGTGTTCATCTTGCATTAAATCTATCTTTCTTTGGGTATCTAGGTGTAGAAGTGGTATAAATGTTAATACTTTATCTTCTTTTGAATCTGAAGGAATTAATTGTGAGAAAGTCAGCTCAGTAGTTGATTTCGCAAAATAGTTTGTAATTTTACCATAAATATCCTTTATTATTAC
>JADHVI010000029.1 GCA_016784125.1 Candidatus Woesearchaeota archaeon
AGAGATAATTTGAACGAATACAAAGAGTTCTTTGCTCAAGAAGAAGAACAAACATTAAAAGAAGCAATGAATGGTGCAGATGTATTTTTAGGATTATCAGTTGCAAATTTATTAAGTAAAGAAATGGTTGCATCTATGGCCAAAGACCCAATAGTTTTCGCCATGGCAAACCCTAATCCAGAAATAACATATCCTGATGGCAAAGAAGCTAACCCTGATATTATTATGGCTACTGGAAGAAGTGATTATCCTAATCAAGTTAACAATGTTTTAGGATTCCCATTCATCTTCAGAGGTGCATTGGATGTCAGAGCTAGTACAATCAATAAAGAAATGAAATTGGCAGCTGTTAAAGCATTAGCAGGATTGGCTCACGAAGAAATGCCTCAAGTTGTTATCGATGCATATGGAGAAAAATTCAGTTTTGGAAGGGACTACATAATTCCTAAACCTTTTGATCCAAGAGTTCTTTATCATGTTGCACCTGCAATTGCAAAAGCAGCTATGGATTCTGGTGTTGCAAGAAAACCTATCGCGGATTTAGAAGCTTACAAAGAAGAATTAAAGAAGTTAGCTGAAGAGCTTGCTAAGGGATTTTGATAGTTTCAAAAAAGCAAACTAATTAAAGTTCATAAAATTATCTTTAACAATGAAGATCCTTCTTATAAAACCAGCCGCAGACGCTAAATTATATACTTACTTAAAGTATCTTCCACCAGAAAATCCTCCTATTGGACTAGCGTATATTGCTAGTTTTCTAGAAAATCATGATTTTGAAGTAAAAATATTAGATTTAAGTATAAAAAGGTATGATTTTGCAAGATTAACAAAGTATGTTCAGGATTATTCGCCTTCGGTAATAGGTTTTACATCTACAACTCCTTTAATATTAGCAGTTTACAAAATCATAGATAATCTTAAGAGAGAGTTTCCAAATACGAAATATGTTCTCGGCGGACCTCATCCAACTGCTTTGCCCGAAGAAGGATTAGAACACGCGGATTTTGTTGTTCGAGGAGAAGGAGAAGAGACGTTCTTTGAACTCGCAAAAGCAATCAAGAATAACCAAAAATACTTTTCTATAAAAGGTCTCTCTTTTAAGCATCAAAAAAAGTTTTTTCACAATCCTAATAGACCTCCAATTCAAAACCTTGATTTAATTCCTTTTCCTGCATGGCATTTACTGGATTTAAAAAAGTATCATTACTTTGGGTCAAGAAAGAATTTTACTGTAAATATTTTTACTAGCAGAGGTTGTCCTTACAATTGTGTTTTTTGCAATAAAAATATTTTTGGTAGATCTCTGAGAGTGAGGAGTAATGAAAATATATTGGAAGAAATAGATTTATTAGTGAATAATTTTGGTGTGAAGAAAATAAATTTTTCTGATGATGTTTTCAACATGAATAGAGAGAAAACAATCAAACTATGCAAAGAAATTACCCGCCGAAACTATGATTTAACTCTTTTCCCTCAAAATGGTATGAGAGTAGATTCAATAGATAAGAACATGCTAGATTCGTTTTGGGATGCTGGTTTTGAAGGATTAGTATTTGGTGTTGAAAGTGGTGATCAAAAAATACTAGACAAAAACAATAAAGGAATAACTTTAAAACAAATAGAACACGCTTTTAAGATATCTAAAGGTTATGGTTTTGTTCGCTGGGGTTTGTTTTTAATGGGTTTACCTGGAGAAACAAAAGAAACAGTTATGAAAACAATCAATTTTGCTATTAAGCTTAATCCTAATATAGCAAAATTCGCGGTGTTAGTTCCTTATCCTGGTACCAAGGTTTATGAGATTTATAAAGATAAATTGAAAACAAATAATTGGTCTGATTTTTCTATGTGGGGGAAACCTGTTTTTGAGCATGAAAACATGACCTCAGAGGAGCTATGGAATTTGTATGCTCACGCAACGAAAAAATTCTATTTAAGGCCAAGCAAAATATCTTACTTCTTAAAAGATGGTTTGTCAAATCCTGCGAATCTCCAAAATTATTTTAGAACGGGTTTGAGAATTCTGAAAATGAATAAGTAAAATGATGTTGCTAATAACTCTTGGCAACATAAACTATTTCTTTTGCTTGCTTTTTACAGACAGCGCATTTATCATTCTTGCTGACTTGCTCTGGTTTTGGATATAATGTTCCACAGATGTTTCCGCCTTGAGTCTCTGCTTTTAAGATCTCTGCACACTCTTCTCCATCTTTGTCTACAGAACAGAATGGAATTCTAATAAAGCCTCTATGTGTTTTCATTATTTTCTTCACATCATCAAGTGTTTTAGCATCCCTTGTATTATGGTCAAAGTTTTTTTGCGCGTTTTTCCATATTTGACTATCCAATTCTTTGGCTTGTTTTTTTATCTCTTTAATTATGTCAGTTGCTTTAACAGTTGTCTTGTTACCATCAGTTCTTCTAGCAATGGTAACTTTTTTATCTGCAACTTCTTTTGGTCCAACTTCTATTCTTAATGGAACACCAAATAATTCCCAGTGATTAAACTTAAACCCTGGTTTATTATCAGAACTATCAACAATCACTTTGAAGTCTGCTTTGGCTATTTTCTTTTCGATTATTTTAATATAATTCATCACTTCTTTTGCAGTCTTGTTCTTGAATATGATTGGTATAATAACCACTTGTTTTGGGGCCATATCAAAAGGCACAATTAAACCTTTGTCATCTCCATGAATTGCGATAATTGCAGCCATGATTCTCCAAACACCAGGTCCAAAACATGTTTGCCAAACATATTTTTTCTTTTCTTTTTCATCTGTAACTCTAATATCGTATGCTTCTGCAAAATTAGTTCCCAAATCATGAGTTGAAGCTAATTGATTCCTTTTTCCATCAGGCATAATCGTGTCAGGTGTAAAAGTATTATCTGCTCCTTTGAACTTATCCCATGCTGGTCTTTTGAAGTATAAAAATGGTATCTTTGCTTTCTTTCTGATGACTTCATCGCAGGTTTTCAAATCTAATTTGATCTGGTCTAATGCTTCTTTATGTGTGTTGTAAACATTATGAGTTTCGAAGAATGCGAACTCTCTACCTCTCAAGAATGGGCGAGTTGTCATCTCATTTCGAAAAACAGTGTGTCTTGATTGGTATGCTTTAAAAGGTAAATCCTTATGACTTCTAAACCACAATGAATAAACTGGGTATATCTGTGTTTCGCCAGTAGGCCTAAGGGCAAATCTCTCTTCTAATTTCTTTGAACCTGCATGTGTAACCCAGAAAACTTCTGGTGAAAATCCTGCGTGCTCTTTCTCTTTCATCAAACTCTCTTCTTTGACTGCTATTGGAAACAGCATTGGATCATGTTCTTGGTTTTCCACTTCTTCTTCTAAATACTCATAGATTTTCTTGATTATCTTAAAACCCCAAGGTCTATGTACTATGAATCCTTGAATTCCAAATCTCACATCTGCAAGTTGTGCTTTTTGGATTAATTGCGAATACCACTCTGAAAAGTCATCTGCTTTCTTTACAGTGATACCTTTTTCTTCCTTTTCCATTCCAATATTTAGTGCAGGGTATTATATATAAGTTTTGGTTGCGGCAACATGTTTTTGGGCATTTTCCGATAGATATTTATATTTGTAAGTTAAAATATTGCTATAAACAACTTTTAGGGGGTGTAATTAAAGAATGGGTGATGATATAGATCCCGTAACAGGCTTACCAAAAGAACTCGTTTCTTTTGAGGATATCGCAAAGGAAAATCAGGCAATATCCGTAAAAATAATAAAGAAAAAGTTTGGAAAAAAATATACCTTGATTGAAGGTATAAACAAACATGAGATAAATCTCAAAGATCTGGCTAAGAAGTTGAAAAACAGATTTGCTTGTGGAGGAACAGCAAAGGATGGCTATGTTGAATTGCAAGGAAATCACTTAGGCGAGATCAAGGATGAACTCGTTAAATTTGGATTTCAATCGGAAAATATCGATGTAAAACAATTCAAAGTGTGAACTAATCTAAGAAAAATTTTCAAGGTATAAACATGAGCGAACATAATTCTCGTACTAAGATGAATTTTTTCCTTCAAGAATTGAAGGAGGAATTTGGATTTTATTCTTCTAAACGAGAGTTACTGGAAGCATTGATGGAATACGGCAAATGTTTGGAAGAATTATCACTTGAATTTAGAACTGATGAATACAAGGTTCCTGGTTGTATTTCAGGAGTGTTTATAACCGCAGAACTCAAAGATGGTAAAGTATTCTACAAAGGTTTCTCAGAGTCTTTCATTGTAAAGGGCTTTGTTTATATCTTATTCAAAGCTTTGAGTGGCTTAACACCTAAGGATATCATTGATGCTGAACAAACATTGAAATCTTTCTCAAAAGATACGAGCTTGAGTGCAAGCGAAATAACTTCTAGAGCAAACTCTTTTGGCAACATTTATGATTTCATGAAGAAAAAAGCTCTTTTTATTAAATAAAAAACTTTAAAAACAACTCTTTAGCAAGTGTCTTTAAAATGGCAAAAGAAAAAATTACAAGGGATATGCCTTTGGCAGAAGTTGTGCACAAATACCCTGCAGCCGCAGACATTTTAATGTCTGAAGGAATTCACTGTATTGGTTGCATGGCTTCGCACTTCGAGAATCTTGAAGAAGGCCTTATGGCGCATGGAAAGGACGAAAAAGAGATTATTGATCTTCTTAAGAGGATGAACAAAGCCGCTGAAAAGAAGGCTTAGATTCTTTTTTTCTAATTTCCCATAATTTTTTTATAGTAAATTCTGCTAATGGCTTTAAGTTGATAATATCTTCTTCATTGTATTCTACTAATAGTTCTATGAAATTCTGATCTCCAGTAGCTAGAAATTTTCTCCATAGCAATGCAGGATCGCCTCCATACATTCTTTCAATGATATCTCTTCTCTTAATACCTATCCTTTTTTCAATCTCTTTTAACCCACCATTCAAACCGATTCTTGCACATAAATGTCTGAGATCAATATGTGGAATTTTTGGTAGTATATCGTTGAAGTATTTTTGCAATGCAGGCAAGTCAAAGCTTCCACCATTGAATGTGATTATAAGTTTGTATTGTAGTAATTCTCTTCTAAGTAATTCTTTGTCCAAGTTGAATCCCTTCACCATTGTCTTTGTTTCATAGCCATCAAACATGCCAATAACTGTTATATCACTGTAGTCTTTTGCAATTTCAATATCTAAGAACACGACATCATCTCTGAAGTATTCATATAAACGCCACGATTCTGGCATATCTTTAAAGTATAGTGAATTATAATCTCTTAGAGCGCCTGCTGCTTCTCTAATTTTTTGATCATAGAATATTTTTCTAGCTGGTGAAATCCCAAAAACATTTTTTTGTTTCAAAAACTCATTCCAATCATTGATGCCTTGTGCCCAAATGTTTTCTTCGCTCTTATCACTTATCCTGTCCAAGAAGATAAAACTCTCTCGTATCATTAAACTCTAAGAAATAAATCTGTTTAAATACCCTGCGCGTACGTGACCAGTGCTTACAAGAAAATTTCTCTTAGTTTATCTATGATATCCAAACTCTCATGCATTGGTTTACCATTAATCTCTAAGCAAGGCACTTGTAGTTTGCCAGCCAAGTCAAACAGTTCTTTCTGATTACTATCATTGTTCCATGTTTCTTTGATTGGAATGTTGATTTTGTTCTCTGCTATGAAGTTGGTAACTTTCTTACAGTATGGGCATCCCTCACCTATGAATAAAGTTAGTTCCATGTAAAAATTTCAAAGATACCTAGTATTTATTTTTTCTTATTAGAAAAACTTTAAAAACTCGGTCCGTACCTTCTTATTGGGTGGTTCTAAATGCAAACAAAAATTATCGCTACAACTGGAGAAACAGAACTTGAACAACAAATTAATTCTTTCATAATTGGTAAGAATGTCGTTGACATCAAACTCACAGAATGGGTTAGTTATCAACATCAAACAGGTGGCTACTCTGCTCTTGTGATGTTTGAGGAAGGTCCTCCAACAAGGCAAGTGCAGGTGAAGATTTTCGCTGCAACTAATGAAGTTGATATTGAGCAGCAGATTAATCAATTCATTTTTGGGAAAAGTGTTGTTGATATCAAGTTTACTGAATGGGCTGAATACGAAGCAAAAACTGGTGGTTATACTGCGTTAGCCATTTTTATCAATCAACCAAACGCATCTTATCGACAACAAACACCACAACCTACAAGACCCCAACAAAATGGTCAGTCTCAGCAATTTAACACAATATGAAACTCGGAATAGATCTTGGCGGAACAAAGATTGAAGGTGCATTGGTGTCTGAAGATGGGCGACTAGTGAAGAATATCAGGGTTCCTGCTAAATACGAAAGAGATGCTTTGATTCAAAGTATTGTTTCTATAATCAAGAAGCTTGACAGAAAAGATGTTAATGTAATTGGTCTTGGCATCCCAGGCCCTATTGATGATGAGGGATTGTTTCATGGTTTTACAACTATTGATTGCTTACAAGACTTGAATGTTGCAAGAGAAATCGAAAAATACGTTGGGAAAAAAGTTTTCCAAGAAAATGATGCAAATTGTTTTGTTCTTGCCGAACATTTAATTGGTGCTGGCAGGGGTTATACAAATGTTGTGGGAGTAATCCTCGGAACAGGTGTTGGGGGAGGAATAATCATTGATAGGAAACTTTACAGATCTCATGGTTCGGCAGGAGAATTTGGTGAAATGATTATTCATGCTAAAAAAACATTTGAGGAACTCTGTGGCGGGCCACATATTGTCAAGAGATATGTTGATGCGGGTGGAAAGATGAATAACCCTGATCCGAAAAAGATTTTTGCTTCAG
>JADHVI010000030.1 GCA_016784125.1 Candidatus Woesearchaeota archaeon
ACATTGTTCCGCCTAATACTGACTCTTCCATTGCAATAGAATTATTGACTGATTAGTATATAAATGTTTTGATTAAAATAATGGGAATTTTTATAAAACCCACCTCTTATAAACTCTTTGAGGTGTTACATATGGATTACGAAGGTATTGCAATCGAAAGACTTTATCATGATTGTTTTAAAATAAAAGGCAGTAAAACTGTTTACTTTGATCCTTACCAAATCAATAAAGATGAACACAAAGCAGATGTTATTTTAATCACACATGAACATTTTGATCATTGCAGCCCAGAAGATATTGAAAAGGTTTCTAATGCAAACACAATTATTATTACAGTGGCTGATTGTCAGAGTAAATTATCTTGTTTGAATATTAGAAATGTTACACTTGTAGAGCCTGGTGACAAAGTTGAACTATTAGGTTTGGTCGTCGAAGCTGTGCCTGCTTACAACACTGACAAATGGAGAAGTCCTGGCGTGCCTTTTCATCCTAAGGAGAACGCGATGATTGGATTTGTTTTATCAATTGATGGTAAAAGAATTTATCATGCAGGTGATACTGATTTAATTGCTGAGATGAACAATCTAAAAAATATTGACATTGCTTTATTACCTGTTTCAGGGACATATGTCATGACTGCTTTAGAGGCAGTAGAGGCTTGTAAATTGATACATCCTAAACTAGCTATTCCCATGCATTACGGCGCAATTGTTGGCACCGAGAGTGATGCGCGTACTTTTAAGGAAAGAGCTCCTTGCAGAGTCGAGATAATCTGATTTTACCAAAAAGAATAAAAACAAACCTTGTTTATACTTTAATAATATGTTAAGAAGTCATACTTGTGGGGAACTGAATAAGAAGAATGCTGGTAAAGAAGTAACTCTGTCTGGATGGGTTGATTCTATGAGGATCAGTGGTAAGATAGGTTTTCTAATCTTACGAGATAGGTATGGTAAGACCCAATGTTTTCTGGGAAAAAACATAATTGAAGAATTTGGTGAGATTCGAAGAGAAAGTGTTGTTCAAATAACTGGTGTTGTTAAGGAAAGACCTGATAATCAGAAAAGAGACGAACCAACAGGAGAAATAGAGATTTCCACTTCTACTTTAAAAATACTTTCTGAGTGTCAACCTTTGCCTTTGGAATTGGATGATGTTGTTCAAACAAGCGAAGATAATAGGTTGAAGTATCGTTACTTAGATTTGAGAAGGCCTGTGATGATAAACAATCTTACTATGAGACACAAGTTGATTCATCACCTTAGGAATCATATGGATAATAAGCAATTTCTAGAAATAACCACTCCCATTTTAACAAAGAGTAGTCCTGAAGGTGCCAGAGATTATTTAGTTCCTGCAAGATTACATCCTGGAAAATTCTATGCTCTACCTCAAGCTCCACAACAATACAAACAGTTGTTGATGGTTGGTGGTATTGACAAATATTTTCAGATAGCTCCTTGTTTCAGAGACGAGAATGCTCGAGCCAATAGGGCTCCTGGTGAGTTTTATCAGTTTGATGTTGAGATGAGTTTTGTTCATCAAGAAGACATTCTGAATGTTATTGAGAACTTAATGATTGATCTTGTGAAAAATTTATTCCCTGAAAAAAAGATCACGCAAGTTCCTTTTCCTCGTTTGAACTACGATGATGTTATGAAAAAATATGGTTGCGATGATCCAGACATTAGAAAAGATACAAAAAATCCTGATGAGCTCGGTTTTTGCTTCGTAATTAATTTTCCTTTATTTGTAAAGCAATCTAAAGAAGATTTCTTCCACGGTGCCGGACAAGAATGGGGTCCTAGTCATCACATGTTCACTATGCCTCATGAGGATGATTTGAAGTTACTAGATTCTGATCCTGGAAAGGCCAGGAGTTATCAGCATGACTTGGTTTTGAATGGTATGGAAGTTGGCGGTGGAAGTATAAGAATCCATGACCCTAAGATTCAGCAGCAAATATTTGATTTGATTGGCTTTTCAAAAGAACAAGCAGGTGAATTTAAACACATGATTGAAGCTTTTACTTATGGAGTTCCACCTCATGGTGGAATTGCTCTTGGCATTGATCGCTTGTTGATGTTGCTTATGAATGAGCCAAGTATTCGTGAAATAATTGCATTTCCAAAGAATAAAGATGCAAGGGATGTAACTATGGATGCACCTTCTAAAGTTGATAAGGCTCAATTAGATGAATTAGGGATTAAAAAGAAATAATTAGTTTACATCAAAAGATGTAACATTTTCATTTTTTTTAATTAAACATCTTGTTTTATCTAGAAATTCTGAAACACCTTCAAAATCGACAGAAGTATAATATTTTAAATGCAATCTAACAAGACTTTGATAGTTGAATAAATCATCTGTTAAGATATTTCCTTTGTATTCTTTTACAGCACCTTGATTTTGTAGTAATTGATTAAATAACTCTGATCCTGGAAGTGGTATTGCAAAACTTGTGCAAACTTTTATGTTTGGATGTTTTTCAATTAATTCTCGTGCATACTCATACGTTTGTTGCATAGTTTCTTTTGTCTCTCCGCTTAAACCATACATAAAGGGAACATGAAATTGAATTCCTCTTTCTTCTAAAAGATTTAATGACTTTTCAACATCTTGCTTTGTATAGCTTTTATTTGCTCGTCTTAATATTCCATCGTTTGAAGATTCAATTCCCAGATAAACAAATCTAACATTTAATTGTTGTAATATATATGCTGTTTCTGGAGTTATTTGATCTGGAATTGCATATACCCTTGAAAACTCAATGTGTTTAAGATCTTTAGGTCTTGTGTCTAATAATCTCTTCGCATTATTTCCCACTATAAATGTATCTCCTGTTTCAAGAAATGATTTTACACCATATTTTTCATTCAATAATCTAATTTGTTTCCAAACTGTTTCTGAGTTCATAACTTTAAGATCATGATCTATTGAGCAAAAAGAACATCTTTTATTAAGTTCTGCTTTAATACAGCCTCTAATGGTTGATATTGGTACCGTAAAATATTTTATGTTTGAAGGAATTATTTCCATATCTTCCAAGTCAAAAATAGTTGCTAATTTCGCATTTTCTCTTCTTGGAAAAGGATTCTTTTTTGAAACGATGTTTGGAACATCTTTATGTTCTTCTTCTCGTATTAATCTTGGGAAAGAATTCTCGCCATCACCAATAGCTGCATAATCAATAAAGGGATTATTTGCAATTATTCTTCTTGCTATTGCATTAACATTTGGTCCGCCGATTATTGTCTTCGCGCCTTGTTCTTTTGCATATTTTAAAATTGCTAATGAGTTTTGATGTGTTGAGTATAAATCCATAACCCCAACCCAATCAGCATTAATTTTTTTCAGAATATTTTTTAAACTATCATTTGCACCATCAATAATTGAAACTTCTGCCCCGACTTTCTTTAGTTCTGCAGCCATTATAAGTAAACCAATTGGTATAGACACGAATTCTTCTATTTGCCCGACAGAATACCAATCATCTAATGGACTTCTGATTAGTTGAATTTTCATTGTTATAGGAAAAAAATAGTCTATTTAAGTTTTAATGGTGTATTATTATACCACAAACTATATATATCTAAATAACTTTTCAACATTATGAAAGAATTGGCGGTGCTTGGTTTAACAAAAGGAGAAATAAAAGTTTACAATTCAATTCTAAATTTAGGACGCCCTTCTGTAAATCAAATTCATGAAAAAACTGGTGTTGAAAGAAGAGGTATCTATGACATAATTAATAAACTTATAGGAAAAGGATTAATCTCATACACCGTTGAAAATGGAAAGAAAACTTATCTAGTGGCTCCTTCAAAACTAAAGGAATTACTGCGAGCGAAAAAAGAAGAAGTCAAATCTTTCGAAAAAATACTTCCTCAGATAGACAGAATATATAACTCTTCAAAACCTGATGTTGGATTTGAAATTTTTAGAGGGAAAGAAGGCGTGAAAACTGTTTTTGAAGATATGTTAAACTACAAAAAAGTCTACGCAATTGCTGGTGGATTCTACATTACGCAAGAATTGCCTTACTATTGGCCACAGTATAATAAAAGAAGAATTAAGACTAAATGTGTGTGGCGCAATTTAATTAGGCATGATTTTGGGGTTTTGCCTAAAGACGAGTTAGTTAAAGCAAAAGTTTTGCCTAAAGAATTCTCAGGAAATCCTGTTGTTATAATTATCTATGGAAATAAAGTTGTTAATTTGTCCTGGGGGGAAGAGTGGTTTGCGTTTGTTATTGAGAATGAAGATGTCGCTCAAAACTATAAACAATATCATAAATACTTGTGGGAGAACGTAGCTACAACTTCTTGAGGATTTCTTTATCTTTTTCTATTGCGCTTTCAATTGCTTTTTGCAAGTATTCTTTCATAGTTGTGTTTTTTAGCGTGGCGCAGACTTTTGCTAGAGAATGAGTTTTGTCTTTTAGTTCAATGTTTATATCTTTCATATATCTATAAGAACATTCATTATGCTCAAAAATTGATTTTTTGGCATGCTAAAAATTCTTCCTCTTTATAATCAAGAATGTTTATCATTTATATAATTTTCCACCCAGTTTATTATGTTTATTACTTTTATTATTTTTATTCAAGAAACCTTTAAAAACTCGAGAAGCAATCTTTGAAGTATGAAATACACAACCATACAAGAGGCCATGGATAAGGGAGGGGGCGAAGTATTCATTAGAGGTTGGGTCTACCGAGAGAGAGGATCTAACAAGATAAAATTTATAGTTCTCAGAGACAGCACAAATATTATACAATGTGTGCTGAAAAAAGATAATTTTGAGAAAACATGGGGTGAAATTGACAAGATACAGATTGAAGCCTCAATGACATTGAAGGGAACAATTAAGAAAGATGAACGAGCACCAACAGGATATGAAGTTGATATAAATAGCTATGAAGTTGTAGGTGAATCTGATAGTTATCCAATTACAAAAGATCAAAGTCCAGAATTCTTACTAGATAACAGGCATCTTTGGATTAGAAGTAGAAAGATGGTTGCGATAATGAAAATAAGAAGTGCTTATGGGCAAGCGAGAGAAGAGTTCTTCAAAAAAGAAGGTTTTTTCCGTTTTGATACGCCTGTATTGCAGCCTATGCAGTCTGAAGGTGGCAGTACGGTCTTTGAAGTAAAATACTATAAGCAAACAACATATTTGGCTCAAACATGGCAATTATATGGTGAATCCGCAATCTTTGCACTAGAAAAAGTCTACAACACAGGACCAACTTTTAGAGCAGAGAAAAGTAAGACTTCTCGTCATTTATCAGAGTTTTGGATGGTTGAGACAGAAGTTGCATGGTGGAAACTTCCAGAGATAACAGAGTTCGCAAAAAAAGAAATTAAATATTGCATCAAACAAGTTGCAGAGGAATGTGCAGAAGAATTCAAATTATTAGAACAAGATCCAAAAGCATTGATTGCTATGACAAAGAAAGTTTGGCCTACAATTAAATATCGAGAAGCCTTAAAACTTCTAAAAGACAAAGCAGGAATGAGTGTCAAATTTGGAAAAGATTTACGTACAATTGAAGAAGAAACTTTGATGAAACAATTCAACACTCCAGTTGTTGTAACACATTATCCACAGGAAGTAATGGCTTTCTACAAACCAAAAGATCCAGAACACCCTGATGAAGCTCTTTGCTTTGACATGTTATGCCCTGTTGGATTAGAAATTGTGGGTGGAAGTGAAAGAAGTTTGGACATAAAAGAGATGTCTGAAAACTTAAAGCGAGATGGGGAAAACCCAGAGGATTACGAGTTCTACTTTGACCTTCGAAGATACGGATCAGTTCCGCATTCTGGTTATGGGGTTGGTTTGGAAAGAGTCATCCAATGGATATGTGGATTAGACAATATTAAAGACGCAATTGGTTTTCCAAGAACTATGCTTCGCTGGACACCGTAGGTATTTTTATGAAAATTGGGATTCTAGGACCAACAAGAATAGATGAATTCTGTGAAGTAGTTAATGCAGGAAAGACAGAATACTTGTATTTTTTAGAACAGATAGCAGAATATCTAGCTTCTACCAACAATAGCATTGTTATAATGCCCTCTCGTATCACAGCTCAAGGAGTCGTAGCGCTAACTTACAAAGATTTAGGTGGGAAAAAAGTTATTGGAGTTATACCTGAAGATGATGTTGAATGGGGTATAAAAGATATTGATGAAAGCGTTGCTGACGAAGTTGTTAACTGCGAGACCTGGCGAAATCAACCAGAAAAATTATGTGAAGAATCAAATATTTTTTTATTAGTTGGCATGAGTCCTGGAGCAATGATAGAAGTTTGTTATTCCAAATGGTTTAAAGTGAAAAAGGTTTTTATTATGACTGATTTTCTAAGTCAAAAACTTCCGGCAGAAGTTGAGAAAGACTTAGATGTTGAATATATTACTCTTTTTGAATTGAAGGATAAAATAAAATGAATTTTGAAGTTGGAAAAGAAAAAACTTTGAAGAAGATGCGAGAGGATGATAGGAGTAATAAAGGCAGTGTTGACAAATTAATAAAACCTTTACTAGATGTTGTAAATAAATCTGAGAATTATTATTCTACGAGTTCTTGTTCTGGTAGAGTAATAGTTATTAGCATTCATTCAAATGGCAGCAAAAGAGATGCAGAGTTTATTTATAGAACTCATGAAGAAGCAGACTCTGATGAAATTATCAAAGCTTTGAAAAGCTTAGATACTGATGATGCTGTTTGGTTCAGACAAGAGCCAGCAATAATCCATGTTTGTGCTCGTACATTAAAAGATGCTTCAAATTTCTTAAAGACTGCGAGAGTAATTGGTT
>JADHVI010000010.1 GCA_016784125.1 Candidatus Woesearchaeota archaeon
AATTACTATGGTGGAGGGACAACAAAAAATTATCTTCTAATAGAAGCTTTTTCAAACTCTATAATTTCATCTTGAGTCTTGATATCTGCAAGAGCCAACATAGACATAAATTTATAGAAAACCTGTTTAGTAGCCTTAACATCACCCATTGCTCTATGGGCCTGCTCGTTCTTAACGTTAAAACACTCACAAACATCGCCTAAACGCTTACGAGGAAGATTGGGCAATAACCTATTAGCAAGTTTTCGAGTGCATAAACGCTTGTTTTTAACACTCTTCTTCAAATGCTTTTCAGAATTATAATTAATAAAACCATAATCAAACGTTGCATTATGAGCAACAATAACAGAACTGCCCAAAAAATCCAAGAACTCTGGTAAAACGCTATCAATTGTAGGAGCATCCTTAACCATCTCATTATTAATACCAGTAAGTCTTGTGATAAAAGAAGGAATTCTTTGTTTAGGATTAACTAAAGTTTGAAATGAACCAACGACTCTTTTGCCTTTAATCTTGACAGCTGCAATCTCAGTTACATTATGAATATACTTAGAAAGACCGGTGGTTTCAATATCCAACACTGTATACTCGTCAACCATAGATAAAAAGTCAAAAGAACTATTTAATAAACTTTTCTATCATTTATTTTCGCCAACAATGTTAATAAATGCTTCAAGTCTAGTTTCAATACCATTAATACCAGAATGTTCGTCATAGCTAAACTCAACGAAAGGAATTTCAAAATAGTTTTCTTTTTTTAGAACGAAACTCAAACTATCACAAGGAGTGCACATCGTAGGTTTGATGAAAACAACTCCATCAACTCCCTGATCTATTCCATCAAGAAGGTGATACAACGCGTAAATCTCAACATCATGTTTATCAGTAAGTTCCATGCTACTATGCTTATTGGAAAATGCTCTCTTATAAATTTCTCTTGCTTGTTTACCATACTTAGAAGTTTTTAGTTGTCTACTGGTAGGATAATAAGGGCAAACAACTTGAACTCTATTTTGACCTAAGAATACATCAAGATCAAATAACCCGAATTCAAGCAATACTAAAGAAGCATCTCCGCCTAATAATAATTTAAATTTAGGTTTTTTATGAATAATTTGTTTCTTAGCAATCTTAATGAATTCATCAACAATAGCTTTGGACTCAGATTGTGAATCAGCGTTTAAGAACGAATGTCTATACTTGTTAAAAACAGTCTTTAAAGTTTGAGCATTCTTTACCAAAGGTAAAGACTCAAAATATGTTTTTTCCATCTCCTTAACCAATTTCATCCTCATACGAGCAAAAGGAATTCTCTTAACCATTTTTGCATTGTTCATATCGGGAAAAGCCTTCTTTATTTGATCCATAAATCGAAGCATAAACTGAGTGGTCTGACCTAGAGAAGTCTGAGGAACTGCAAAATACTCAAAGTCTGCCGTAATCCACTTTTTGATATCTCCTAAAGCATGAGGATACCTGCAAACACCAAGATTTACACTAATGATTTTCTTAACACCCTGTTCCATAATTGCTGCTTCATACATAGCAACAATTGCCTTTAAAGGATAACACCAGTCACCAAAAACATTTTGAGCATATTTTTCCAACAGCTTTTTCTTAGAATATGAAATTGGAATGAATTCGTATTTAGATTTATCGATAAATGATGAGACTGCTGCTTCAAATGAGAAGTTTGGTAACGCTGTAACTTTAATTTTTTTAACCATTTTGGCACGACCTTCCAATGGTGAGTTCTTGGTTGTTTATATTAACGACGGTGATTTTGGCACCACATTTATTGATACATTCAAAACACTCTTTGCTTTCTAAAAACTTGAATTTCTTGACTTGAGGAACTTTTCTAGGATTATTAATATTTTTGATTTGACACATCAATGCCGCTCCAATAGCACCTAAGATAAGGTTTTGAGGTCTTGGAGGAACAATGAGTTTTTTAGGATCTTTAAGTAATCCATCAGCAACAAGTCTCTTTCCTAATTCATCAACTAATAAAGGATTCTCAGAAGTACCTCCTTCAAATAAAAAATCACCAATTAATTTTTTACCTTTGCAAAGCTGAGAAAAGTAATTACTTATAAGACCTTTATGAACGCCACGAATAACTTTATTGATAGGAACACCTGATTGTTGAGCATGAATCATATCGCTTTCAGCAAAAACAGTGCATTTACTAGCAATTTTATGGGAATCTTGAACCTTTGCGCCATTCTTACAGAATTTCTTAATAGACATGTCAAGTCTTGACGCTTGTTGATCAAGAAATGAGCCTGTACCTGCTGCACAAACATGGTTCATCTCAAAATTAACAGATTTTTTACCCAAGTAGATTAACTTGCTATCTTGACCACCAATTTCAAATATGGTGTGAACCTTAGGAAATAGTTTCTCAACCCCTGTTCTATGAGCAGTAATCTCATCAACATTGATGTCTGCATTGATAATTGCACAAACAAATTTTCTAGCACTACCAGTAGTTCCAATACCTACAACTTCATATTTTTTTACTGATTTTAGAAGTTTAGTAATAGAACCAACAACGTCTCCTTTAGTACGGAAGTAGTCACTCTTTTTGATGTTACACTTGTCATCAATCAATGCATATTTTATGCTGACACTGCCGATATCAATCCCTAAGTAAAGCATAGTAAGCTTTTCGAATTGAGACTTATATAAAAAGCTTACTGATTATAAAGTATAGTTGATAGACGATAATATACTACTACTAGCTCGGAGTTGATACTAATGAAAAACTTTAAATGTAAGTTGCTCTGAGATTCAATTATGGCCAGGGGGTGTTAATTATGTCAAAGACTGAAGAAAACTTAAAAGCTGCCTTTGCAGGTGAAAGCCAAGCAAGGAATAAATATGACTTTTTCGCAAAAGTAGCGAGGAAAGAAGGATATCATTACATTGCAAAAATCTTCGAAGAAACTGCTCTAAACGAGCAACAACATGCAAAAGAAGAATTCAAATTATTGAAAGGTATAAGTAATACTGCTGATAACTTAAAATCTGCAATTGAAGGGGAAGGTTACGAGCACAGAGAAATGTACCCTAACTTTGCAAAAGACGCAGAAAAAGAAGGTAAAATCACAGCTGCAAAGCTATTCAAGGAAATCGGTCCTATTGAAAAGGAACACGAAGAGCGTTACATTAAACTATTGAAGATGGTTACAGATAAGACTGTTTTCAAAAGAAAGAAGGCAATAGTTTGGAGATGCAGTAAATGTGGACATATTCATTATGGAACAGAACCACCAAAAGTATGTCCAGTATGCAAACACGCAAGAGAATACTTTGAACCAGCATGTATGTGCTTCAAAGACGATTGCGACTGTTGCTAATTTTTTTTTATTCTCCTTCAAACTCTACCATGGTAAAGACTTTATAGCCAGCTTCTTCTAGAACCTTTTTTCCACCAATATCTGGTAAATCAACAACGAACGCGCATTCTACAATTTCTGCACCCACTTTTTTAAGGAGATTACCTGCAGCAATGACTGTGCCGCCGGTAGCTAACAAATCATCTATCAATAAAACTTTAGAACCAGGATTAATAGCATTTTTCTTGATTTCGATGATATCAGGACCATATTCTTTCTGATACTCCTCTGTAACAACTTCTGGTGGGAGTTTTCCTTTTTTTCTTATAGGAATAAAACTAACACCCATTTTATCTGCTAAAACAGCACCCATAATAAATCCTCTTGCTTCAACGCCGACAACTGCTACAATATCCGTATCTTTGTATCGCTCGTAGAATAATCTGTTCATCTCTCTAAAACCCTCAGGATCTTTTAGAAGAGTAGTAATATCTCTAAACATTATGCCTTTAATAGGCCAGTTAGGAATAGTATCAATTTTTTCTTTTAAATCCATTTATTTCACCTCAAGTATTGCTTTGATTAGCAAATCAGTAACTTTCTTAACATTTTCTGAGAACACCTTTAGAATATCTTTCATTTCAACAGGTTTTTCATCTTCTTTCCAGCAATCATAATCTGTACTCATGGCGACTGCTGCATATGGGATTTTTGCTTCATTTGCAAGGATTGCTTCTGGTGCAACAGACATATTGATAACATCTGCGCCCCAAGCTCTAAACATATGACTTTCTGCTTTTGTTGAAAATCTAGGGCCTTCAATAGTTACAACTGTGCCTTTTTCATGAGTTTTGATACCAAGCTCCTTTGCACTCTTGATTAGAATTGCTCTAAGATTTGCGTCGAATGGCTCAGCCATAGCAGTGTGCTTGGCATTTTCCGCTCCACCTGGGAATTCATCGAAGAAAGTAATATCTCGATGCCTTGTAAAATCAATGAATTGGTCGAGAATAACAAAATCTCCTCTGGCAATTTCCTCTTTTAAGCTTCCACACGCAGTTGTTGCTAAGATGTGAGTACAACCTTGATCTTTCAAAGCTTGGATATTTGCTCGAAAGTTAACTTTTGTTGGTGAAATGGAGTGGTCCCTGGCATGTCTTGCAATTAAAACGACATCCGTCCCCTGAATCTTTCCGATTTTCAAAGCTGAGCTTGGCTCGCCGTAAGGCGTGCTAACCTTTACATCTTTTACATCTTCTAGAATGTCAGGGTTATCTAGACCACTACCCCCGATAATCCCAATCTTCACCATGTTAATCTTTCAAATATGTTGCTCATATAAAAAGTTTTTGTAGACTGAGTAAATTTAGATTTTTTTCCCATAGTAAAACTTTTAAAGAAACCACTTTTCAAGTTTTTTAATGATTTTTAAAATAGTTTTAACAATAATTTAAGAAATTTGAATGGAGGAATATAAAAATGGCAGTAGAATTTGGAGAATTTAAAGACAACAAGATGATTAAATTAATAAGTGAAAAAGATCAAGAAGGTAAGTGGCCTTTTTCATTTGGCAGAAACAAAGCAAAATTAATCGTTGAGAACTACGAAGAAATAAAGAAGTTTGCTGAAGAAGAGTAAGTAATTATTTCTAATTTGCTCAAAAATATTTTTATTTTTGGCATGCCAGAAACATTTTGTTTCTGAGCATTTTTATAAATATTTTTTTCTAAATGGATAAATATTTTCTATACCTTTTTAAAAAAATAATTTATCCAGTATTTATGAATAAAATATTAATTATTGAAGATGATGAAAACTGGATGAGATTTCTAAATGGTCATCTTAAGAATAATTTAGATGTGAATATTTCTTGTTATGAAACTGTTGTTGAAGGAATAGATAATATTGTTGGTGATGAAAAAGTCATACTTTCTGATATTTATACTCCAAATGGAATAGGTTTTAATGTAGTTGATTATGTTGTGAAAAAGCATCCTCATATTCCTGTTATTTTAATGTCTGCAGATCAGTTCTCTAATATTGAAGTTCAGCGGATGATAACCAATGGTGCATACAAATTTATAGAAAAAATGTATGGGTTGGCTGAAATAACTAAGACTATTGGAAAAATTTTAGAAAATTGAATTAATTAATTTTTTTTCTTTTTTGATTAAATTTATATACAATACTAATTCTCATAATTCAATGGAACAATTCAGTATCCCAATCATCTCAGCAATCATTGAACGAACAAAAGAAGGTGAGACAGAGATTCTCGTTCAAACTAGATGGAAACCCGAATCAGACCCGAAATATACTGGGTGTCTTGAAATACCAGCTGGAAAAATAGATGAATTTGAAAATGTTTATGAAACAGTTAAAAGAGAAGTTCTTGAAGAAACAGGGTTAAAAGTTCTAGAAATATATCCTAATACAAAAACAAAAACTTATTCTCCTAGTGAAGATGGTGCCTTCGCATTTCAACCCTTTTGCTGTCAGCAGCAAATCAAAGGTGGTAATCCTTACGTAGGCTTTGTTTTTATTTGCAAAGTTGAAGATAAAGAACCAAAAGCTCAACAAGAAGAGTGTAAAGATACTCATTGGATCAAAAAGTCTGAACTAAAAAAAATATTTGAAGAAACACCTGAAAAAATATTTTCTTTGCAATTAGGAGTTCTAGAATATTATTTCAACCATAAATAAGATATTTACTTTTTCAAAATATTTAAGTAGTTAATAGTATCCATCATTGTTATGTGTTATAGTATAGAAGTTCAATTAACAACTTCATTAATAATTATTGGGTTCAGCTTATTTTACTATTTTTATTATTCTCACAAATATAAGAATGATAAAAGAACTTGGATAACACGTTTTCTAACTGTGGCGGTTTTAGGGGCTCTTTTTATTGGCTTCCATCAATTTTTTGAATTTTTAACGCTTGTAACCAACAATATTTGGGTTTACAAAGTAGGATTAATTATTTCAGTATCAGCGTTGTATTTTTTATTAAAATCTTTAGAAATTTTGTCTAACAGAAAAGTTCATAGTTGGATTGCTCTAATAGTAATATTGGCTGTAAGTTTACAAATATTATTTTCTCCAATGACTTTTGCAGATAAAAGTTTTTATGTAGTGCATAGTAGCGCATTCTTTTGGATTGCCGCGTTTCTATTACTGTTTATTTATTGGCATGTCTGTGCTTTCAAAATTTATTCAGAAACAAAGGATGATAAAACTAAAAAAACTGTTATCCTGTACATGTTAACAACGATTGATATCGGATTTATACTTAGCGCGCTTTACGTCTTTATTGGTCATTTTATATTTTCAGTTAATGTATGCACTGATGCCCCTTCTATTTGGTGCACATTCTCTACCATTCAAGCTTTCTTCATACCATATTTGTTCTATAGACTAGATAAAGCGTTTAAAAGAAATAACACTCCGAAGAAAAACACTGTTAAACAAACAGTTCTATACTTAGTTATCTCTTTTATAGTATTAATACTTCTAATTCTAATCATGCCTTTGTTTAATTGTTTGACATGGAAGTTTATATTTCCTTAAGTCAAAGAAAAAACAAAAGATATTCTTAAAAGAATAAAAACGACACCAATCTTTTTAAAAGACAGAATTTAGAAAAGATGTAATCTTTAGATTAAGAGAATAAAAGGGTGTTTTTTATGGATGAGAAAGTTGTTTTTATGGTTGATCTTGATGGTACAATGTGGGAAGATATCCCTAATGAAGAAGCTGAAAAAAGAACAATGGGTGCAAAAGTGTTTCCAAACGCGGTAGAATGGGTAAATGAACGTCATGCAGAAGGACATTATATTTGTTTCTTTACAGCGAGATGGGCCAAATTAAAAGATGTTACAGAAGCAAAACTAGAAGATATGGGTGTTAAATACCACCAATTGTTAATGGGAAAACCAAGAATAAGACATACAGAATACGCAGGGTACCATCACATCGATAATTGTTCTATAATTAGAGCAAATAGGTTCGAAGGTGCTTGGACTCCATTAGTTAAAAAACAAATAGAAGTTCACACATTTGAAGATATGAAATAGGTTAATTAGATTTTAACAATGAAATTTATAAAGAGTAAGCAAAATAGGTAATATACAATGGCATCAACCCCAAAAGGACCCCAAAAAGTAAGAATAGATTACAATATTGACAAACAAACGTACGATGATTTTGTCAGACTATGTAGCAAGAAAGGATTCGTGCCAACAGTCATAACTGAAAGACTAATGAAAAAATACGTAGATCAAGGCGGACAAATATAACTGCGTGAGTAAATTCTTTATACTGCTATAAGTCTTGATAGATTTATATCTAAAAAAATGTTTTTATGAATTTTTTAAAATTTTGATTAAACTCGAAAATATTTCGATTTTAGTGATAACAAACATATAAAGACTAATTCTGAATATAAATAAAGAAAAAATGCGAGGTAACATAACCTGGTAGTGCGGTTAGCTGAAACCCTGCGGTCATAATGGTCTTTCAGGTTCAAATCCTCTAAAACGCCACTCACATATTATATTGTCCTTAATAAATCCGAAAACTTTAAATATGTAAGTTTATACTATGGTATAAGTTTATATAATTAGAAAATGGAGCAAGTACTACACTACCCAAGATTGGATACAATGTTAAATGTGGAAGAAATAATTAAGAATGCAAAAGAAGCTATTTCAAAGAATGAAATAGATAGAAGATTACCAAAAAAAATTATGAGGCCCACATTAAATGTTATTTTGAAATATCTTGATGATAGTGGGAAAATTGCAATTCTAAAAGAAGGAATAATTTGGATTTATGAAAAGGACATATCTAAAGGGCTTCGTAAAGCCTTAGCTGAGAGTGTGCCTTGGAATGAACAGAATCCAACTTCATAAAAGAGTAAATAAAAAATTAGCAAAAACTAAACAACTTATTCTTAATTCTTTTGAAAGAACATTAACTCTATTAGAACTAAATCCTTATTTAGGAGATTTAATACCAAGAAAAAATATTTCTAAAAAAGTAATTTTATTTTACAGTACTAATAAATTATTCAGACTTCCTTTGACTAATTATTGGCGACTAGTGTATACTGTTATTAAAGATGAAAACAAAACTGTTGTTTTAATTTTGGAGTTTTTTAATCATAAAGATTACAATAAAAGATTTGGTTATAAATAAAATGTTCATAGAAATATTAATTGCTCTTAGCTTAGGAATTTTAGCAGGCATTATCACAGGCTTAACTCCTGGCATCCATATCAACCTGGTTTCCTTACTTGTGCTTTCTGCTTCTCCTTTCCTCGCAATTTACCTTGGCTTTATTTCGCTAGCTTGTTTTATCATTGCGATGAGTGTAACACATTCCTTTCTTGATCCAATTCCCAGCATTTATCTTGGGGCACCAGATTCTGATCAAGCTCTTGGTGTTCTTCCTGGTCATCGTTATTTGCTTGCGGGCCATGGTTACACTGCTTTGAAATTGACAGTTATTGGGAGTTTTGGAGCGTTAATTCTCAGCATTGTTTTGTTTCCTATCTTTATTCCAATTGTGAAGTATGGTTATGATTACATCTCTGCTTACATCGGTTATATTTTGCTAGCAGTAGTTTCTTTTATGATTCTGCGTGATAACAAGAAAATTTGGGCTTTGTTCATATTCTTGCTTTCAGGTGTACTTGGTTTCATAGTATTAAATATCCCTGGCTTTGGCAATCCATTATTCCCACTTTTGTCTGGTTTGTTTGGAATATCTACTTTACTTATTAGTTTGAATGACAATACTTCAATTCCAAAGCAAGTAATTCAAGATGATCTAAAGCTTTCCAAGAAACTCACTTTGAAAGCTTTGTTATCAGGGCAGTTCTCTGGCTTCTTAACAGCGGTATTGCCGGGTGTCGGCGCTGCAACTGCTGCTGTTTTATCACTTCAGATTACTAGAAATCTCGGCGATAAGGGTTTTATGGTATTGACTGGTAGCATAAACACTGTTAACTTCATACTTTCAATGGTAACTCTGCTCGTCTTAGAAAAAGCTCGTAATGGTGCAATCATCGTTGTACAAGAATTAGTAGTTAACTTCAGTATGAGTCATATACTTATCTTCTTATGCGTTACGTTGATTGCAGGTTCTTTGTCAGTCATCCTTGCTTTGAAGATTGCCAAGTTGTTTTCAAAGCTTATTACTAAATTAAATTATAGAGTTTTAGTTATTTTTATTATTTTATTAATAATTGCTTTAGTTACTTTGTTGTCTGGTTTCTTAGGAATTTTAGTATTAATTATCGCAACCGCTGTTGGTCTTATTCCTGCAATTGTCAAAACGACGAGAACGCAGGCGATGGGTTGTATTATGTTGCCTGTAATGCTTTACTTTCTTATTTAGTCACTTATTAGTAGTAAATAATAGAAACATTTATATATTATAACTGTCATATACTATGTAAAATGGCTGATTTAATGGAAGTTTCAACGAAAGCTGAATATGCTCCATATTTAAAGACTCTAACAGATGTTGCAACAGAAGTTGTAGAAGGTAGAGTCATGGGTCGAAAACTGGAATTTCACGAAGGTAATTGGGAGTTGTCAGATAAGGTTGATAATGGAACTATTGACATGGCCAGCAATGGTTATGGCTGGTCAATGAATTTTCAAAGAGCACTTGATGTTCTTTCAGAAAGACAGTTTGAATCTGTAAATTGTTCTTATAGAGAAAACCTTCAAAATGCGCGTGACGCAAAACCAAACTCAGGTATTTTTGTCCAAACAATGCAACGTAACGAAGGTGAGGGGGAAGACGAAAAAAGTTTTTATTCTTATGCTGTAATTGAAGATGGTAAAGGGATGTCTGTCAGTGATTTAGGAGAATATTTGTTTAATATATTCAGTTCTTCAAAAAGTGGAGAGTCTGATTTTGCAGGTGAACATGGAATAGGTTTCATATCAAATCTTGCTTACTTTGAAACTGTTGTTGTGGATACAAAAACAGAAGGACATGAGCCCATGACAATTGTTATAAAAGGAAAATATGATGGAGACAAAATAAGACCTAACAGGTATGATATAGATGTATTGCCAGGACACAGATCCATAAATGGAAGTACAGTATTATGTCTTGAAAAAGCAGGATATGAATTCGCAGTCAAAGATTCTATTGATGATTTGTGCCAGTTATTGGATGTTGACGTTTTTACGCGAAGTAGTAGTAGTGCTCATTTCGATAAAGTAAACAAACCATATGATATTTCAAAATTAACTAATATCCAAGAAATTCAAAGTCCTGAAATTAGATGTGGAGTTTTAGGAATTGCAGAATCGGAGTACAGTAATGTACGACTTTTACAGCAAGGATTTAAAATTGATAGTTCAAGTATTGTATCACATTTGAAAGGATATATTGATGCAGTGAATATCACACCATTAATCGGAAGAACAGGATTTGTTGAAGATGAAAATTATGATGCTTTCTTAAGAAATTTTTTATCTAAAGTTTTAAATCTTGCACAGTCTGTTTCTGAAAAGAAAATATTAAACGAACAAGAAGGAGTTTTCTTGTCTAATTTTATTTATAATTATTACCAAAACGGAATATTCTGCAAAGTTCCAAAATCAGGTTTAGAGCTACCAGAGTCAATCTATAATGCTCAGATAATTGAAACACCTTTCAATAAGGCTGTAAGAAATCTTGAAAAACGATTAGGAGAATTATCTGATGATGAAAAAGTAACTTATAAGGACTTAATGGAAAATGCAGAAGGTGGCGTTGAATGTGTTAGTATTAATGATGTCAAGAGAGCCATTGAAAATGGAAAAACCATATTTTATACTGATCATATTTCACAAATTGCAGAAGATGTAAGAGATGAAGGTCACATAGTCATAGATGATAATTTCAGAGTAAAAAATTATTTAACAAGCGTAATAGAGGGTTGTAGCAAACATATGAAAGAGTTATCTAGTGAAAATGGTGATGATACAAAGCAAGTAGAATATGAACTATCTCCTGTCGAAGAAGCATTTCGAAGAACTTTAAGCAGGCTTAGCGGCATAGACATTAAACTTGCAAGATTTGAATCACCTGAGGGAGAACCTAGAAAAAGAGCGATAGCTGCATGTGTTGGATTAAAAACTAATTATGTTAATATGAATGTAGATTTGAATCAAGAGTTGCTAGAATTGTTTAGCATGGATCCTGAGAGTCCATTTGTGCAAATGGCAGTTCAATCAATATACATGCCTGTCAACTCTCATGAAGAAACACATAGTTTTGGCTTTTCAGGTCACTCAAATGATTTTTTTATAACCAATCAAAATCTGGAAACCGGATACCAACACGAATTAATTAAAAGATTCAAAAAATTATTCAAAAAACATGGTGTTGACGCAACAAATTATACTCCTAATATTGTACGACAAGGTGCATCAATTGTTAGAGGAGTCATGGATTTGGTTCAAAGTCAAAAACAACCTTTAGAAGAAGTTGTAGAACAGACTCCTATTGAGCAGCCTATTGATGAGGCTGGAGTCTTAAGAACGCAGCTCGCATTGAAGGATTATGACTTACTAGAAGCAGAAAGAAAAATTGCTGAACTAGAACATTTACTAACTCAATATGAGAACGCTGTAAAAGCAGAATAATTATTCTTCTAATTTTACTTAAAACTATTATAGCATCTTAGCCATGTCTTGCATTACTTCATAACCTGACTTTAATCTTTCTTCGCTTGTCGGCTGGCCTGTAATTGTTCGTCCTATAACTAGTATTGTCGAACCGTCTTGTATTGCGTGTCCTGGTGTAAAAACTCTTTTTTGATCTGCACCAGCAGCTGTATTTGGTCCTTTGATACCAGGTGTTACAAACATGAATTCTTCAGGCAGTTTATCTTTTATTGCATGGAGATCTGCTGCAGAGCAAACGATTCCATCAAGTCCAGATTCTTGCGTTAGTTTTGCAAGGTTTAGTACTTGGTCTTCGACAAGTCCAGAAATTTTTAATTCATTATTCATGGTTTCTTGATCTATACTTGTAAGCATTGTAACTGCTATTATTTTTGGCATTCTCTTACCAGTGCTTTCACAAATTTCCTTTGCACCTTCCAATGCTGCTTTCATCATAGAACTGCCGCCAGATGCGTGAACATTGAACATATACACTCCTAATTCTGTTGCAGCCTTAGCAGCCCCTTTAACAGTATTTGGTATGTCATGATACTTTAAATCAAGAAATACTTCTGAACCATAATTATGAACTAGTTCTATGACTTTGGGTCCGAATCTAGTATATGATTCTTTTCCAATTTTGAATAATCCTACAACGGGACTTAGTTCTTCAACTCTCACCTTTACTTCTTCAATTGTATTGAGTCCATCGAGCGGTAAACAAACTTTACTTCTTGCAACTTTCTCTTTTTCGTTTAATTCCATATTATCACCTATATTTTCAGATTAAAAGTCTTTACAATATTTTTGAATGTGAGTTCTGTGATTTTTTCTTCGCTAATCCCCCAATCAGGTAATTTTTCAATTAATTCTTTGTATAAATATAACGATGGAAATCCTGAAGGGAAACCTTCGTAGAGTTTTTCTCCGATTGTATGGGGTGCGTGATCTGTTTCAATCCAATCTATTAATCCATTCTTCAGTCCTTCTCGAAGCGCAAGAACATCTTCTTTGCTTCTAAGAGGAGGATTCATTTTGTACAACAATCCGTGCGATCCTCGAAGTTTTTCTTCATCCCATAGCAAATGATGAGGTGTAGCGCCGCATGTAATGTTAATCTCGTCCCGAGCTTTTTTAATCAAAGCAAGCGATTCTTTGCATGAAACATGGCAAATGTGAAGATTTCCTTTGAAACCTTCCTCTTTTACGAACGTAATTTGATTTTTAACAGATTCGGCTTCTGCAATGTTAGGTCTGGATAAAGCATGACTTATTGGGTTTAACGAATCAAAAGAGTCGTTCATAAATGCTTCTTTCTCACAGTGAACAGCTACAACTCCTGTATATCCAATATCTGCCAAAACGCTATAAACTTTTCTTTGTTCTTCCTCTTTAAGTAAAGCCAAATCACCAGTTGATTTACCTGCAAACATCTTAAGACCAATAACCTCTTTCATATCATTTACTAGTGAAGCAGCTTCTTTAAGCTGGTCTTCATCTGCGGTTGCGCCCATATAGACAAAGTATCTCTCCTTCTCATCTTCAGGTACAAATCTTAATCTTCGAAGCACATCTTCTTTTCTAAGAATTAATTTTGACGTGTTTGGCATGTCAAAAACATAATCTACTCCTTGGGAACTGGCAGTTTTTAGTCCGTGAGCTATTGTTTCCTTATAGCTTTGTTCTTCATCTCTGAAATGAACGTGTGGGTCTATCTTCATTTTATTCTTTCTCTTGTATAAACGGGCCATCGATACATGATCTTTCGCCATTCTTTGTTGCGCAGCTACCACACAAGCCAACTCCGCATTTTGTTATATGATCTATCGAATTAAAGATATTCTCAGGTTTAGTAAATTCCAGCTGGATTTTTGTTGCTGCTTTAATCATTGGTTTTGGTCCACAATTATAAAAAACCATCTCTTTATCATCTTCTTTTTTAATTTCTTCAAGTCTTTCCTTCATTAGTTGTGTTACAAAGCCGTGAAAGCCGTAACTGCCATCATCAGTAGAAACATTTGTTTTGCCATATTTCTGTGCTTCTTTTACGCAGAATAAATGCTCTTTATCCTTTGATCCTATAAAGCATTCAACATTTTTATTTTCTTTTGAAATAAGATAATTTGCAGCAAATCCACATCCTCCACTAATTGTAAAAGTATGCTTCTTATTATCTAAAATAACAGGTTGCCCGTATGGACCCCGAAAGTAAACATGTGAGCCTTCTTTTAATGCAATCAATGCCTTTGTAAAGCAACCTACTCCTTGTATTCCTAGTTTCAAAGGTTCATTATCCAATATTGAAAATGGTTTTTCTCCTAATCCAGGTATCCAAACAAAAACGAATTGTCCTGCTTTGATATCTATATTTTTATCAAACACCAATACGGAAAAATCATCTGCTATCTTTTGGTTTTCAAGAAGTGTATATTTTTCGAAGCTCATATCAATTTTTTTAAGATATTCTTCTGATTTTGATAAAACAGAATTCGTCTCAGAATACTCTTTGAACTCGCTTCCGAGTGCTTTGAAATATGATTGTAAATTCTCTGATTTTAACCCTGCTAGTGCAGAACCAACACCGAATATGTTTGCTCCGGCATTTTTGTACGCAATAACGTCATAAATATTTGATATGCCACCACAAGCAATAACTGGAATATCAATGGCATCTTTGATCTGTTTCACACATTTTATCCCTATAGGCAGAATTCCTTTGCCACTCATACCGCCCAGTTTATTTGTTAGAACAGGATTTCCTTCAACTGTGTGTAAACCAGGACCAACAGTATTAATAGCACAGATGCCATCTGCTCCACCTTCAACCGCTGCTTTTGCAATCAATCCAATATCTGGTGTGTTAGGTGTTAGCTTTGCAATGATTGGAATATCAACAACTTCTTTTACTGCCGCACAGAATTCTTTAACTAACTCAGGTTTTTGTCCAATTGCCATACCGTAACCTTTTGCATGTGGGCATGACAGGTTTAGTTCCAAACCATCAGAATATGGTGCTACAAGCTTTGCTACTTCTACAAATTCTGCAGCTGTACTTCCAAAAATAGATGTTAGTAGAAATTTGTCTGAAGGAACTTTTAATTCTTTTAATTGTTCAGAAAACTTTTTTGCACCAGGATTTGTGAGTCCGACAGCATTCATAAAACAACCAGGCGCGTACTGAGTTATAATTGGTTCGCAATTTCCCGTTTTTGGTTCTGGACCAATGCTCTTTGTCGTAATAACTCCTATCTCAGGAATCTCGGATATTATCTTTTTTATGATATTTATATCAGTGGTTATAATTCCAGAAGGTATAGTGAAGCGACCCGATATTTTTTTCCCTAAAAATTCGTAGCTCATCAATTCACCTATTAAATAAAATTAATTTTTTCAACTCCATATTCTTCAAATTCTCTAGTTATGGCTTTTGCGATTTCTTCGCCTGGAGATTCTTTTGCATAAAAAATTGGAAGCATTTCAAGCGCTGAACTCATGCTGTAGAATTTTAGACCCAATTCATTAACAGCCTCTTTTACACTTTTTTTATCATCTCTTTTTTCCATTCTATTAGATAAGCTAAACACCGCTTCTATATTTACTCCTGCTTCCTTTAATCCTTGTAATGTTGTAATTAATGAGCCACCTGTTGTTGTAACATCTTCTATTACTACAACACGTCCTTTTGGCATGCCAACGAAAAACTTGTCTTTTGCAGCGCCATGATCTTTAGGTTTTGCTCTACCCATAGCTAAAACATGACTGCCTTTTTCATAATTAGATGATTGTCTTGCTTGTTTGAACTGAGAAATAATTCCTATTTTAGTCGCGCCTTCAGGCACACCATAGAATGTATCAACTTTTATGTTTTGAAATTTAGCAAATGCTATTACAAAGTCAGATAATTGGTCTGTAAGATATGTATCTTCTACAATCGTTCTCCAGTTGATGTAGAAATGAGATTTTCTCCCAGACTTCAAAGTTATTGCATTTTCAAAGAAACCATAAACATTGTTTTCGTCTATAAATTTATTAAATTCTTCTTGACTGAATTTGTCCATCACCATTCCCCCCAAACTGTTTATAGCATTAAGAAAACTAGAAATTATTTAATATTTGTGTTTTTATTCTTTAGAATCTCCTTGTACCAATACAGTAAACTCTCGATCTCTATCATGGTCTAGTTCGCAAATCATTATTTGTTGCCAGTCTCCTTTGACTAATGCTCCATCTTGAACTATCATGGTTATGGAATGTGGTAGAATCATTGCTTGTGCGTGTGCATGTCCATTGATGCATTCATGACAAACACCTTTGTCATCAGGATAACATAAGTGTGTATCTCGTCTCCCATTTGGATTTCTCACATCTCTAATATCATTATGACCATAATCTTCTTCTGGATGTGCAAATCTGTCAAGAATTCTCATTAAGTCATGTTCTTCGATGCTTTCATGTCCTATTAAGTTTTTTTCATCTTCGTTAACCCATACGCTACAAGTTGTATGATGTGATTGTACGACGACAAAACCTGTTAGTATGTCAGAATTACGTATTACTTCTTCAACATGATCTGTGATGTTTACAAAATGTAATCTCCTTTCGGTTCTTAATGATAATTTCTTCGTTACTGCTTTATAACTCAATGTTTCACCCCGCAGCCGTGTTGTTATAAGATATTTAAAAGTTTTTTGGAATCAAAAACTCTATCCTAAAGAATGAAGTATAAGAACATAAAAAGATGTTCTTTAAGAGTTTTTGGTCAAACAAAAGCATTGTCAGCAATATACTTACAATAAAAATTTATTTTTGTAAATGCTTTTTTTGGAATCAAAAAGTTTATATTCTATTTGTCCCAGTATCTTTGTATGTCTAAAAAATTATTACGGATATGTCATAAATTTTTAGTTGATAGCGATGGATATGAGGTGGGTATTCAGGATCTTGTTACAGCTCTTTCTAAAAACTTTGATTCATATGTAATGTTTTTCATACCAGAAAATCAGTTGAGTAATTATGTTAAGAAAAACGAACTTACAAAGAAGGGAAAGTATTTTTATCACAAAAAAACTAATTGTACGATAGTGCCAATAATCTATGAGCGTAAAAATAATGTGTATGTAAACGATTTATTTATGCGTAAAAATATAGCTTCTTTTAAACGACAATTCAACAATTTGTTTAATGATATATCTCCTGATATTGTTCACATTCATGGAACTTTGGCACCGCAATTCTTACATGCTGCAAAACACGCAAAGGAGGCTGGGAAAAAAGTGTTTGCAACTCACCATATCGGTCTAATTAATAGGAATTGTCATAATCAGAGATGGTATATCGTATTCGCAAAATTCTTTATTCACAATCAATTTCCAAGCATCTGCGATAAGGTTCTATGTCTTAGTCATCATGGTAAAGATTCATTTATGAATCGTCAAAATGTCATAGTTGATTATGGTGCTAAGCCTGTTAAGAAAGTAAATTATTCTATGAATAAAATCAATGCATTATTGAACAAACACCGATTAAGTGATGGCTTGATAAATCTGAAAGAGAAAGAATATTTAGTTTATCCTGCAAGGTATAACGACCAAAAGAATCAATTAATGTTGGTGGAAGCAGCTAAAATTCTAAAGGCTCAAGGTTTGAAAATAAAGATTCTTTGCATTGGAAGCATTTTTGACAAAGACTATTTTGTTTCAGTTCAAAGAAAAATTAAGCATCACAAATTATCAAGAGAAATTATTCTTGTAAACAAATTGTCTCATGATGAAGTTTTGGCTGTTGTGAATAAAGCAGAATTCATGATTTCACCTTCTATAAATGAGGGTCTTGGAAGAAGTTCTTTAGAAGCCTTGTCACTTGGAGTACCAATATTAGTATCAAGGGATTCAGGTCATATGGAATATTTGGTTTGGGGAATCAATGGCTTACATTTTAATCCTAGAAATAAAAAATCAATTGCTGAAGCAATTAAACATGCTAAGAAAATGAAAGTCTTTCATATGGATCATGAAATAAGGCCTTATTCAGAACACATTGCTTTCTTGAAACGATTATACAATAAGAATTTGTTGGAGGTAAAATAAAATGTCAAAGTTTTTCCTAGTATATAAGCCAGACGGACCAATTCGTTACTCAGTAGAAAAAATTGATGATGCATGTGTTCGGGCCACGGTTTATTATGAAACTCAGGAGCCTGATAATATAGAATTAAATTTGAGTACTAATACACTGACTGAATATGAGGGAACAAAAAGAGTTATTCCAGAAACAGTTGTGAAATCTCAAGCAGAATTAAAGAAAGAGTTCGCGGAAATAATCAAATTTTTTGTTGCTGGAAAACCAATTACTTTTGAAAACCAATCTGGTTCAGTTACCTTAGCACAAGCCACGTCTGAATTAAAAGATATAAGTCTGCATTTAGAAAAATAATAAAATGGCTACACTTCAAGAACTAGCATCTTTGCATCGTTCTCCAGAAAAGTTAAAATCGCTTTCTAAAGAAGAGTTACTAAGATTAAGTTCTGATTTATATAAACATTCAAGGGATGCTGCAAAGACTGGCCCTGCAAAGATAATAAAAGAGAATTATGAAATGGTTGCTAATCTGGTTGCAGGAGATGTGGCCAGAGAAAGAGATCATGATGAGCAGTTTGTTTCTGATATCTTCAAAAGACATTTTCGTAATCAAAGATACTTGATTTCACATCATCTTTCTTTAAATGATATTTTTTCGAGTAAACCTGTTTCTTTTGATAGTTTGCCAGAGAAGAATTATCAAGGTTTGCTATCGGATAAATTAGTTCTTGTGTTAAATAAGCTCAAGCAAGATTCTGCCATTTCAAACAAGTCTAAACTTGATTTTCTAAATCAACTTCGTTATGAAAGTGAAAGCGCAGACTTTCAACAACAACTAGCTCATACTCCACCAGAATTATTGGAAAAATATGGTCGAACAACTCAGGATCGATTTAATTATTTGACTAATGTTTTGGAGAAAGACCTCTTGAAAGGTAGTGGAGAGGGAAAAATGAAGGTTTTAAGGGTTTCTCATGATTATAATCGTAATACTGGAGGTTTGCAAGAACACCTGCAGGAGTTGAATACTGCTCTTGGTAAAAAACAGGATGTTGAATTACATCAAGTGCTTCCAATTTCTCAAAAGGAATTTAATAGTTTGGTTTCTGCAGGAAAAATTCAGAAGAGTAATGGGAACTTTATTGACAAAGTTTCTGGTGCTCAGATTCATCCAATTTTCTTGAATTATAAGGATGGTGAGCGCATGGTTCGTCTCAATGACCCTGATATGGAGCGTGAATATGATCCTCAGATGTTAAAGATATTTGAAGAAATTAATCCTGATATTTTACATGTTCACAATGGATATTATAAAACTCACAGAACTATTGCTCAAATAGCTAATGCAAAAGGTACTGGTGTTATACATACTTGGCATGGAGGTAAAATTCTTGGAAAAGGTGGTGAGGGTTCAAATGATGGATCTAGAAGAAGACAAAAAATTCATGATGATGTTGCTAAGATTGCTGATTATAATGCTTGCATAAGTGAAGTTGGCAGATCTGCTTTTAAAAATCCTAAAGGTGTTGAGATTGCATATGGTGTTAATTTAGATAAATTCAACCCAAAGGATGTTTCGCAAGCTCAAAGAGTTGCCATGAAGAAACAATTAGGAATGAGCGAAGGAGACTTTGTTTTCTTCTTTCCTGGCAGGTATCATGAGCAGAAAAATCAGTATGAATTATTAAGAGCTTTTGCCGATGTTGCAACAAAAGATCCTCATGCTAAACTTGTGTTGGCAGGACAAAAGTTTGATGATAAAGGTGGATCTGAATATCTTAAGAAACTGAATCAATTTATAAGACAAAAAAACTTGCAGAATAGTGTATATATGCTAGATAGAGTGGAGTCAAAGGAAGATATGAGAAAATTATACGCTATGTCTGACGCAGTCGTTTATCCTAGCAAGAATGAAGGTCGGGGAAGATCTTTAATTGAAGCTATGGCTATGGGTAAACCAGTTTTAGCTTCAAATGATGCTGGCTTAAAAGATAGCATTAGGCAACCAGATGGTGACAAAGGTTTGTTGTTTAACCCTGATTCTTTAGATCAAATAGTTGGTGCTCTTAATAGAGTTAAAGACGATAACGCATTAAGAACTGATCTTTCTCATAAAGCTAGAAAATATGCTTTAGACAATCTTTCAATTGGCGCGTATGCGAATAAATACCATAACATATATAAACGAGTTTTAGCTAAGAAGAAGAAATAATGTCAATAGAAACAGCAATATGGAATCTTGAAGCGATGGGTTTAGTGGATGTAATTCTTCCTTTCATCATAATTTTTACAGTTTTATATGTTGGTCTTGCTAAGGTTCATTTATTTGGTAAAGAAAAAAGAATCAGAACTATGTTGGCATTAGCTTTGGCTGCGGGGGTTATTGTACCTCATGTGCTTCAAACTTATCCTCCTTGTTGGGATGTTGTTGAAATAATCAATACTGCTCTTCCAAATGTTGTTATGATTGGCATTGCAATAGTTAGCTTTATGATGGTTGCAGCAATAGTTGGTTTTAATATTAATTCTGCATCTACATTCTTGGGGTGGGCTGTAATAGTTATTTTTGGTTTTGTTACTTACACTTTCTTGACATCTGGTGGACAAGGTTGTTACCACGGTTCTATGCAAGCTTTGCCGATATCTTGGCTAGAATATATTCTGCCGATTCTCGTATTTGCAGTAATTATTTGGTTTGTTACTAGAGGTGGTGGTGGGGGCGGTCGAGATGGTGATATTTACTAGATATAATTGTCTACAACTTTTCTTAGAATAATACCCAAATTATAACCTGCGTCTATTCCGATATAACTTTCGATGGTTGTTTGTGCGCCTTCACATACCATATCTCCTATAGAAGTTTTATATTTCTTCTTCAGCATATTTCTTTTTTTGTGGTTAAAAAATTCTGCTGTTCCTTGTGATCCTGCAAAAATAAGCTTTGGAATTGGTTCATTTTCTCCAGCTACGAATCCAAGTGTTGTACCTACTGCTGCACTCCAAAGAACATGTTTAATTCCTGTTTCTGATCTTTCCATCACTGGTTCTAGTAGCTTCCAAGCTATTGAACTTGGTTGACTTAGATATTTTATGTCTTCTGAAATAGGTCTCATTTTAATAATAGTTAATTTAGTACAAATAATATTATGAGAAATAAAATAATTAAGAAGCGACTTTCAGCTTCAAGCTTTCTACGAAGTCTTTGTATCTGTTTCTAAGTGTCACTTCTGTGACTCCAACTGCGCTTGCAATTTCATTCTGGGTTCTTTTTTCTTCGTTTAGCTTACTTGCTGCATAGATTGCTGCGGCTGCTAGACCAAGTGGGTTTTTCCCAGATGTTATTTCTAATCTTTGAGCTTTCTCAAGCAACTTTATAGCGGTTGTATGAGTTTTTTGACTCAAAGATAGATTTGAAACATATCTGCTGATATAGTTAACTGGATCTGATTGTGTAACTCTCAGATTCATCTCTCTTACGACGTATCTATAGTTTCTTCCAATCTCTTTCTTGTCTATGCCAGTTGTTTCCTGTATATCATCCAGTGTCTTTGGCACTTCGAAGTTTCTACATACAATGTAAATTACTGCTGCAACAATGGTTTCTGTGCTTCTACCTTTTACAATGCCTCGTTGAGCAGCTAGAGTATAAATCCTTGAGGCTTCTTCTTCTATTGTTTTGCTTAATTGCAAAACAGAGATTAACCTTTGAATTTCTGAAAGTGCTATTTGCAAGTTTCTTTCGATTGCTGATGCGACATTATTCTGCCACTTCCTTAATCTGAAATATTTATCCTTGCTCGCCTTTTTTAGTTGATAGATATCTGATTTGTTACCAATTGAGGTTCCAAGTCCTTTATCGGCGTGAGTGTATGATAGTGGTGCTCCTGTCCTTCGTTTCTTTGCGGCTTGTTCTAGGTCCATTTCTCTCCATTCTTGTCCAAAGTCAAATAGTTTTTCTTCTATTACTAAACCACAATTATTGCAAACTACTTCTCCCTTTTCTTCTAGATGAGATAAGCTCATACTTGCACATTCTGGACATTGCTTATTTAGTTTCATAAGATTTACCCTCCTTTTTTTCAAGATCCCCCAAGAATCCCGTTTAAATAATTGTTAGCGTAAAAAGTGATTTGTCGTTTTGACATATCGCTTTTTGATAGGTGAGGTATATTTACTATATAAAGTTTTCGGTTTTATAAAAAATCCTCCGAGAATAACTAATTTGTCATCATTGGGTTGTGAAAAAAACTAGTTTGTGTCCCATTCTGAAACTTTTGCTTTTTCACAACCACTAAAGTCCAAACCAATGATGTGTGGTTCTTGGCGAACAGTAAAGGTTAATTTTAATGTTCTGCCGACTGGAACAAGCATTGTAACAAACTCTTCTTCAGTGTCTCCTTTGCTATCAAATCTGAATTCATAGGTTTTAGAAACTTTTTCAAGAACAATATCTTCTTGCTTGTGATTGGTAATTAGCATGTTCATGCTATTGTTAGAACTAGAAAAAACTGCATCGGTAATTGAAAGTTGCGTTGCATCTAATCTGTATTTACAATCACCATTATTATTTCCGCCAATGTTGAATTTGATGTTATCAAGATATGGTGCAAGAATCGAAATTCCAATTACAACGATTAAAATAATTATGATGAGATTCAAAGTTTTTCTTTTTTTAGACAACCTTTCTTCAGTATCAAAGAAGGTGTGTTTCATGCCATGTTTGAAAGTTTTCCATGTAGATTCTTCTTCTTTCTTTTTCCAATCAACATCGTTTTTTGTGTCTTTTGAAAACTTAATCTCAGCACCACAACGAGTGCAAAAACTATCGTCGTCATCCGCTTGAAACCCGCATTTAGAACAATATGGCATAAGTTTAGAAAACAAAATGAGTATATAAATTTTTCAATTTGGAGTGGTAACAATATGTGTTTGTCATCAGGATACCAATCGAAAACTATATATACTATTGGCTTTTATTTTCTCTTTATAAGGGTGAGTAAACTGGCGTGGGTGCCAGTAAGAGGTGTTTTTAATGAAGGGAAAAATATACTTAGGAGTATTTCTAGCAATATTTTTTATTGGACTAATAAGTTCAGCAGTAACAGCAGAGGTTCTAGTTCTGAACCTAAACAGTGCAGAATACAGCGCTGGTGCATCCGCCAAGGTCTTTGGTTATGTTCTTGAAGACAATCTTGATGGATCGAATAATGCTGCTTATACCATCAATCTGGATGGAGTGCTTGAAGAAAGCAACTTCACAGATGCAGATGGGTATTACGAGCATTATATCACAAACGTATCAACGGGAAATCATACCGTGAACGTTACAACTTCTAATTCTCAACAAATACTTACCTTTACCGTATTCGCCCCAACCGCAAAACCCTCATACAAAGTACTTGCCTCATCCCTTGTTGTTCCTTACAGAGATCCTTCGCTTGATTTTACAATAAAAAAATACCTTGGAGCAGTCCTCACAAATGATAGTTATTCATACACTGTTTATTATCAAAACGGAACTGCTTATAGTAGTGGCGCAGGTGTTAGTGGAATAGAAGAAACAGTTTCACTGCCGACAAGAGTAGGTCTTTACAAGATAAAAGTTGATAACAAAAAGAGTTTTACAGTTTCTGTACAAAAGTTTAGTTTGGATTTCAAAATAACTAATTCTGCAGGAGACTACCAAGATATATTCATGCCAAATGGGATGGCCTACTTTGAAGTAGAAGGATTTTCAAATGGTCAACGTATTACAAATGCATCTGTCATTGCCACTGTAACAAATCCAACAGGTACAGTGAAAACTGTAACCTTTAGGGAAACAAACGGTGTTTACAGAGGAAACACAAATGTTACTCAAAACGGAAATCCTATACAACTTATTGCTGGAGAATACGAAGTTGAATTCACTATGCGAGATTCTTCTAATAATGAACAGACAGTACTAGGATTTTTTACAGTATTAGGTTTAGATGTTAATGTTGAATTAATAAACAAAAAACCATATAGATCAGGCGATCAAGTTGAATTTGATGTTATTGTTAAGAATTTGGCTGATGGATCATTGGTTGCTCATAGTGGTGCAACTTATTTCTTTGAATTTGAAAAAAACGGACAATTCTATGACGTTGCTTCAGCAGTAGCTTCGGCAAGTTCTGACAGTTCAATAACATCTGAATTAGTATATACTATTCCTCCAGGTTTAGAAGATGGAGGATACTTCATGCGTGTATTCGCAGATTCCGGATCCAAAGATGGTAAAGGAACTGAATATGTAGAGATTATGAATACAGATGTATTTGTAGATTTGAAAGATAATTATGGTGATTACAGAGATATATTTGAGCCAGGTGAAGGAGTTACTGTTAGAGTTGAATCACCTGATACAACTTTACAATTAACAACTATACAAGTTATAGATGAAGATGGAAATGTTAATCTGACAACCAGTTCAACTATAAATGACACAGCCGGTTCACTGACATTTACTGCGCCTAGACAACAGGGAGATTACTTAGTGGAATTAGCAATCACAACTGATGGTAGCACAACTGTTTATAGAGAAAGATGGTTTAGAGTTCAGAATTATTTCTCATATTTAGATGTAAAAGATATAAACAACAATTTTCAGTTTATACAAACCGCTGGTTCAACTTTCTTAGCTGAAATAGTCGCTTTTGATATAACAACCGGCACTGCAACAGACTTAACAGGTTTTTCTGTATTGTTTGATGGAATTGTCAATGAAGAAACACAACAAGAATATACTAATATGCAGACAAGAAAGAATAGCACATATAGTTTTGATACAACAGGAAGACTTGTTTATGAAATAACACCTCCTACATTACCAGATGGCTTCTATAGAATTGATTATACAATAGTCTCAACTGATGGTAGTTCATTTTCAGGAGAAGGATGGTTTGGAATATCTGCATTCGATGTAGATGTATCTACTTTTAATTCAAATGGTCAACGAAAAGAATTATTTTCGGCAGGAGCAACTATTAACATAACTGTTGAGTTGTCTTCCCCAGAAAATGGGACTGCTACAATACATAGAGAGTTTTTTGATGAAGAAGAGTTCGATATTACAAATGGAGTTGGTTCAACTTTATTATCTGCCGCCCAAAATGAGTTGCCATTACAATCAGGATTCTATAATTTTGGAGTAGATGTTGAAACTGATGCTGGTGAAACAGGTTTAGGCGATGGATTCTTTGAAATTAGAAATCTAAATTTTAGAAGTATAACTGTAACTAATGAAGGTCAATATGGCCCTTCAGCTGATGTGGTTGCAACGGTTGTTGTAGAGAAATCAGGTAGTTTGGTTAATAATACAAATATAACCCTTGCTAGAGTTGTAAGAGCAAGTGATTGGTTTGAAATAACCTCTCAATTCTCAGATAGTACTTCTCCAACATTAACTAATAATCAGGGAAACACAATTTTAACATTAACTCATGGTGCTCTTGCTCCTGGATATTACTTTGTAGAATTACAAGCTGAAAAAAATGGTGCTAAAGTTTTCCAAGGATTTGGATTTGAAGTAGTTGAAGATGCAATTTCAATATCTATCGATGGAGATGCAACTGAGTTTACACGAAACAATAAAGCTGTAGATATAAGAATTACTGTATTGGCCAATGATGAGAATAATACTCCAAGAGAAGATGTAACTGTGAATTTAACCGGTCTTCTAAGATTTGATACTTGGAGCACTATTCATCAAAGTAAACAAGCTGTAACAAACAGTAATGGAGTTGCAACAATTACTTATACAACTAATAACCAAACTCCACTTACAAAATATGCACCTGTAATTAGGGTTGCTGGTGTAACTGAATCAATAGTTGGTTTTGGTGATGGAGAATTTAGAGTAATCCCTTTCAATGTAAATGTTGCATTTGGTAGTGGATCAGAAACTTTCTCATCAAATGATGCGATTGCAATTAATATTTCTGGATCAGGAATTACGAGTAGTGCATCTGCTTCATGTACTGTAAGAGATATGTCTGGTGCAACTTACAATGTTGAATGTTCAGCATCGGCCTATAATTCAGCTACACGTGTGCTTTCTTTAACTCAAAGTTTAAACCCTGGTGAATACTTCGCAGATGTAGTAGTTACACAAGGATCAACTACTACAAAGACTTTGTGGTTTGAAATAGTTTCGCCATGGATGCATTTAGAATCATTCAATAACCCTAATTTTGCAGATGATGCAAATTTAGCAATAAACTACACTGTATTCACATATGGTGTTGGCGGTTGGCAAGTAACAAATGCAACTGTTAATATAACTAGCATTGAAAACATGTGGACTGGAAATATTACTACAGTTGGAACATTATTTAATGCAACAGAATATGGTATAGAAAATTTCGATATAACATCCTATGGCTTAACACAAGGAGATTATTTCTTAAATTTTGAACTTCTAGAAAATCCAGGTTATCAAGATTCTCTCTATTTCAGAGTTGACAATAATGTGATGATTTTTGTTGAACCAATAGTTAGCGGTTCAAATGTAACATTAAATTTCTCTACAAGCGGTTTAAGTGAAAGTGCAGAATATTATTTGGAAGGCTATATGAACTATCAAAATTTTGAATATACAGGTGTAAATTCAGGTGTTCTTGATACTGGCAATAGTGGAGAAGTCAATATAACAAGTTTAGAAAATGGATTTTATCAAGCAAACATCAGAATTGAAGATGGACAAGAAACATTTTACTGGGATGCATACTTCGACATCAGAGACCTCGATGTTATAATAACTGCTCCTATGGACGCAAGCGTTGGTACTGTGGTACAATTCAATATAACTAATAATGGTGCCAATGATGAAACTTTTTGGTTAATTGATCCGTTCACGCAAAACTCTCTTTATAATCAAGTCATTGCGTCTGGTGAATCAACCAATGTTACATATACTTTCAACTATGGTGGATTCTTCATATATTCTTATGGAGATAATATGTGGGATGCATTCCCTAACGGCCGAGATATACAAATCAATCAAGCAGGATTAAGTCTTGAATGGCCATGGCAAAATAATAATTATGTATTATCAGAAGGCAGAAATTTTACTTTTAACGTAACAGCTGATTCTGGCCATAACATGACCTTGAGACTCTCAAATCACCATAATGGAAATGTAACAACTGTTAACTTAGGTGCATCAACAGGAAACCTACAAGAATTCACATTCAACTTACAAACAGGTTTGAGCTTGAGGGATGGACCTCATGATGTAGAGTTAATATTACATGACGGTTCTGATTATGAACCAAAAGAGTTCTTCTTTATACATATATTCAAGAGTAATTATGATATATGGGTTTGGAATGATAGATGGGAATATGGTGCAGGAGAAAGAGTTGACTTATACGTAGATGTATACAATGTTTCTGATTTCTGGAATAAAGTAGATGCAGACAATATTGAATTTGTATACTTGAACGATCAGTTTGGAACTCCAATAAACCCAGTACCTGAAGTTGGCTTAGTCGGAGACGCAGGTAATTTTAATACCTCTTCTAGTTGGACTAGTGGAAATTTCCACGGAGAAATGAATGTTTCAGTTGCTGATGCGAATATGATTGTCCCAATTGATTTCTACTTAAGAGGAAATGATAATATAGATGTATACTGGTGGCAAAACCAGTGGGATTATTCAATGTCAGATACAGTTGAAATCACACTTGAAGTTTGGAATGGAGGTTCTCCAGGAGCAGGTTTACCAGTTTCTCTAGTTGGATTTGAGCAATGGACTGATAATTGGAATGAAACACCAACCAGCTTTATGGATAATGTCTCAGGAGCATACTCATTTTCAACAGGCGATAACTTAACTGATGCATCTGGAAGTATAACCTTCTACATCGACCTATCACAGACAACCTTAGAAACAGGCGGATACTCCGGCAGATTAAATATTGCTGGAAGAGTAGCTTGGTTTGATTTCCAAGTTAGAACTTATATGGTTGATGCTTGGACAGATGGCTGGGATTATGGAATAACAGATACAATTACTATGAATGTATGGGCTAAGAACCTTGATGATTGGAGTGTAATAACTGAAAACGGAACAGTAACAATTTCTGAAATCAGAAAACACAACCCAGGATCATGGGAATCAGAGTTAGTTCCATTAACTTCATTTGGTATAGATAATGCTGTATCGAATGTTATCGAAGGAAACGCAGTAATCGAATTATTACCTAACCAGACTGCACTTAATCTAACACAAATGTCAGAATTTGAAGTTAAACTCGCAATGGATTTAGATACTTCACAAGGTTCCGAAGGTTGGGGATGGTTCCAACTAAGAACCGGATCAAGACCTGGAGCAACAATCGTTGATGGAACAGGGGAAACACCTGAGTTCTTCTTTGCAGATCAAACATACACTTTAGAAGTAACTGGTGTGTCAAGTGCAACTCTGCAAAATATTTGGGGTCCTATGAGCCAATACTATGGTGAAGCATTACTAAATGTGAGTGGAACTTTTGAATTAAACTTCACAACTCCTTCTTTCCCAGGATGGTATTCAATGGATATTGAAGCAATTGGTGCTAGTGGATACCCAGAATATATGTTCACTGACTTTGTAATTGGAAGCGGTACAGAAATGAACGCGTGGATGTCAGGCGGAAACAGTGTTGTGCCTGGTGTAAACTTCACAGTACAAGTTGACTTATTTGGTGAAGGAGAAGATCCATGGTGTCCTAATTGTGATTGGACTTGGTTTGGACCTTTAGGAAACGAAACTGTGTACTTATCAGCAATAAAGGACTTGCAGACTTTTAATACGAGAAATGTTTCATACTTAGGTATTTCAGCCATTACAGATACTTTCTCAGATTCAATGCTCGGAGGAGGAATGGATTATGTAGAATGTTCAATTTTCGGAAATAGTAATGATTGTGGTAATGAGAGTTCGTGTACTTGGACAACTGATCCATGGGATCAACAATCACCAGTTGAATCATGTTGGAATCTAGACAACATATGCGGTGCTTATACGGAAAATCAAACTCAATGTGAGAATGCAGGTTGTTCATTTGATCAATTTGGATGTTTCTATGATTCAATGGAAGAAGGAGATATGGGTATGGGCCCAGAGGAAGAAATGTCAGAACCTGGTTTGGCAAGTTTCAACTTGCATCCAACAATACTTAACCTGACACCCGGAGATTCTTACGAATTAATATTTGAATATATTGATGGATCAGGCGGGATTACTCAACAAGATTTATTTGTTCAAGTTGAAAGATTCCACGTTGCAATTTCAAGAAATGAAGAAGACTTAGAACCTGGAAGCACTCAATGGGTTTGGGTATTGACCAGTGACTTATATGGTAATGTCACTCCTGATTGTAATATTAGCTTCTCAGGTATATACACAGAGAGCGATTATCAATTAATTGACGATCTAGAAATATCTGGTGCTACAAATGAGAATGGAACATATGTATTCCAATATGAAGCTCCATCTGCGCCAGGATTCTACTTTGTAGAAGGATTAGCGACTTGTGCAGTTGATGGTGAGCAAGTAACACAATCTATAGCTTACTTTGTTGATATTGGGTCAGCAGGTTTAGAAGTTGATATGAAAACAAGATTTGAACCTGGAGAAAATATACGAATAACTATCGAAACTGCTGATAGATTTGGAGAACCAGAACAACAAGCTTTGGAGTTATCCTTGTTCTATGAGTCTGATGAGGATGCAAATGCATCAATTACAAGAAGTCCGACTAGTGAAGTTGATTGTACTGCTATGATTGCGTCCACATATGAGAATGGGCCTAGCATGGAAAATTCATTGTTTACTTCCACAGATGAATCAGGAACGCTAATTTTGGAACTTTGTCCAATGCCTCAAGGAGAATACTCAGTTGATATCTTCCCAATGATGAACATGATGGACCAACCTATGAGTATGGAAGGAGGTCACTTTGGATACTTTGCAGATTTCGTTGTTGGAGTCGGAGAAATGGAGATTTTAACAGACTTAACCTATCTAATCGGTGACGAAGTTAACATGACTGTTAATGTAACTGATGGCGACGGCATACCTGTAAATGGAACATTGATTATGATGGATGCTATAATGGAGCCAATTGGCGGGCATATGTTCTCGGAAATAATTCTATATGAAGATGGAAACATAACTGATAAACTGAATATATCTGTTGTTAATGGAATCGGATATTATAACTTCACAATACCTGCAGCAGGATATGATGAAGAATCAGGAAATGCAACCAATATTTCCATAGGAACAGTAGATGTATTCGCAATGGTTCAAGGAGAAGATAATAATCTCTATTCTAAAGCAGGAATACAATTTGCAATAATCAGTGATGCAAAATCAAGTTTGACAGTTGATACTACTGTTGGTGTCAACGAATTAATTGATGTTAGCGTAGAAACAAAGAATGATGCACGATACAAAGCTCAGATGGGTGTTTTCTTCTTAAAAGACAATTCTGCAAACGAGGAATTCTGGATTATTGAAGGAGGAGTATTCTTATACAATGATACTGCTCTAAATGCAAGTACTGCTGACTTCCAGATATTAAGTCCAAAAGAACCAGGCGATTATTTCCTTGGAATACCAATATACACCTTGGAAACATCTCCGAAAAATGTTGAAGAAGCAAGTGAGATATTAATTACACCAATAAATGTAAGACTTGATTCTGCAAATGTAACTGGACATGTGAAATATCATGACACAGAGCTTGGAGTATACAACGCTTTAGTTCAAATTGGACAAGCAGAAACATATACTGATAGCAATGGTGATTTTTCATTACAAGTTGCGAAAGGAGAGAAACAGATCTATGTTGAAAAAAGAATTGGCGATAGCCTAAAATATTTCATTAAGTCTGATGAATACAATTTTGCGGCTAATGTTGATGAATTGAATATAACACTATATAGAGCCAACCTTTCAAACGGAGTAATAACTCCGCCGGTTGTTGTCATCAACCAAACAACTAATCTGACAACATTGAGAATAAATGTTAGCACAACAATTCAAAATGATTTTGCTAACTCTGTTTTATTAGAAGCTACAGATATATACTATAATGCAAAGTCAGAGAATATAACTGTGATAAACATATCTGTTGCAGATACAACTGTTAGTGCACTAGTAGTTCCTAAGAATACTACTGGAAATGGTTATGAAGTTGATATAAGGTTAAAGAATGGAAACAATAACTGGTCATCATATGTTAATGTTGATGGAACGTTAGTTGATGGTGCAATTGGAACCAAACTTATACTTGAGTATAATGTTAGTTCAACTCTTGCTGGAGAAGAATATGTGGGTTTCTGTGGAGATTATATTTGTGATTTTGAAACAGAATTCTTTACTTGCCCAATGGATTGTGCAGCTCAAGATTCATTCTGTGGAGATGGTCAAATTGAAGGAATGGAAGATTGCGAGGGTGTCAACTTAGGTGGATACAATTGTACAAACTTACCAGGTTATTTCCCTGACTTTGGATTCACAGGCGGAGACCTTGGTTGCTTCCCTGCAAGTTATGGACACATGGCTTGTTTATTTGACTTCCAGAATTGCACAGGTGGAGATGGCGGTCCTATGGGAGGAGACGTTGATCCTCATCTATCAATAATGGATCAATCAGCATATAACAACGACTCATTACTGCATTTAGTCTTTGACTTAGATGACTTATCAAGTGCATCATACTGTGGAGGATCTTCTCCAGGCGGTCCGGATGAATATGAAGAATGGACTGTTGGAATTGATAGTA
>JADHVI010000031.1 GCA_016784125.1 Candidatus Woesearchaeota archaeon
ATTTTCATGTGGACTTGAACGTAGTGAAATCCACTAGGGATCAAGGAACGATACCCTTGTTCGAGACCGCCGGAGTACCGAATTGTCCCACCTCGGCTTTAGAAGAAGAAAAACTCATGTCTTTTTTATTTCTTTCCCGCTTCCATGTACTTTTTGGCCGCAGAACTCGCAGAATATCGCGTTCTTCTTGATTGTCATGTAGCAATGTGGGCACGGAATTTTATCTTTTGCAGTTATATCTGCGGTGTCGTATTCTCTTTGAGTCTTGAATTTTATAACTTTGTGATTTATTATTGCAAATGTCATGAATGCGATGCCTGCGAAGAATAATATTTTTGCGAATATCATTGTCCCTTCGAATCGTCCACACAAAAACATCAAATCTGTTATGGAGTTTTGACAAGTATAAACCATTTTGTCAATGATGATCTTCATTAAGATGCCTAGAACGAATAGGAAAATTCCAAATTCTAATATTATTACAAAAGGTTTATTTTTTCTCACTTCAAATAGTTAAAAAGATGTTCTATTATAAAAATATTCATTCTAATTTATGAGTAACTAAAAACAGAAATCAAAAACAATTTCTGAAATTCAAACAAAAAAGTTTGAATAAACAGGAATCAAAGATTTCTGAGGTTTTGCTTTAAAAAACAATCAACAAACAGAAATTTTTATAAAACGCTTGATTGTTCTAGGAGATACAGCCCCGTAGTGTAGTGGCCAATCATCGAGGATTTTGGGTCCTTGGACCTCGGTTCGAATCCGGGCGGGGCTATTCTTAATCTTTTAGAATTAATTTTAGCCCTAGTTTTCGAACCGAGGCCCAATATATCGATTTTTTCTTCCATAATGTGTTTGTACATAATAGTCTTCTTTTTTGTAATCGACAAAATCGTAATTAATCCCAAAATCCCCTTTTAAGACCACTCTAACAAAGTTTAACTTTTTGTCCTTTTTTTCTAATAATTTCATTAGTTTATGTGTTTTTATAGAGAGATTTGATTTTTTTGTTTGTCTTGTTAGTTTTATTTCAAATAATTCAAAATCAATAACTTCTTTTTCTTTTAGTATAAATGATGTCAAGATGTCGAAATATTTTTTAGACGCTGAGTATGGGGGAATCCCTTTTATCTTAAGATATATCAAGTCAATTGCTGACCAATAATCATTAATTAACTCTTTGTAATAATTATTTTCTAATTTAAACAAATGGATTTTAAGTAAATGATTAAAATCAAAGTAGTCACTACATCTATAAACGAAGAAAGTGTGTTTTTTTCTTTGAACTACTTTACATATAAAAGGTTCTATTAAATCTACAATGTATCTTATGACTTGTTGATTTTGTAGGTTATTAACTTTTATCATGATAAAATTAAAAAAACTAATTTAATAACATTATAGAAATTATTTTCGTGAGATATTCGGGCAGGGCTATATATTTATGTCTAATTAATAGGGCTATTAATTGTAAAGATTTATATATTTCTTTTAACATCTTCTACCTCATGAAAACTATATCAGGAAAACCTCTATCAAAGATTGGCATTGGTAGTTATGGTATTGGTGGTAGAGGTCATCGAGACATGCCTCTTACTGATAAAAAAGATGATTCTGTTTATATTGAAACTCTTGCTCATATGATTAGTTCTGGTTTGAATTTTACTGAACTTTCAATGGGTTATGGTCATGGCAATTCCGTTAGCTTATTTAAATGGGCTTTGGAAAAAAGTGGTGTTGCAAGAGAGGATTTATTTTTAACCAACTCTTTATATCCTAGAGATTTACCCAATGTTAAAACTATTAATGATGACATTTCAAGTTTTTATTCTGTTCTAGAAACTAATTATGCAGATTCTACTTTAGTTACTCAATCTTTGCTTATTAAGTTTGGTGAAGAAACTATTTATGACATTTTAACTAACTTATTGGAAGATGGTAAAACTAGATATGTTAGTCTTTCTAATGCCAAAAGTGAGTATATAATCAAATTTAAAGAACATTTTAAAGATAAATTCTTTGCTCATGAAGGTCATTTAAGTTTTGAAGTCAGGCTTCTTGAAGACTCTGGAGTTTTTCAAACTTGTAGAAAACTGGCTGTCGAAAATATTATTTGGCGACCTCTTCGAAGAAATCAAACTTCTAATCATAATTGGAAATTATTAAATGATTTGGCGTTAAAATATGATAAAACTCCCAATCAAATTATTTTAAATTGGATGTGTTATGATGGCTTTCGTCCAATGGTTATGTCAAGTAATAAAGCCCATATAGATGAAAATCTGGAATCCTTAAATTTTACTATGGTTGCTAAAGATTATAAATTAATTAGGGATTTTCGAGCTCAAAAACCTTCAGGCTCTTTTAATCTTGAAGAAAATAGTATTGTTGAATTAGTTAATAATTTTGAAAAGTATAATTAATTAATCTTAAATTTTGTGTCAGTTAATCCCTGGGCGGGCTATTCTTTACTTTTTCGATTAATTTAAAAAAGATGTTGATCAATTGTTTTTTAAGATGAATTATAAGATAAAATGTTCTAAATGTAAACAAAACTATCAGCTAGTAACAAGGCCTACTCGTTTCGTAGTTTGTTATGAATGCCAAAAACCTGACCTGAAAGGTGAGATAACTGATCCTAAGATGAAAAAATTACTTGATATTCCTGAACAATTCTATAAAGATAATTTGTTCTTAAGAGACATTAAGATTAAATATTTGAGATTTGGCGATCTTTCTGAAAAACAAATCGCTGCTTTTGAAAAAGTTGTTGATAAAATGCAAAAAGCGGTTATGAAAGATTAGGTTCTGAGTATAGTTTCTAGAAATATTTATCCTATGTTGATAAATGATTGTACGTTGAATTGTGAAAATAATTCTTCTTTTGCGTCGTAGCGTACCTCTTTTGCTTCTCCTGCGGCTAATCTTGGAATATAATCCAACATATTTCTTTGCAAGTCGAGTCGACCTTTTCTTTCTTTTACAAAATGTTTTACTGCGCCAGATTTTCCTGGTCCTAATGTGTAGAAATCATAATCATGTATGAAGTTGTTGTAAAAAGCAGGATATGCTCCAATACCTACCATTGTATCTGTCCAATTGTCAAATAAGTGTTCTGTCAACTCTAATTGATAGGATAACACACATGCACTCATATGGTGGTGTTCTAGTTCTTCATCGGATACTTTCTGAGTTGAGTCTTTTCTTAGCTTGACAATGTGATTTCCTTTTACTTTTTTCCAATCAGATTCTTTTTCTAAAACTAGATTGCCCACATAGAATGGTATTAGTGCAGAGAATACATTGTTAGAGCTAAGTATTTGTGAAATTCCAATGTGTATATATGGTTGTGATAGCATGTCCATCATATGTGGGCCCATTGCTGTTTGAATGAGTAGCTCTGGTCTTGGAAACTCGTATGTTTTTCCATTATATTCTACTCGATCTTTTATACCATCAATGATTGTGTTTTTACACTCTCGTTCGGGATGACCATCTGCAATTAAATGTCCTCCTACTAGTTCTTTTAGACCGGTTTCCTCAAAATATACTTGAAATATTTCATCTACTCCTTCTTGATATTGTTTATCATCATAATTTCTAAGAACTTCAAATATGATTTGATCTCCTTCTCCGAGCATGAAACTCATAAGTGTTGGCAATCCATCGGTGGCTCCTCCTCCGAATCTCTCCATGTTCATCATGACATTATCTAAACCTAAGTATATTTTTTTACCAGGAAGCTTTTGGATTGCACCCATGATCTTGAAAAAATCAATGTTAAGAGTTGTTGTTGGAACTAAATCTAAATCTGCGAGAGATTCGTTAACAAGAGCGTTGGTGTCAATTCCTATTAAGTGAGATATATTTCTGTGATTTTCCAGAGCTTCAATTATTGCTTTTGTTCTTTTACCATCATAAGTTCCTAGGTCTATAACTGTGGCTGGTCCTTCGGCTAATGCTTCATCAAGTGTTTTTGCAATTATAGGATTTCTGTCTTCTTGAAATCGCATTGCAGCAATTGATCCCCATCCATCATAGCTGAATACATCGCCCATTACTTCTCTAGAAATTTCGTATTGTGGGATTGGGTGATTAGAACCTGGAATGTAGTGTGCTAAAGCGTGAAGTCTATTTTCATGGTGAATATCTAGGGCTTCAAAGAAATTTCGAACATGACGCTGTCTTCTTAATTCGGGTGTGTTTGCTTCAAGATTGTATCTTTGCACTTCTCTGGCCATTCCATCTGCATGAAATGCTATGTGTTCTCGCATTAAGCACTAGCAACAACGACTTTTTTATATAGTTTACTACTATTAAGTGGTTTTTACACCTATTTTCTTCTTCCAGGGCTCTTAGCTTGAGAGGGAGTGTAGTTGAGAAGTCCCAACAAACCACTCCCTATCGATTCCAGGAAGAATGGGCCGGGTAATCGTGTGAGTTCTGCACCAATATATTTTCCATTGAAAAGAGCATTGCCTTCTTCTAAACATTCTGTAATATAATCTCCGTGCATATCACCTAATCTTTGATCATGACCAAATATCATAACTGAGTTGTTGACAACCATAAATCTACCAGCTCCAAAAGTAGTTGAAGCAGTGCTTGGTAATATTTCAGGATGATTAATATAACCCATATTTTCAGAGCCATAAATCAACTCTTGTGGGAGAGCTTCTGGGCCTCCACGAACTCTAAAATGAGGATTCTCCCGTCCTTCTAATAAAATCTTTTTTTCTCTATCATCAAAGTACATTACGCAGATTCCAATAGGGCTGTAATCTCCTGCGCCAATCAAGCTTTGAAGATTTGGACCTAATCCGAATTTAAGATGATCAATGGGATCAAATTCTGATGCCAAAACAACTTTGTCTTGACGTCGCATAAAATATACAAAATTTAATCCTAAATGTTCAGCTTTTCCAATAAGTCCTTTCTCGCAATTGTTCCATGTTTCAAAATATAACTGAAAGAATTTTTCTTTTTCAGATTCGATTTTTTTATCTGATAGTTTTGGAATCATACCGTGAAGATCAACTGAAGAGCTTTTCGCTATAAAATATGCTTTGAAATAATCTTGATTATTTAATGCTGATCTGACTAATGATTTGATGTATTTATCAGTTCTTTTCCTCAAAGAATTTGCTAGTTTTTCTCCAGTTAATGTTTCAACTCCTAAAACTTTTTGGGTCAAATCCTCTAAACCACCGTGATGATAGTTTAGCATCGCAAAATCGTGAAGTAATTTTAATAAGTTTGCGTCACTTTGGTACCTTTCCGTTTCAAACATTTGTTCCCCTCCTGAAAAATCTTTATTTCTTTATAATAGTAACATTTATATATAAAACATAATTAACAAAAATTGAGTCAAAAAGCCAAAATAACTAGAAAATCTATTACAATGACAAAAAAACTTGATGCTTGGGACAAAAAAATACTTTCTGAAATTGAATTCAATTACAAGAAATCACATCAAAAAATAGCTCAAAAAATCAAGCGATCAAAAGCATTTGTAACGTACAGAATAAAAAAATTGGAAGAAGAGAATATTATTACTTACAGACCATTAATTGATTATTCGAGATTAGGACAAACATATTATCGTGTAACAATTGAAACACTTCTAGACAAAGAAGAATTAGTAAAGTACCTCAGTGAAACCGCCAAAGTTGTATGGCTAGTTGAAAGATACGACCAAGAGAATTTTGTTATTGTGTTAAGAGCAAAGAGCTTTGGTGAATTTCAAGATATATGGGAAAAATTATATGAAAAGATTGCAAAATACATCCTATCAAAAGACATTTCTCTGGCCTACAAAGTATATCACTTTCCGCTAACATTTCTACATAATGCGACAAGAAAGGA
>JADHVI010000032.1 GCA_016784125.1 Candidatus Woesearchaeota archaeon
ACAAGCGAAGAAGAGATAAGAAAGAAAGTTAAGCAATATATTAAAGAAAATTAATAAAAAAAATTATTCTCCGTAAATCAATGTTCCTGGCAAGGCAGTGGTAATTTTATACATTTCTCCAGGCTGCATTTCTTCAAGGCTTCCAAACCAAACTCCTTCTGCATACTGTGAAAAGAGTCCTGATTCTATATCAAGAACCTTAGATGGAATTGCATATGAAGTCACACCAGCCATTACTTCTTCAACACTTCTTGATTCCTGAGGCAAGTATCCTATCCAGGTAACGCTTGCATCACCAGTACCAATCAAAGTTATTGGAGTGTTTACATCTACAGGTTCTCCTTCAATGCTAAGTGTTTTTGCTTGAGATAGCAACATTCTATATCCTCTGGTTGGGTTTATCTCAATATCAGGAATCCACTCACCATCATTGTAAATTGCGTGTGCATCATATGTGATTATCTCATCTCCATCAACAAAAATGACATCACCAAACAAATTGTTTACACTCATGTCTTCTTGTTCAACGTTAATCGAGAAAGAATTCCATCCAATAACAAAATCAAATGTTAATGCAAACTCATCATCTGCGGAATTTAAAACGAACGGGTCAAAAGCATCTCCTTCCATTAAATTAGCTTGGAATAAAAGAGTTTCTTCCATTTCGAAAACTTCATTTTCTTCAGAGTTGTAATATACAAATGTCACTGTTTCTCCTTCAACGTTGTTGCTGTATATTGGCATCATCCAAACATATTGATCTGCAGGTGGAAAATATATTGCATTTGCAACACCTCTGACTTGACCATCAACAAAAGCCGCCAACACATCGTTTTCGTTGTTAACTTGCACGCCTTCAACAAAAGCGGTTGCAACTACTGAAGCAGAATATTCATATTCTGCAGGGTTAACAAACCATGCAGGAGCTAGTCGTGGAACTGGGTCTGGTACAGGCACACATGCGCCTTTGAAACATCCACCTGGGCAAGCATAGTCATATTGTGCGTATAATCCGTCATAGCAAAATCCTTCTCTCACAGTATTTTCATCAACACATGCATCGATTGCATCAAAGTCATAGTTAAAACCAAGTGTTAATCCTTTCTTGTAATAGTCAATCCCATAAAAATTAGTGTTATCACTGTCGTAACAAGGATCATCGACATCAGATATGTCTGAATATAAATTATATGCAATAATCTCTGATTCTCCAATTAGTCCTGCTTCGTTTTCTGAAAGTATTTGTATTCCATAATTGCCGTATCCGTAATTTGAAGGCATGATTATTCCTCCTGAGCAACTGTGGGCGTTACAATCAATCAACTCTGTCAAGTCAAAAAATTCTTCTGTTGAGAATCCATCTGAAAAGGGGTGCGCTATGCTAAGTTCATAACCAAGTATTTCGCTATCCATGTCAGCAGAGTAAAAATTTAGATAAATATTATGATCATCACTTGAATGGGTAACAATTATAACTACTGGGGATGTTGTGTCGACGTTCAGTACAGAGAGAACCATCAAAGTTTCGAAGAATTCTCCGTTTTCATCGCTGGCAGTGAATACTAGCTCATATTCCCCAACATTTTCAGCCGAAGGATTTGCAGTGAATATCATATCTTCAAAAATCATCCAGTCTTGTAGACCTTCAACATCAACACTTACTTCACCGTAAACAGATCCAACTACCAAAACTTCAAAAGTCAAATCTTCGTTGATATTAACACTTTGATCATTAATCCCTTCTAAATATGCTTGTTCTTGGTAAGCATTTAGTTCTAAAGGATTATATGCATCACCGATTATCATATTAAACTCAAATTCTGTTGTGTCGATAATATAATATATTTCTCCAGTTATAGAATCATAGTATTGAAAAGTCAGAGTTTCACCAACTAATTCGTTGCTGTAAACCTGCAACATAAATACATATTCATTTGCAGGAGGAAAAAAGACAGCTGTTTGTATACCTCGGACTTCACCATCAACAAATGCAGCCAGCATATCACCTTCATGACCGACACGTATATTATCTAATAATACACCCACAACTATCGAACCTGTAAATTCAAACTCTGCTGGATTAAGCACCCAATTTGGCATGGATCTTGGTAAAAACTCTGATTCTTGCTCTTCAAAAACCATATTAGGCTCTCTATGTCTTGATTTTGAGCTTAACTCAATAACAGGTTTTACACTTGTTACTTGGTTAAAAAGAGTGTCAGCATCAAGTTCTTTATTTGTAGAAATCCTTTCTTTTTTTATTTTAGAAGGCTCTTTACCGTCTAGCTTTTGTTCATCAACATCAAAGTTGATTTCAGAAATTCCATAAACTGGAATAAGCGAAATTAAGAAAATCGCCATAATTAAAAATACTATTTTAGATTGTTGTCCCATTTTTTTACCCTCACAAAAAACTGATAATATGAAGAAAAGCAAGTCGATTTATAAATATTAGGTTTTTGTAACCATTTCAGAGTAGTTAGTGTATTCTGGCCATTTGAACAAAACCTTTTTAATTCTCAATCTTTTCTCATACTCAATGATCAAGGGGCAAGTAATATCTGGCAGATTTGGAGAAATAATCGTTAGACAAAAGTCTGACAGCGAACTAGAACTCGGCGAATTATTAGTTGCAGACAGCAACAACGGGAAGATTTTGTTGCAAGTATTCGACTTAATTTACGGAAGTCAAATCTCACAGCAAAATCTGGAACTAATTTCAGGCATGAAGCTTGAAGAAGGAAACAATCTTGAGTTCATGGAGCCACATCTAAGAAACTATAAACTAGCACTACTGAAAAATCTCATTACAATTAATGCAAATAACGCAATTTCATCTAAAAACTTACCCAACTTCTTCTCAGAAGTCAGAGAAGTTACAAAAGAAGATTTGGGCTTTCTAACAAAACCAACTAGCCCATTACTAATAGGAAATTTAAGATCTGGAACTAAAGATATGAACTTCCCAGTTTATTTACCTGGAGACAAAGTATTCTCACACCACATATTGATAACAGGAACAACCGGTAAAGGAAAAAGTGTGTTGATGAGTAATTTGATTTGGGACACAGTTGACAAAGAATACTGCGCACTACTAGTTCTAGACCCACATGATGAATATTATGGTAGAAATAAAATTGGTTTGAAAGACCATCCAACAAAGAAAGTTGTGTACTATTCAACTCAAAATGTGCCAACTGGAGAAAGAACATTGAAGATTAATTTGAAAGAAGTTAAACCAGAACATCTTTCATTCATGGAATTCTCCCCACCACAAAACCAAGCTATGAATGCTTACCATAGAAAATTCAAGAAAGAATGGATTGAATCAGTCATCTTAGAAAAACCATTGAATGTGGAATTTAACGAAGCCACATTAGCAGTTATGAAAAGAAGATTAATGTTCTTACTAGATTTGGACTTTGATGATAATCAATTGTTCTGTAATGGAATATTCGATATAAAAGCAGGAGAAACAACCATCCCAGATATCTGCTCAGAACTTGAAAAAGGAGGTACAGTAATTATTGATACGAGTAACTTCTCAGGGCAAGCAGAATTATTAATTGGATCATTGGTTGCAAGCGAAATACTCAGAAGATACAAGCGACATAAGATTCAAGGAACATTAAAAGATAAACCAGTAGTGAGTGTGGTATTAGAAGAAGCCCCTCGAGTATTAGGTAAAGAAGTATTGGAAAAAGGAAGCAATGTATTCTCGACAATTGCTAGAGAAGGAAGAAAATTCAAAGTTGGGTTGGTGGCGATAACACAGCTACCAAGTCTAATTCCAAGAGTTATTCTTGCAAATATGAACACCAAAATCATATTAGGAACAGAAATGAACAGCGAGAGACAAGCAATTATTGAAAGTGCCGCACAAGACTTAAGTGCTGACGGGCGAGCCATAGCAAGCTTGGACAAAGGAGAAGCAATTGTATCAAGTAATTTTGCAAGATTCGCATTACCAGTTCATATTCCATTCTTCGATGAAGAAGTTAAGAAGTTGGTCAAAGAAAAAGGATTTAAACAAAGCTTTGAAGGAGTAAAGCTAGGATGAAAGAAAAATTCCAAGAACTTTACGAGAATCTGCAACTTGACAGAAACAATTCTAGCTGGTCAAAAGAAGTCTCTTTAATGCACAGATTCGAAGAATTAGAAAGTGAAATTGCAGAAGTTCGAGAAGCACTAGAAAAAGAAGATTATAATAATCTCAAAGACGAACTTGGAGACACACTATGGGATTTATTATCCATGATAATCATTGCTGAAGAAAAAGGGTTATTCAATGGTAAAGAAGTAATTGGGGGAGCAATTGAAAAACTAAAAAGAAGAAAACCACACATCTTTGAAGGAAAGAAGCTCAGCAAAGAAGAAGAATCAAAGATGTGGCTTGAAATAAAGAAAAGAGAGAAAGCAGGTGAATACAATGAATAAATATAAACAATTACTAAACTTTTTTTATGAAGTAGGACAATTGAAACGGATTCCTAGAAGCGGATGGGTACAGTTAGGAATTAGCAACCCCGAATCCATCGCAGACCATACAACCAGATCAGTCTTCATAGCATTCGTTTTAGCAAAACTTGAAGGCGCAGATCCCTACAAAACAGCACTGATAAATGCATTTCATGAAATTGGAGAAACAAGAATTGGAGATGTCAACAAAGTAGGAGCAAGATATCTCAACAAAAAAGAAGCCGAAGAAAAAGCACTTAAAGAACAATATAAAAACCTGCCAAAAGAAATCGCAGATGCGTTCAAAGAAATTCTATACGGATTAGAAACAGACCACAATAAGGAAACATTGGTTGCAAGAGACGCAGATCTAGTTGAATGCGCAATACAAGCAAAAGAGTATATAGAACAAGGATATGAACTGGCACAGAATTGGATTGATAATGTTGCAAAAACTGTAAAGACGGAAAGTGCAAAGAAAATTGTTTCTATGCTCAAGGATTCTGACTCTCTTGACTGGTTCAAAAACCTTAAAAAAATTGAAAGATGAAAGAAAGAAAGGTCTCACTAATATTTTTTTATGACGAGAAAAAAAGAATTCTTCTTCAAGATAGAAAATTCATCTCTAAACATGGTGAAGAATGGGGTTTCTTTGGTGGGGGAATTAAAGAAGGCGAAACACCTGCAGAGGCCATTGTTAGAGAAGTAAAAGAAGAACTTGATTTTGATCTAAAAGAATTTACTCAAATCACTTATTTCAAAAATATCGCAGAAGATTTAGGAAGAGTGTTTCATACACATATCTTCTTTGCACCTTTAAAAGATAACTTGAAAGAGTTCAAACAACAAGAAGGGAAGAACATGAATTTATTTACTATTAAAGAAGCAATGAAGTTAAAAATACTAAAGTGTGATGATAAACTATTAAAAATTGTAAAAAATAATTTATAGAGCTCAAAATATGAAAACTTTTATTGAAAATAATAATGGAGAAAAGATTTGCGTTCTAGTTGAAAAAAACGAGAATTCAAAAGGCTTAGTTTTCGTTGCTCATGGGCTGGGTGGCTATAAAGAACAGCCACATATCAGAGCGTTTATTGAAGCTTTTTTGGAAGAAGAATTCTGCGCAGTAAGTTTTGACGCACGAAGAGGATTGGGCGAAAGTGAAGGAACAATGGAGTTCGCGGACGCTACAAGCTACATCGAAGATTTAGAAGAAGTCATTGATTGGGCTAAAAAACAAACATTCTATCAAGAACCATTTTTCATGACAGGGCATAGCATTGGAAGTTTGAGTATAGGATTATATGCTGAGAATTATCCTGAAGAAGTCAAAGCAATAGCTCCAATTTC
>JADHVI010000011.1 GCA_016784125.1 Candidatus Woesearchaeota archaeon
ATATTCTTGGATCTTGTAAACAAGCGAACATCAAAACACATTTGGTTGAAGGTTCAGTGCGTTTTCTTAAGAATATATTAGTATATAATCCTGAGCAGATTATAAGTTTAGTCCTGAATCAACCTTCTTTAACCAGCGCTTCAAAACAAGAAAAAGATTCTTTCGCTCATATCAGTACTTTAATTAAATACTATGGAGATAAGAATTTCAAGAATTATTTAGGCAATCTATATGCCAAATCTATTTCTAATAATATGGGTGTTTATCTTAATAAAAGTATTTCTGAAGAAATATCAAAAGTAGTTCAAAGCATATTTTCTATTCTTAAATTCTATGTTCATAAAATTGATTCACAAGACATTTTTTTTATTAAAGACTTGTATAATGATATAATGAAAGCGAAACCTTCTATGATTGCTTTTTCAGTTTGGGACCCTAATAACGTGTTTATTCAAGAAACCATTAAACTTCTAAAACAAAAGACAGACATACCAGTTGTAGTTGGTGGTCCATTCTCAATTTTTTATGATCCTAAAAAAATATTTGGTTTTTTTAATCCAGATTTTGTGATGAGAGGTTTGGCAGATAATTCTTTTCCAATGCTTTACAATCAATTTCGAGAAGACAAAATAAATATTCCTGGAATAATACAAAACAAAAACGGCTGTATAACAGTAAATCATGATGTTCCAAGTTCTGACTTTAATTCGCTTCCAAAACCTGATTTTTCAAAGTTTAGTCTAGATAAGTATTATTCGCCTGTAAAAGTTCTTCCATTGCAAACCAGTAGGGGCTGTGCATGGAGAAAATGTGCTTTCTGTGGACATCATGCAATTTATGGAAATAAGTATCAGGCTTTGAAAATAAATACTGTTTTAGATTTAATTGATGATTACAAAAAGAAATATGATGTTAGTTTCATACATTTTCATGATGAATTTATATCTCCCAAAAGATTCAAACAGATTAGTGAAGGTGTTATTAATAAGGGGTGGAAAAACAAATATTTTTATGCTTATGCTAGAGCTGAAAAATCTTTTTCTGATGAAATATTAAATGTTATGTATAAAGCTGGTTTTAGGGCTTTATTTTTTGGAATAGAGTCGGGTTCGCAGAGAGTTTTAGATTCTATGAAAAAAGGAACTAATGTTAAGGACAATGAAGATTTATTAAAACGAGCTCATAACATAGGGTTTGCTAATCTTGTGTGGACACTTTTTGGTTTTCCAACTGAAACATCCAAAGAAGCAGATCAAACAGTTGATTTTCTTGTTAGAAACAAACAATATGTCGATTTTGTGATTCTACATCATTTTCACTTGAGTAAATATTCTCCCATTTATGATAATCCTGCACAATGGGGTGTAACAATTTTGAATAGTCAAAACTACCAAGTAAAAAACGGTTTGTCGCAGAAAAAGATGATGAATTATGTAAAAACTCTGAATGAAAAATCAGAATCAGGAGATATAGTTATTAGAAATAATCGTTTTGTTTCTGGTTATGAACTTGTTTTCTTGCAGTCATGTTTTGAAAAGTTATCTAAAGAAGATGCAAAGAAAGAAATTGTTAATGTTGAAATATTTAATTTGTATCCTATATTTGTTGGTGCTCTAGAAAATGATGATCAAAATTATTTTTTTAAGCCAAGAATATTTTCTCCTGATAAAAAAAGAGATTTAACTTATTCTCAATACTTAGTTTGCTCATTATCAGATGGAAGTAGAACTGTCAAAGAAGTTGTTAATTCTGTACAAGATGCAACTCCTTCTTTGTCTCAGAAACAAATAATGGACTTTTTCCAAGATTTGAACGACAAAAATTTCATTCATTTCTTCAAGAAGGAAATTAAATAAGTGGATATATAAAAGGACTTAATGGTGTGCTCTGTCCTAAAACAATTAGTATTCCTACGAGAATCAGCATTATAATGATTGGGAGTAACCACCATTTCTTATTTTCTTTCATGAACATCCAAAGTTCTCTCATAACCCCATAATTCTTTGATTTTCTTTTTTTCATTGTTTATAGTTTAAACTTCTCATATGTTTTTATTTTCTTTGCATGAAAATAGTATTGAACGACCGATTTAATAATATTCATCGCATATCCTAATAAATTGACATGACATTTTTCCTTTCCGTAATATGTTGGTATTGGCATTTCTGTGATTCTTAAGTTTGCAATTTTGAATTGTATCAATATTTCTGTGTCAAAGTGGAAGTCATTTGAACATTTGTTGAAAGGAATTTTTTTTAGAGCTTTGCAACTGTATAATCTATATCCTGAGTGATATTCTGAAAGTTTTAGCTTTAATATCCTGTTCTCAATCCATGTTAAGATTTTGTTCCCCCAATATTTATGGATTGGCATGCCTCCTTTCAATGGGTCACCAGTCATTCTTGAGCCAAACACCATGTCTGCAGTGTCTTTTTGGAATGGTTCTAAGAGCTTTGGAATCATCTCTGGTGCATACTGTGCATCACCATGCAGCATTACTGCCACATCATATCCTTTTTTTATACAATAATTGTAAGCCCATTTCTGATTGCCGCCGTAACCTTTGTTTTTTTGGTGTTGGTACACTTTTAGGTTTTTCCCGCCTTTTAGTTTTTTGTATCCTACACCTATAAGATAGGTATTGTCTTGGCTACCATCATCAGCAACGAATATTTCAGAAACAGAATTCTTAATATCTTCTGGTATTCTATCAAGAACGATTGGCAAAGTTTTACCAGCATTATAAGCAGGTATGAATATGGCGATCTTTAGCTTTTTATTACCCATACTTTTAGAAATATTTATTAACTTTATTAATCTTTCTTCATAGTATGGGGATCATATCTATTATTGTGCCAACTTTTAATGAAGCTCAGAATATTAGTTTATTAATTCCTAAGATTCATGACGTCTTAAATGGTAACTATAAGCACGAGATAGTAGTTGTGGATGATAATTCTCCGGACGGTACGGCAAAAGTTGCGAGGAGCTTGGCTAAGAAACACAATGTCAGGGTCTTGTTACGTAAAAATAAACGTGGTTTATCTTCTGCAGTTATTGATGGTTTTAAGTTTGCTAAAGGTGACACTTTATGTGTAATGGATGCTGATCTTAGTCACCCGCCGGATGTTTTGCCTAAAGTGTTAGATGCTTTGAAACACGCTGATTTAGTTGTTGGTAGCCGCCTAGTTAAAGGTGGTGGTTCTGAGGAGTGGCCTTTTCATCGAAAACTATTATCTTGGGGTGCTCAGTTATTAGCAAGACCTTTGACTCCTGTGAAAGATACTATGTCTGGCTTCTTTGCTATGAAAAGAAGTGTTATTAAAGATATTTCTCTAGAAGCTTACGGCTATAAGATATTGCTCGAGATATTAGTGATGGGTCATTATAACAAGGTTGTTGAAGTTCCTTTCACTTTCTTGAATCGTTCTTTTGGTTCTAGTAAAATTGGTGTTGGTGTAGAAGCAGAGTATTTGAAACAACTCGGTCATCTCTATAAATACAAATTTTCTAAGTGATTTTCGAAGATTTAATAAAGAAAAATTCTTCTAAGATATTGGATGGATAAAAAAAAGATATTTGGCAATATTAATTTGAGTTCTTTAATCTTAATGATTGTTGTTTCAGTAGTTTTGTTTTTGTCCTTCTATTTAATGTTTCAGAATGTTAATATGGACGAGACAATGCTTTTCTCCTGGGCTTGGATAATTAATTATGTGAATACAACTTTGTTTTTTACATTTTTAATAGTTGTGTGTCTCACATCTTATTTTATTTCCAGGATAAACTTTAAATTGAGCAATAAACATTTTTTAATAACAATTTTTGTCGCTGCTTTCTTGCTTTCTTCTTTGACTTGGAATTCACCAACGCCTAATCCTGATGTCGCAGAGTTCTATGGTGTTGCAAAATATGTTGAGTTGAATGGTGTTTCCGGTTTCTTATCTGATTTTGGGACTCCAGAGCTGAATGATTATCGCTTCCATTCGATGCCGATTGTTATGGGTGTATTATTTCAAATATTTGGGGAGTCAATTATTTTTATTCATATTATAATGTCAATATTATATGCTTTTATTCCAATTCTTACTTTTTGGCTTGCTAAGAATCTGTTTAACCGCAAAGTCGCAATAATATCTTCTCTTCTCATAATTGCAATACCAAATATGTTGGCACAAAGCTCCATGCTATTAGTGGATGTTCCAACGGTTTTCTTTGTTTTATTATCATTGCTTGTTTTTCATTATTTTATGCAGAAAAAACATTGGTGGAGTTATCCATTGTTAATAATTGTTTTATTTTTAACAGTAACTTCTAAGATCTCTGCCATCATTTTTCTTGTTTTGACTATGTTAGTTATGTTTTTCATTGAGAAGAAAAAAATTGATTTTGAAAAAAAGAAAACAATTATTGGATTGTTAATTTCCGGAGTAATTCTGTTTTTAGTATTTTTATTCTTGATAATAGTTAAATCAAACTTCTTTTCAAAGCAATCATTAATGGATCTTGCCCAAGTAAATCTTATCAGCAGACCTGATCATTACGTTAGCCCAATTAGCTTTTTCTTTCAATTGAATCCATTAATAATTATTTTCTTCATTCTTTTTATCATATTGTTCTTTTTCAAACTTCGATTAACATATTTGTTGCTTTTGGTTTGGGTTTTATTTCCATTCATATTCTTTCATGGTACAACTCTGAGGTATATGATGCCTGCTTTTCCAGCCATAGTGTTTGGTGCAGCTATTTTCATTGCAAAATTCCGTAAACCAGTCTTAAGTTTTATTGTTACAGCAATATTACTATCTTCAACTATAATATTTTTGATGGGTTATCTGCCTTTGTTGAACAATGAGTTCTATGATGACAATATTCGCTTGGCTGCTGCAGAAGTTGATGTGTTGAATGTTGATTCTGTTGGTGTTTATTTGTATTATGAATACTTGTTTGAGAAGTCATCTCCCAAAACAGAGATTTATGGTTATGTATTTGATTATTATTCAAGTTCAAGAGTCTATTATGATTACTCACAAAGTATGAAAGATGTTTATGCGTATTGGGATATGTATTCCTTGTTTGATTACTATAATAATGATTCATATCTTACTCCCGAATATGGTGCTTTAGTTATATTCTCAGACATTGATGATTGGCAAAGCATAGATTATCAAGATGTTCAATCAGTAAAAGAGACTATAGAAAAAGATTATTTCTTGTATAAATCAATTTCTGTTGGGAAGAGCGGTATTGAAGAGAATAAATTTGTTTTTATTTATCTAAAAAATTAATTTTCAAAGATAATTATTTAAACAATAACTGAATTCAATTTTTTATGAAATTCAAGGTTTTATTATTACAATTCTCAATCTTCGCCCTAGTTTTGCTATTTATTATACCTCTTTGGTTTAGTACATTCTTAGATATTCATTATATTTGGTCAATAAGAGCTTCTTTCTTCTTCTTGATAATATTAAAGTTGGGAGTTGTTTCAAGTTTACTATGGCTCTTTATTTTAAGAGTTAAATTAAATAAATTTAAAGGGTCGAATTTTAATTGGAAATGGTCGGCTTTATTCATTGTATTGGCTTTCCTGTGTTTCCTCTCTGCTTTTTCAACTCAAGTTAGTATGTCTGATCTGGTTTCCGAAGGAGTTTTTGTAAATGAAGAAATAATTAATTTTGATGGAGGAAGAATATTTGGTTATTCTTTAATATCGGATAAAGGAGAATATTTTTCCGAGTCTATTGATAATGATTTTATGCTTTTCAAAAAAACAATTTTTATAGATGATTTAGATGATTTTGAGAATAAAGTTATCTGGCATGGCTACTGGGAAGATGCGGATAGAAATGGAGTTTTAGGCTCTAATGTTTTCTTAGACATAAATAATCACACTTTCAATGTTACGGTTGCTTATTCATCTTTGCCAAGTAAAGAATTCGGTTGGATGGGGCTTGAAATTCCTGCGCACGTATTGTTAACTGGAAAGAATGAACTTGTTCTTTACAAGAAAGGAGTGGTAGATTATATTGCTTTGTCAACACAAGATATTTATCAAGAAGCAAATAGTTTTACAACGATTGATAGTGGCGCTTCATGGCAGGATGCTGAGAGAGAATTTTTATTGTATGTTAAAAAAAATCACTCTTTCGGTTTCACTTTCTTATTCAAATTAGGCTTTGTTTTCAAGATTCTAGGAATTATTTTCTTGTTCATAGCAATCTTTGGATTTGATTTTAGTAAATTTATTGTTAGAAGGGGTTGGTTGGAATTAATTCTATCAACAATCTTTGCCTACTGGGTTTGGTGGTTCTCAGAGTTTATACAGTCATTGTGGAAGTTCTTTGCATTTATTGTTGCTAAGTCATTATATTTTATTTTTTTCATTACTGGTTTTCATCCGGTTATAATGGATCATGTGCAAGACGGTGTCAAAATTATTGGGATAAAAGGATTTATGGTTGGAATATATGGTGTTTGCTCTGGAGTTGACAGTTTAGGATTATTTATTTTGTTGTATGTGATTCTTGTGCTTGTCAACTTGCCAAAGATTAGTGTTAAAAGAGCTTTGTTGTTGTTTATACCTGGCTTGATTGGTACTTTTCTATTGAACTTGTTGCGAGTTTATTTAATAATCATTGTTGGTGCTTTTATATCAAAAGATTTTGCTATTAACTCCTTTCACACAAATATAGGCATAATTTTGTTCTTAGTATTCTTTTTTCTGTTTTGGTTCTTTGCTTTCAAATTCATGAAGAAAAAATAGTTAGCTTTTTATACTTGTTTTAACACTTTTTTTTTTAATGAAGAAATTATTAGTTTTTGCTTTTGTATTCTTACTATCCATTAGTTTTGCTGCTTCTTTTACTGCTTGTGATGGTACAAAATGGGATGATGGTGCTGATGGTACAGGTGTTTTTGATTGTGATGATATTTGTTTTGGTGCCTGTGTTGCAATTATAACCTGTGAGTTTTTTGGACCCCCTCCTTGTACTGGTGCATTTGATTTTGCTACTTATGATGATAATTGTTTTCAACAAGCTGCGGTTAGTTGTAAAGATGGTTATCATATAGAAAGTTGTGTCTGTGAAGACCTCATCTCTGCGCCTGAGTTTCCTTCTAAAGTAGTTGTTTTCTTGCTTGTTTTAGTCATTGGTTTGTTGGTGAGTTTTAAAGCACCAATTAGTCGAGCTGTTCATAGGAAAAAGTAATTTCTTTCTAGCACTGGACATTCTCCCATAAAGCTTTTTAATGCAAAAACATTTTATCCAATAATAGACGCTGAAATAAAATGTTTTTAAAATTCAAAGCTGGGAAACAAAGAGAATTAGTTTTAAAAGCAATAAAGAAAGCCGGCACTGAAAAGAATCTGAGTTTAGCAGTTAATATTCCAAAATCTTCTTTTTATAAGTATAAACTTGAGATTACTAACTTACCAAAGATTCGTGCAAAAAAACTCGCGAAATTCTTAAATCTTGATTTTAACAAGCTTAAAACTGATATTATTATGGAACTCCCACAAAATTGGGGCAAGAAAAAAGGCGGGATGAGTTTAATACGGCAAAAGATTTCAAAAAATGAATTAACTGAAACAATAAGAAAGTTGAACCAGGGTAGTTCCAAATGGCATCAAAATATGAAATTAAATAATCCAACAAAATATTATTTAGACCAATATAGGAAGTTTAAAAAGATAGGTAGGTACAAAGTATTAACTATTGCAGGAATCAAAGTGAGAAATAAACTTGAGAAAGAAGTTTTTGATTTTCTACACCTAGAAAATATAAATTTTCAATATGAATCATGTTTAAGAATTAAAGAACATGTTTTCTTTCCAGATTTTTTTCTAGGTAATGTTATTATTGAATGTACTTTTTGGAATAATCCCACAAAAGAAAGGCTTGATTACTTAAAAACTAAAATTAAGAGTTATGAGGCTGCAGGTTACCATGTCGTGTTCTTTATTCCTAAGAATTGCAGAAAGTTTTATAAAGAAATTGATAGTTTTGTAGTATCAGGTTTCGTACAATTGTATAACCGAATCGCGCCTCCGTAGCTTAGACACATTCTGTGAATTCAGATGTGGAGCAACGGTAGAGTGAACGGCTGTTAACCGTTTGGTCGCCAGTTCGATCCTGGCCGGAGGCGCATTTTTTAATCGTTTGGGCCCGTAGCTTAGCCTGGTAGAGTGCTCGACTGATATCCGTAGCGTGTGAGCGCGAGGACACCAGAAATCTATGATTTCTGAGTGCAGAAATCGAGTGGTCCGGAGTTCAAATCTCCGCGGGCCCACCATTTTTCTGATAAACTATTTAAACAATCATTAGGTATCTTTGTTTAATGAAGATAGCTATGGTTTATGACATGATCTATCCTTTCAATGTTGGGGGGGCTGAGGAGAGGAATTACTTGCTTGCTAAAGAACTCATAAGAATAGGTCACGAAGTGCATTTCTTTGGTGCAAAACTATGGAAAGGAAAAGATATTATTGTTCACGATGACATTGTTATGCACGGTGTATACACATCCAAGGGTTTGTATAAAAAAAGCAAACGAACCTATATTGAACCCATAATTTTTGCTTTAAAACTAAAAAAACATCTTTTCAAAGAAGACTTTGATGTTGTTGACTGTACAGCTTTCCCTTACTTCTCTGTTTTCACATCTAAATGGTTTGCTAATGCAAAGAAAATTCCTTTTGTTATTACTTGGCATGAAGTTTGGGATGATTATTGGAAAGGATACGTTGGTTTTGTAGCTCCATTTGCAAGGTGGATTGAAAGAAAGGTTGCAAAACTTACGAAAACACATATTTCTGTTTCTGATAGAACTAAGAAGCGTTTGCTTGCAATAAATCCAAATGCAAAAGTGGACGTTGTCCCAAACGCAATTGATTTTGATCTTATTGATGCAATTAAGCCTGCAAAGGAAAGATTTGACCTTATATACTGTGGCAGATTAATGCCTCACAAGAATGTTGATTACATTTTGAAGGCCGTAACAATTCTTAAGCATGATTTTTCAAATGTTTCTTGTTTAATTGTTGGTAAAGGCCCTGAAAAAGAGCGCTTGTTACAGTTAACAAAAAGACTGGACATTGAAAACAACGTAACTTTCAAGGATTTTTTACCAGATCAGAAGGATGTTTATGCTCTTATGAAATCTTCAAAGATATTTGTTTCTCCCTCTATTTTAGAAGGGTTTGGAATTGTAGTAATTGAAGCTATGGCTTGTGGATTACCAATCATAGGTGTTAGTCACAAATGGAATGCAGCTGAAGATGTTATTAACGAAAATAAAGCAGGTTTTGTAGTTAAATTATCTGCAGAAGCCATTGCAGAGAAAGTTTCTTTCCTTCTTAAAAGAAAATCATCTTACAATCAAATTGTTGGCAATAACCTTCAAAAATGCAGGAAGTATGAAATTGAGAAAATTGCTAAGAAAATTGAATCTATCTATAAAAAACTAAAATGATATCCGTTATCATACCATATCTATCAGGATTAAAAGAACTAAAGGATTGTATTTCTTCTATAAATAAACAAGGTGTAAATGAAATTATTGTTGTTAATGATTCGGAAGAACACTTAGATTTGCTTGGAGTAAAAATTATTGATAACAAGAAAACAAAAGGCGCTGCTTATTCTAGAAATGTTGGTTTTCAGAATGCTTCTAATGAATTGGTTTTGTTTGTAGATCATGATATAATTATAGATGATAATTCCATTACTAAACTAAAAAATAAAATAAAAAATGTTGACATCGTTTTTCCTAAAGTAATTTATGAAAACAATAAACTGATGCATCCCGTAGGAAGAGAAAAAACCTTTCCGCAGATATCTGCTTGTTTCATGGTTAAAAAGTCTTCAGTTAAGAAAATGGATTGTTTATTTGATGAGAATTATCATATTTATTTAGAAGATGCAGATTTTTTTCTGAGAGCCAATCTATTCAACCTAAAAATTGCTTATGTTCCAGATGCAGTAGTGGTTCACAAACTAAAACATTCAACGAACGAAAAAAGATTTTTCTTAGAAAACAAGAACCTACTATATGGAATTATCAAATTTTCTAATATTAATAAACAAAATATTCTCCATCCTTTTCATTTCTCATCATATTTTTCAAATTTTATCTGCGCATTGTTTAACTTTGACAAGTTTGATTGGTCACATTACAATAGAGATTTAAATTCTTTAAAAAAATTCAAGCTTTTATTCAAAAAACACAGAAAAATAACTAATAGAAATAGATTTATTCTTCTTGGACAGTTTATCAAAGCAACTTTCTGGGTTTTATTTCATCAGAATAAACCTTTACAAGCAAAGAAGCGATTACAGCGTTATTTACAATAACATATTTATACTAATATGCCTACCATTTACTCATGGGGTTAAAATATCATTGGTCTCTTATTAAAGAGTTTGCTCTTGTCAGTCTAAAACTTAAGTATAGAGGCTCGGTTCTAGGATATCTTTGGGCAATATTATATCCCCTACTATTCTTGCTAACACTCTATGTTGTGTTCACACAAATTATCAATATCAATGTGCCAAACTATGCTTTATTTCTACTTATAGGAATATTGCTCTGGAACTTCTTAGCAGATGCTACTCGTTCCAGTATTGGTTTTATGAATGAGAACAAGATGCTGATAAGAAAAGCAAAGTTTCCTCTACAAACAATAGTTATAGGTGCGTGCTTGGCTTCTTTCATTATTTTTATTCTTAATTTAATAGTATTCATCGTGTTGATGCTGTTTTTTCATGCGTCTTTTCATGTGATGATGTTTAGTATACCAATATTTTTAATTGAATTATTCTTTTTTGTTCTCGGAGCTTCATTCATTGTCTCCGCGTTAAACATAATTTACAGAGATGTTGTATATATCTGGAGTTTCATACTCCTTGTCGGTTTTTGGATTACGCCCATCGTATACCCTTTTTCCAGTATTCCTGACCAATACCTAAAATATTATTTTCTCAATCCTATGGCAAGAATAGTCACTGATTTTCGAAATGCCATCTTTGATAATTTTATAACAAATCCTAAAAATATTCTAATCACAGCAATAATCTGCTTTGCAGTTTTCATTATTGGTTATATGATTTTCAAAAAAATGTCTGTGAGGTTTGCTGAAGAAATATGACTGAAATAATTAAATTGGAAAACGTAACTAAAAAGTTTCGTTTGTATCATGATGGAAAAAGAACTTTCAAAGAGCTTAGTCTATCAACTTTTCAATTTAAAAGAAACTATTCTTTACTAACATCGCTTGATAATATTTCTTTTTCAGTAAATAAAGGTGATTTTGTAGGTATTATTGGTCCTAATGGTGCTGGAAAAACAACTTTGCTTAGAACTGTTGCGCAAATTATTCAACCCACCGTAGGAAGAGTTTTGACAAAAGGAAAAATTGTTTCTTTGCTAGAAATGGGTGCTTCTTTTAACTATGATTTAACAATGAAAGATAATATTTTTCTATCAGGAAAAGTATTTGGGATGACAGGAAATGAAATCAGAAAAAAGCTTAAGCACATTGTAGTCTTCAGTGAGCTAGAAGATTTTCTGGATGTGACTGTAAAACATTTCTCAGAAGGAATGAAGCTCCGATTGGCATTTTCCATCATTCGATGGATTGATACAGACATATATTTATTGGATGAAATAACTGCTATAGGTGATGAAAAATTTCAGAATAAATGTTGGGAGTTTTTTGATACTTTAAAAGAAAAGGGAAAAACAATTGTTTTTGTCTCGCATGACATGCGCTATGTGTTAAAACTTAGTAATAAAACCATTTTGTTGGATCATGGTAAAATGATTATGCAAGGTGCGCCATCTGAAACAATCAAAATTTATCTAAACAGTGTTTTGGGAACAAAGAAAGACCTCGTTGTAAAATCCAAAATTTCAAAAGATAAGCATTCAAAGATAAGTATTGAAAAAGTTTCTTTTATGAATCATGTCAATAAAGAAACAACGTCTTTTTTCTCTGAAAAAAACATGACTATTCGTTTGGACTATAAAGCATTAAAAGAATACAAAAGACTGACTTTTGGGATTGCCATATATGATTCTGAAGGAAATCTTTTGACAGGACCGAATACGACTTTTGCCAATAAGATTCCGAAGTCTGTGAGTAAGAAAGGCTCTGTAATGTACAAAGTTAAAAGACTCCCTCTAACAGAAGGCAAATACTATGTTTCTGCATCAATATATGATGAATCAGGAACGGTTGCTTTAGACATACATGACAAGGAATATTCATTCTTAGTAGTTGATAAAGACGTTAAGAGTTTGGGCGGTATAATAAAATTAGATGGGGATTGGTCTTTTAAATGAATACATCAAAGCTTCCAGAAGTATCTATAGTTATAGTAAATCACGATGGTAGAGAATTACTGAAAACTTGTCTAAATTCCTTAAATGATTTAAACTATCCAAAAGAAAAAACAGAGATTATTTTGATTGATAATAATTCAAAGGACACTTCAGTTGCATTTGTAAAAAAGAATTATAAGAGAATAAAAATTAAGTCTTTAAAAGATAATAATTATTGCAAGGCTCTAAATGTTGGAATACAGCTCTCAAAAGGGGAGTTTGTTGCTTTCTTGAATAATGATACAAAAGTCGAACCAGACTGGCTCTCAGAATTAATTAATACAATTAGTATTGACAAAAAAATTGGTGCTGTTGGAAGTAAAATTCTATTTTTCAACAAAAGAATTAATAGTGCTGGGATGATTGAGTTTCCAAATTTTTATGTTAACCACAGAGGTTTTTTAGAGGAAGATAAAGGACAGTATAATGTGAAGAAAAAAATGGATTATCTTTCAGGGGCAGCAATCCTTTTTAGAAAAAAGTGTTTACAAGACGTTGGATTCTTTGATGAAGATTACATCTTTTACTACGATGAAATTGATTATGCTCAGAGGATGAAGAAGAAATGGGATTTAGTCTATGTTCCAAAAAGTGTAGTTTATCATAGATATGCTGCAACTATCAATCCAAAATCAAGAGAGTTCAATTATTTTGTAGAGCGAGGGCGTTTAATATTTGTTGCAAAATATTTTCCAAACAGATTTTCTGATGCTATATCATCTTCACACCTATTTTACAAGAACGTTAAAGTTGAGCATGAACTATTGTTTGATATTCTCCCAGATGCTATCAGTAAGCTCGTTAAAACGCATGATAAGAAAGTTCTCGTCAAAGTTCTTCCGGAGTTCTTCAAACAAATAAGACGAATCACGGACTTTGAGAAATATGATTATCTCAAAGAAGCAATTGCATGTCAAGAACTTCTAGACAAACAAAGCTTGGAGTTAAGAAAAATTAAATCTAGACGAAACGGATTTCTTAGAACTGTGCATGCAAAAATCAAAGGTAAAAAATAATATTTATAAACTAAGACAACTAAATTAATAAAATGAATAAGAAACCGATCAAAAAACTTGTCAAGAAAAAGAAGAAAGGAATTTTTGAAGACAATTCTGATAAAGAAGAAAATGATATTAGTGTAAAAACACTTTTGATTATTCTAGCCATAGGAATAATTGTTGTCATAGTACTTTTAATGATTTCAAACTTAACGCAGAGCAAGCCTATCAAGATAAACAATTCCTTAATTTCAAGTTCAAATCAAACCTACAATTCTTTGTTTGTGCAAGGATATAATTTTGGTTCTTTTTCTGGTTTTAGATTTGATGGTAATAACCAAGAATATTTTTCTCTAGATTTTTCTAATAATGCTTACGAAGGAGAATACTCGTTAAAAATCAATGTAGAACCAAGCTCATATGATGGTGATTACTTACTTATAGAGAGATTGTTACTGCCTGTGGATATAACAAAGTTTGTTTATGTAGAATTTTTCTACAAATCTACTGATTACTTTGAATTTACACTCGAGTTAGCCGATGAAGATGATTGGTTTAGATACCGAAATATTCAAATTGTTCCAACCAATAACTGGACAAAAGTTGTTATGCCTATAGAAGACTTTGAAATTTTGAAGTTTAAATCATCTGACGAGCAAGTATTTACAGGAATAATAGATTATATGGTTTGGTGGAAACGAACTACTAGATCTAATTCTGAAATAGAACAGAATATATTCATAGATGCTTTATCTTTTAAATAACAGAATTCTTAAATATTAGTTTAGAGTATTGTTCTTACTATGAAAAATAATTTTGATGTTTTGAAGATAGTTTCAGTACTAGGTAGGAATTATCTCTTTTACTTTTCAAGACTTTTCAATTATCCTCTTGTAGCTCCAGATACTCTGCAACTCAATATAAATTTTAACTGTAATTTGAACTGCGTCATGTGTCATATGGATAAGAAGAAGAAACTTGTGAAAAAAGAGCTTGGGTTAGAAGAGTTGAAAAAAGTAGTATTCGAAGGAAAAGAAATGGGTATTAAGAATGTTTTAATCTTAGGTGGTGAACCTTTTTTATGGAAAGACTCGTTCAAATTAATAGAGTTTTGTAACAAAGAAGGAATGGATACAACTGTAATCACAAATGGAACTCTTTTAAATAAGAGTTTGTTAGGAAAAATATTTTCTTCTCGTTTACCTCACTTGCATTTGTCTTTAGATGGTGCAACATCCAAAACTCATAATGCTATAAGAGGGAAAAATGTTTTTGAGAAAGTTATGAAAAACATTACTTTATTGAGTGAGTATAAAAAAAATACTGATAGTTCCTTTCCAACTTTAGGTATAACCTTTACTATTATGAAGCATAATTTACGTGAGGTTCCTTTAATGATTGATTTGGCAAAGGAGATGAAAGTAAACAGTCTTAACTTTCAGCCGGTTGTAGTAGATAACACTGAACCAAGGCTCAGAAGTGTTAATAGTTCTGTTTGGATTGATAAAAAAGATTTTTCTAATCTAGATTCTTCGATTGAAAAGTTAGTTGCCTTGAAGAAAAAAAGCAAAGAAAATTATGATTTAATTGAAAACACTTTTTCAAATTTAAAACTAATAAAGAAATATTTCAAAGGTCAAATAAAAGCCAATAGCAGACCTTGCTATGCAGGATTCAACCGATTGCATGTAACACAAATTGGAACTGGTTATCTATGTGATCTTTCATTCGGAGACATAAGAAAACAATCATTGAAGGAAATTTGGTTTTCACAACAAGCAGGAGAAATGAGAAAAAAAATTAAGAATTGCAAAACTCCTTGCATGCAGTTCTGTGCCTATAGACCTGATTTTGATGCTGTTGAGAATGAGATTGGAAAGATATTTTTATAATTTTATTTTAAGTTCTATTCTTTCTTTTATAGTGTGAATCTCTTTCAAAGAGTTCTTAAACTCTTTCTTTCTGTTGTTTCTCTGAAACACTAGTAAGCATTTCTTTACTTTATTTCTAAAATAGTCTGCTAACGGCATTTTTTACTCTCCCAAACTTTGTTTTTAATCCGCTGACACTGGTCTCAAAGTTCTCATCGTAACAACTCATCAGACAACCAGAGCAGCCTCCTTTTTTTACAATTGATCTAATTTCTTTATAATCTTCTGAGCGCCAGATTTTTGTGAATCTCTCTTCGTTAATGTTTCCTAGAGACATTCGAGCCATTGGGAAGCATGCAACTGCATCTCCTGTGTTCGTAATAGAAATCGTGTCATATAATGCCCTACAATTTTTATCTGGTGTTGGCCTTACTTTGTCACAAACAATCATTGGAATCTGTTCCATATATGATTTAGGATTTATGTTGATATAATATTTGTTTGCTAAATCAATTGCTTCTTTGACTTTTTCTGCGACGTCTTCAATTTTTCCCTTTGAAACATAAAACCTTTTCGTGTCCTTATGTCCTTTTTTGAATTCGTAACTGAACGGTTGGAATCTGACACTTGTCACACCATATTTTTTAGCCAACTCAAGAACCTGTGTTAGTTCTTTGTAGTTTTGTTTGCAAACAATTGATGCTATGGTTGTTTCAACATCATTTCTTCTGAGCAATTCAAGTGCATTTATTGCTTTTTTATATTTTCCTTTGCCTCTTAAAGCATCATGTGTTTTTTCTTTTCCGTCAATAGATATATTTACTACATCAACTCCTAAAAGTCCAAGTTTATCTGCTGCTCCTTGATCAATCAGAGTTCCATTTGAAGTAATGCACACTTTCAAATTATTTTCTTTTGCTTCATCAATTAACTCGAAAATATCCTCTCTAATTAATGGTTCTCCACCTGCAAAAACAATGCTCTTACAACCAATCTTTCTCAAATCAACAATTAATTCTTTAACTTTCTTTGTTGGGATATCAATATATTTGTCTGTCTTAGGAATGTCACACATCTCGCATCTAAGATTACATCTATTTGTCATGGAGACTATTGCTTCTTTTGGTTTAATCATTTTGCTTTTTTCAACATACTTTCATAATTATTTAATAATATGAGACTTTGTTTTAACAGTTTCTTCTTTTCTTCTTTTCGAATTTTATCTTGATTAAGTTTTGTAAAGAACGTTTTGAAAATCTCGTTTAAATCTTCTGCGTCAGGTCTGGCCCAACAAGTTTGCAAGCAAGGTTTTTCACATCTCTTCATTAACTCCCTTGATTCCTCTGCTTTCTTTGTATTAAGAGACTCTGCAAGAGAGAGATGTTTTATGCTTCCAAAATCTCCTCCACAGCTTTGTACTGCACCATTTGGCCCAATATCAATGAATTCTAATGGATTACAAGTCCATTCTTGTTTTCTCAATGTTTTGTCAAAATATTTTGCAAATAATGTAGGGTTATGAGTAAATTCGATGATACCATATTTTTCTTTAAACTCAATCAATTTTTTAGTTTGTTCTTTTAATATACTAATTTTACTCTTTGGAATCCATAAACCGCCTTCTTGTTTTGTTGACTGCATGTCTGTTTGTGAAAGAACAACCGGGTGATATACCAAGCAATCAACTCCAACTTTTTTTGCAAGGTGGGCTATTTTTTCTAATTCTTCTACGTTGTTGTTCATGACTGTTGTCCAAATAGAAATCTGTGGTCCTTTCTTTCTGCTCTTTTTTTCTTTGACTAATAATTTTAAAGCATTAACTGCTTTGTCAAAACTTCCTTTAACTCCTCTAATATCGTCATGAGTTTTCGCCGTAGCACCATCCAAAGAGATTGCCATTCCCCACAAGTCTGAACTAATTATTTTTTCAGCTTTCTCTTGATTCAAAATCATTCCATTAGACACAAGCTCAGTAACCAAATTTTTTGATGTTGAATAATTAACAATGTCAAATATGTCATTTCGCAACAATACCTCGCCGCCTGTTAGTTGAATTCTTGAATCTGATTTCCATGATGCAACTTCATCAATTATTTTTTTTACTTCTTTGAATGTTAACTCATGTTCTTTTAGAATTTTTGAAACTCCACACATCTGACATTTTAGATTACATTTATGAAGCAAACTTATGAATACCCAATGGGGTTTTACTAAGGGTTTGTTCAAAACTTTACCGAAGTGATATGCCAAATTAGTTTCTAATTCCTCAAAATATTTTTTTTTCATTTTACTTCTACAAAACAAGGCAGCAAACATGGTTCATCACATGCTGCGACAAGTTTTCTTGCTTTTTCAGCTTTTTTTGATCTCCAAACATTTTCTATTGGGGTATTTATGTTTCCGTACGCTGTTTTGCACGCTGTTATGTTGCCATCGTTTGACACAAGCATAGTCTTTGATGCTGCATAACATCCAACATATTTCTTGGTTAATTGTTTTCTAAAGTATTTTTTTACCAATTCTAATTCTTCTTCAGAATTTGAGATTAGTTTGGGGTTTTTCTGCTTTAATTTTTTTAATATATTTATGTTTTTATCTAGTAACTCTAATCTTTCATTTGGAATCCACATTGAGTTTTCTTTCCTTTCATGCATTGTGAGATTATTAGCTAGAAGCGGTTGAAATTGTATTGAGTTAACATTGAAATTTTTAAGGATTTTCACTAGCCATTCTAGCTCTTCCAAGTTATTGTTTAGAATTATTGATATGGAGTTATAATTAATCTGTGGATATTCTTTTTTCAATATTCTCAATCTTTCAAAGGTTTTAATTGTTTTTTTGTAAGTGCCTTTTCCTCTCAAGGTTTCATGTGTTTCTTTTTTCCCATCCAATGAGATTATTAGAGACAGATTGTTATTAATCAAATAAGGTTTTAACTTTTCAAAAAATACTTTACTAATAATTCCGTTTGTTAAAACTCCTAATTCAATATTTTGTTTCTTTGCATATTCAAGGATTTCGAAAATATCTTTTCTAATAAAATTCTCCCCGCCCGACATTACAATATTTTTTACACTCCATTTAGTGCCTTGCTTGATTAGAGATTTGACTTCTTCTATGCTAAGATCTTTTTTGTTATCAAGAACTATATCGCACATTTTACATCGAAGATTGCATTTGTGTGTACTATCAATTATTAAGAACTTTGGCTTTTCAATTTTTGTATCATTAAATTCCTTAACAATCCCTTTTGTATAATATCTTTTATGCAAGCATAGATAGTGAAAAAATCTTATTTTATCAGTGAAAGAAAGTTTCTCTTTATCATTCAGTCTTTTTAACATTGCAAATCCAAACAAAGGAGTTTCCAAATAGCTTTTAATGGTAGATAGCTTGAAAGCATCGAGATGTATATTTGAAAGAGTTGGATGTTCAGGATGGAGCTTCTTGACCAACAAATTTCCTTTTCCATACAACTCATTTCTCTTGTTGAATGATTCGATGCTTGGATTTATGTGATGAGTGACTTGTATATTCTTGTCTAGCAGACTCTTCACATTATTCTTATATAACCGCCAGCCAAACTCTAAGTCTTCTCCACCAGCATATGGAAAATCTTCATTAAACTTGAATTTGTCAAACAGTTTTTTCTTAAAAGAAACATTATTAGTAGGAAAGTACAAAATTCTTCCTTTTTCGTTTTTTATTGCTTGATTTGTCAGAAACTGTGTTATGAAACCAGAATCTTTTTTAGACGCTGATTCTGTGTAACCACCAATTACCAATGTGTTTTTATGTGTTTTGTGAGCCTTAATGATGTTTGTGAGCCATTCCTTGCTGACTGTACAATCATCATCTGTAAACGCAATAATATCCCCTCTTGTATGTTTAACGCCGTTATTTCTGGCAACAGCTGGCCCTTTATTGCTTTGTTCTAGATATTTGATTTGATTATGTTTCTGATGCAATCCTTTGATATATGCGTCTGTTCTGTCTTTTGAACCATCATTAACAATAATTAGTTCAATCTTATCACTATTTTCTGCTTGAAAAATGCTCTCTATACACTTTTTCAACTCTAAAAGTCTATTATGTGTAGGTATAATAACTGAAAGCATTTTATAGAGTCATTACTTTTAGAATTTAAAATATTCTATTTATGGTTTAGAATTAATGTTCTGACCCATCATTTTCTGCCAAATCACTAGGAATACATCCATGAAGACTGAGAATCCTAATAGGAGAACCAAACCAGTGTATTTGAATACTTTGTTCATAGTAATATTGATTACTTTGTTTTATTTAAATCTTTAGTTGATTTGGCTATTTTCCATACATAATGGTTTTTTTTTGCACAATGATCAATAAAACCTATAATTCTGCCAATGGTTTCAAAAATTATTGCATAAAATAGCCAAGGTAAATCTTTTCTGATAATTTTATCCTTAAAAGCAACTCTTAATACACTGCCCCAATTCATTGAAGAGGCTTCATGACATTCTCTTTTTTTAAGATCCAAATGTCCTGCGTATACCCTTCTTCTTTGTTTCAAAAAATCCTTAATTGTTTCTGGTCCTTTATTATAAACAATTGCTTTGGGCTCGTAGATAAGTTTTAATCCTTCTTTATTTATTATTGAAGCAATTTCTTCCTCATCTGCTGCTGTTGGAGGAATTTCTCCCATTATTTTCTTAAACGCAATTAATTCTCCAAATTTAGGTTTCTTCTCAGAAATTCTATGGTGCAGTTGCCATTGCAATTGAACTATTCTATTAAGCAATTTACTTTGTCCTTTCAGAGGAATTGGTTGGCCGCCTACCAAACCATTTTCTTTCTTCATTAGAGGCAAGCAGAGACATTCAATGGTTTCTTTGTTTGGAACTGTGTCTGCACTCTCCAAAACAAGTATATCTGATTTGGCTTTTTTAAGAAAGGTATTTATTGCATCGCTTTTGCCTTTTCGTTCTTTTTCTTTAATTAGGATTATTTTTTTATTCTTTTTGGCAATTTTCTCCACAATTATATTGGTTTTGTCTACACTACCAGAGGAAATAACCACTATTTCTCTTATTTGAATGTGTTTGGTTTTTTGTTTTAAAAGTGCTTCAAGAATAAAAGTAATATTTTTCTCTTCGTTATAAGCCATCACCCCAATTGAGACGTCCATACAGACATTATTTGCCTTAGGTTTTTTAAATCTTTAGAAAAGTTTTAATAATCTACTTTTGTTTATTTGTACATGTCTTTTTTTAACAAGAATCTGTTTAAACTGTTCATAATATTTTTACTTATCTTTGCTGTTTTTGCTAGATTTGATTCTTGGAATGAGAACTCGCGTTTAGATTTGACAAGAGCAATTGTAGATGAGGGACGGTTCACCATTGATACCTATGCTAATAATACTGGTGATAGGGCTTACTATAATGGGCATTATTACTCCGATAAATTTCCAGGTGCTTCTTTCACCGCAATTCCTCCTTATTTTGTTTATAAATATGTTTTTGGCAATCCACCAATAGAAACTAACCTGCAAAATTTGGACCCTGAAAATTCATATTTATTTATGGTTTTCTTCATCATATTTTTTACAAGCGCTTTATTCTCAGCATTGACAGTAGTTTTAGTCTACAAAGTTGCAAGTTTTTTTACTAAGAAAATAAGTCATAAATATCTAGCTGCTATTGCTTATGGATTAGGAACAATTGCTCTTAATAACGCTGGTTTGTTTACGGATTATGCTATCTCAACATTTTTCTTGTTTTTCTCTTTTTACATTCTTTATGAATCCTTTCAAAACAAACAATTTTCTCGGAAATCAATAATTATCGCCGGTTTTTTACTAGGTTTGGCAGTCATGACTTCACCTTTGATAATGTTTGCCTTTTTGATGCTTGGTGGATATTTACTTGTGAAAAAATTTTTTCTGCGTTGTTTCTACTATATTATTCCAGCAATAGTTATAATAATATTTATTTCGTTCATATACAACTTTGCTATTTTTAATTCTTTAGGAGCTGGTTATAGTCATGGAGATGAAGATGTTTTCAACGCTTACTCAAAATCTTTTTCGATTGAAGATGCAAGTTGTTGGAAAATATATTCTGAAGGGGGATTTCTTAAAAAATCATATCATGATCTTCTTAACCAGCCTAGAAAATGTGAATTAGATATTTTTTTAGAATACTCTCAAGGAGTTCCTTTTCCTGTTTCAGAAAGAACATCTGCAGGAGATCATTTCAAGTTAGTAGAAGTTGAAGATAATAATTATTTATTTCAAAGAATATATAATTATAATGGAAAAAATCTAAGTTATTCCTTCAAGTTTGTTCAAAAACAAGAAAACACAGTAGTTTTTTTGTATCAGCATTCATTTAATAGTTGGATTGCTCTTTATAATCTGAATTTATACAATGAAACATATTCTTTCTTAAATCGTCATGATGGTTCGCTTCATACTGTTTCTTGCTCTTTTGATAAAAGATACATAGAATCAAACCTTGATTGCGATAAGATTTGGCTCACGGGCAACAAACGCAAGACAACCTTCCATAGAAATTATGAATTAATCAACTCCTCTTATGATGGAAACAACACGTTTGTGCATTTAAAATTCTCTAGCACAATGCCTGATCTTGACAACCCAACATTTTTATTAATGATGAAACTCTTGGTGTACCCATACAGAGGATTATTACTTTATTCACCAATTTTAATTCTTTCTTTGATTGGCTTATTTTTTATGGTTCGTAAATATCCTCTTCTTACACTATTCATTGTTTTGATTCTATTATTCTTTTTGTTTGCACATTCAAAGCTTAGTATTTGGTGGGGTGGATCGAGCTTTGGTCCAAAGCATTTAATGCCTGTAATTCCTTTTCTCATGATTCCCTTAATTTTTGCCATGAAAAAAATCAATAAGAAAATTATTCTTGCTGTATTACTAATCTCAATAATTATAAATTTGGCAGGAATCCAAGTTTTAGAACAAGATGTTATTGAAGTATCTGATTCAATTTTTCTTGAACAAGATGTATTAACCAATACCTATTCTTGGAATACTTTAGGAAATCCTCTCATGTCTCATTATTTTCCTCTCTTTATGAAAGAAGGCCCTAACAGTGTTTTGCTGGAAAGAGTTTCAGGACAAAATTTTATCCCTTTTTTGAACCTTGCGATTTTGATAGTGGTTTCTCTAACAATAATCTTAAGCTCCAAATTCAAAAACAACGAATTTAAATAGGCAATATATTTGTTTATAGTCATGGATTTCAAGAAATTTGTATTAACCAAACCCGAATATTGGATCTTGTTTGTTTTATTAATTGTGTTGGTAGTTTTTTCAATTCTTTCTCAGGGAACATGGGGAGAAGATGATGTTGGTCATTATATGTTTGCAAAAATGTCTTGGAATCACCCAAGATTATTCTTAGATTTATGGGCTCGACCTGGTTATACCATTCTCGCTTCATCATTTGCCCAGTTTGGATTGTTAGGTGTTGAGCTAATGAATGCGGTGTTGTGTGTTCTAACTTCTTATATGGCTTTTTTAGTAGTAAAAAAGCTAAAATTCAAACGACCTTATCTTGTGATAATCCTTCTAGGTTTGCAACCTTTATTCTTTTTTGTCTCTCTATCGGCTCTAACTGAGATTTTAGGAGCTTTTCTATTGACTTTATCCTTGTGGTTATACCTCAAAGGAAAGTTTACTTGGACAGTTGTATCTTTGCTAGCTTTATGTTCGGTAAGAATTGAAGCAATACTCTTTTACATTCTTTTTGCAATTTTTATGGTTGTAAAGAAACGTCGTTCAATAATTCCAATTATTATTTTACCTGCAATTATCTATGTTGTTGGAATATTTGTTTTTGGTAACCTAAATTGGTTATTTGTTTATCCTAACAGCTTTGATACCAGTGTTGCATTGCATTTCAGATCGCCAGTCACAATCTTCATTTATTTAGCAGGCATGGTTTTTGCAATGGGTGTAGTAGTTATTCCTTTTTTCACTATTGGTTTTTTCAGAAATTTTAAGAAATTGTTACTAATTAATATTTCAATTTTAATAATGATTTTTTTCTTATCAATTATATACTGGTTGAATAGTAGTGTTAATGGAACATTGAAGTATGTGGCTTTAGTATCTCCGCTGATAGCTATTGTTTCATTAGGAGGTTTTAATAATTTCTTTGACAAAAGGTTTAAACGAACAGACTTTTTATTTCTGGCTCTTTTCATAATTGAATTTATTCTTCTTTACAAGATGATTTCACTCAAATTGTTCTTTCATTTATGGCATGAAGTAGCTTTTAGTGTAATCATATTTGGAATAATTATTCTAATACTCATAGTTTTCAAATTGGTTTTAGCTAAAAATAAAAAACTGAAAAACTCCCTGATACTATTATTTATAATTCTTATAATAATTCAATTGTTTGCATCTGGTAAGTTTCCCATTAATACAACAAGTGAACAGAGATTGTTAATAGAAGCTCATGATTGGTTAGAAGAAAATAATCTCTCACAAAGAGACTGGTATTACGCACACACTTATGTTCCATACATCGCACATCATGACCCTTGGGATGTGAATTATGACTCATTTGTTTTAGGAGGAGATTATTTTTTTAAAAGAGAGAAAAACTTTACTTCTGGAAGTATTGTTATTTGGGAACCAAGAATGTTTTATTTTGAAGCGAAAATACACAAAAGATTTTTTGAAGATAATGAATATGAAATGATTAAATCTTTTGAACCAAAAATTTACGAGTCGGTCTATGATGGAACAAAGTTAGAAGTGTTGATATTTGAAAGAATCAGCTAATGGAAAACGTTTTTATATTAGCAAATGTTCTTTCTTTGAATGACAGATGTTATTCTTTTCAAACCTTTGTATACTTACTACGCTGAAGAGTACATGCCTTATAGTCTTTTGTTTGTGGCTTCATATCTGGTTAAGGAAGGTTTTTCTGTCAGGATAATTGATGAATCTCTTGAGCCAAATTGGAAGGAAGTTGTTTTGAAAGAGTTGAAGAAAAAACCAATTCTTTTTGGCGTTACTTCCATGACTGGTCAGCAAATAAAAAATGGCTTGAAGTTTTCTGAGTTTGTTAAAAAGCATTCTGAGATACCAGTGATATGGGGTGGACCACATGTTGTTATCCTTCCTGAACAAACTCTTGAAAATCCGCTAGTTGACTTTGTTGTTCGAAGTGAGGGTGAACTCACAATTTTAGAACTCGTCAAAGCTTTGAAACAAGAGAACAGTTTTGAGAATATTCTTGGTTTAGGTTATAAAAAAAATAAAAAGTTATTCCTGAACAAAGATAGACCTCCTATTAACCTTGATGATATTCCGTCAATTCCTTTTCATTTGGTTGACATTGAAAAATATATTGATTCAAATCTGGGTGGTAAGAGAACTTTTAGAATGCCTACAACTAGAGGTTGTCCGCATAAATGCTCTTTCTGTGTTCATACTCTTTCCAAAACTCCTTGGAGAAGTATGTCTGTAGAAAAAATAATCCGAGACTTGCAAGAAATAATAAGAGAATACAATATTGATAGTTTGTATTGGGCAGATGATAATTTCTTTGTTAGTAAGAAGCGTGTTGAAAGAATTGCCAAATCTCTTATCAAAGAGGAAATATATATTACTTGGAGTGCTAATTGCAGAGTTGACTACTTAGATACTTATGATGACTCTTTTTTAGATCTTTTGAAACAAAGTGGTTGTTACGATCTTTCTTTAGGTATTGAAAGTGGATCAAATAAAATTCTTAAAAAAATTAAGAAAGGAATTACTCGAGAACAAATTCTAAGAATTAAAAACAAGCTTTCTGATAAAAAGATTCGTCAAACATATTTATTTATGATAGGTTTTCCTGATGAAACAAGAAATGATGTTATGTTAACTGTCTCTATGATTAAAAAATTGTTAAAGAAAAATAAATATTTTTTTATGGCCTTTAGCCCAACTCCTTACACTCCTTATCCGGGAACAGAGTTATATGATTTGGCTGTAAAAAAAGGTTTTAACCCTCCGAATTCCTTGGAAGGTTGGATCAACATGGACTGGCAAGACATAAAATTACCTTGGCTTTCAAAATCTGAAAGAAGATTTGTTGATACTGTCATGTCAAACCTTAGAGCTCTAGCTATAGAAAATTCACTAGTTAGAAACTATTTTTTATTCAAATTATTTCTCATAGAAAGATTTGACATTTTAATTCCTAATTTTGAAAGATCAATTTATCGTTTTTTCAAGAAATTTCTTTAGTTGTCTAGTAATGAAATAGTATAATAAGGACATTTCATTTTTTTGCACAAAGCAGGTTTCTTTTTACTTCGCAATTCTTTTCTAAAATCTTGATATTTTTTATTATTCCATATCTTTGAGAAGTCTTCTTTGAATATATTTCCAAAAGAAAGAATGTCTGGTGTATTTATGACGCAACAGGGCATAACCTCTCCATTTACATCGATAAATGGTCCAAGCCATGGCCAATTGCAACCTTTTTCTTTTTTCTCTTCAGTATAAAAAGTTGTGAATGTTAGATTAACACCATTTTTCTTTGCTTCTTCGATTGCTTTGATATGCATTTTTTTACTTAATTCTTTGTTTTTCACTACAAATTTTTTCTTTTTTTCAGGATATTCATCCATAATATGAACTCTTTGTGCTTTTATGTTTTCAACGCCAATCGATCCAAAGAATTTAATGTAATCTGGAAGTTCTTTTAAATTATGATTCATAATCACAATTACAAGTGTGAGTTCCAATTTGCTATTTGTTTTTTTGATTAAATAAGTTAAGTATTTTATGTTTGCAATTACTTTTTCATAATCACTTCCTTTTCTAATTTGTTCATAAGTTTCTTTTTTATGTGAATCAATAGAAATATTTAACCAGCTCAAATCGCTCGCAATTATTTTTTCAGCAATATCTTTAGTTAATAACAAACCGTTAGTGTGAAATCCGACTAAAACATTTTTTTTTATTGGTTTTTCTATTATTTGGAAGATATCTTTGTTAAGTAATGGCTCTCCAGATCCATTCAGAATTAGAGATTTTACATAAGGGAATTGTTGGAGAATATTTTTGAATTTGTTTATAGTCAAATCATTCTTCTTCTGGTCTTTTCTTTCATAGTTAACAGCGCACATAATACATTTTAAGTTGCATCTATTTGTTGCTTCAATTTGAACAAGGACTGGTTTGGATTTAACTATTAAAGGTTCTTTCTTAATAGTTATGTATGCTTTGATGAAGTTAATTGCTTCTTTAAACTTAAATCTAAAAGCCAATCCCAGTCCTAATTTTATTTTTGATAATATTCTCATTTTTTTATTATAGTTAATCCTCTCTCAAATTCCCCTCTAAATATTAGATCAAAATTTCTGGCAAACTCATATAAAAACTTTCTTGATTTAGAGCATCTTGCAAAAACAAGTATGAGTCTTGGGCAAAATAAGTTGATGATTTTTACTTTTGTCAATACTTTTCCAATTAAACCATGAACCTTAAATCCTTGTTTGATGAATCCATCACCATATCTTCTCTGGTTTGATAAAAACTCTTCTAAAGTATTGTATTTAGCTAAATGAGTAATTTTTATACTTGGATCATATAGGATTTTTTTCTTATTGTCAATTATGGCTTTATTGAATAATGAATCTTCGTATCCAACACCTTTTGCTTTAATGAAAGATTTTTTTATATCACTTTTTCTGTAAGAAATATTGGCCGTTGGAATATCTTTTACAAACCTTTTTTCCCCATTTGGCATCCATGATGAAAAGTTTAATATGTGAGCTGCCCAAGATAATCTGTCATCAAACGGAGTTAGTATGCTGCCTCCAACTGCGGTCACTTCTGGAAATTCTTTGAAATTAATCATTATTTTTCTTAACCAATTTTTCTCTGGAATGCAGTCATCGTCTGTAAACGCAACAAATTTTGTTTTTGTTTTTCCAAGTCCTAAATTCCGCGCTGCTCCATAACCTTTATTTTGTTGAAAGTAATATCTAATTCTTTTACTCTTGATGCTTTTCACTAGTTTTTTTGTTCCGTCGTTACTGCCGTCATCAACTATTATTATTTCATAGTAATCTCTATCAAAATCTTGATTTAGCAGACTTTTCAAGCATTTTTCCAGTAATTTCTTTCTATTGTATGTAATCACAACTACTGAAATTATTTTTTTAGATGACATATTATTTCGTTTTCAATATTCTTTAAATGAGCGATGTATTTTTTGGATTTCTTTAAATCTTGAACAATACCAAAAAGCATTTCTAATTCTTTTTCATTACCTTTTATTAGTAGATTATCATTTTTCGGTTTATTGCCGCGCATCCAATCAAGCTGTGGAATAAAACTGAGTTTGTCACATATTCTAACAAATATTGGAATTTCTTTGAAATTCTTTTTCATAACAACAAATGAGAGAATGATTTGCAAATTAGAATTTTTCTTTGCAAATATTTTTTTATACTTTGCAATGATTTCTAAGTTTTTCATTAGTAAATCCCATTTTGCGCCTTTTCGTATTTCTTCATATGTTTCTTTTGTTGCAGAATCCATTGATATATTTAAGAAGAATCCTAGCTCAATCATTTTTCTAAATAGCTTCTCGGAATAAACTGTTGCGTTAGTAAATATCTTTGGCAGAAATGAATAATTTTCAACAACTGAAATCAT
>JADHVI010000012.1 GCA_016784125.1 Candidatus Woesearchaeota archaeon
TACCTGCAACACAAGTATTCTTACCATTATTTATAATCGAGAGACTTGGATTATCATATACTTATGTTGGGATAGCAATTTTCTTTTTCGGAGTAATGCACTTATTTCAATTTTATTTTGGTTCTCTTTCCAACAAATACGGTCGCGCCACAATGACTATGTTTGGTTGTTTCTTATTCGCATTTTTCATGTTTTTGATGTCCACAGCTCATAGTTATTGGTTATTGTTAGTGATACTTCTTTGTGCAGGTGCCGGTACGGCTATTTGGAATGTGTCTGCGTGGACTCTCATGTCAGGAATAGGAGAAAAACTAAATCGAGAAGGAGAAATTGTTGGTTCATATATGTCAATTGCAAAAACAGGAGGGTTCATAAGTTTCATATTTAGTGGTTTAATTGTTCAGGTTTTCAGTATAGAAGTATTATTCATGTTCAATGCATTCCTAATAGCTATAGGTTTACTCTTTGCTGCTCGTTTTTTTGATAGAAAGAACATCCTTTCGGAAAAAGTATCTAAACATTTATAAATTTACAAACCTTTTTTCTAGGTATGGTCTTTTCAAAATCATTTCCAAAAACAACAGATAAAAGTGTCTACCCAAAATGGGAAGAAATGTACTTATCAGACGAAGAAGAGAAGGAGATTATGCAAAAATGCAAAGAAGAAAATTTGTTTTTGATGAAAGAATGCGTTGAAGATGCAAATAAGATTTTTTCTGATAAAAATTTGAAGGACTTTCAATCAGATGTTATTAAAGTCGCGATTGCTTTATTTGAGAAAAGAGCGAGTCATGAAGTTTTCTGGAAGGAAAGTCGCGCAAAAGAAAAATTTGACGAATTATTTAAGGATAAGAATTAAATCAACCTTTTTTCAACAACTCTTTTTTCTAGTTTTTCCCATTTAAGATCATGGTTGTTGATGTGCCATAGAGCGGCTTTCAAAAAGTAAAATATTGATCTGCACATATCTGTTTGTGTAATTATCCCTTTGAGTTCGTTCTCTGCGCTGACGGGTAATCTGCGAACATTATCTTCTATCATTAATCTATTAGCTTCAAAAATAGTTATTGTTTCATCAACAGTCATAACAGGATTAGTCATTATACTGTCGACTATTGATTCATTGCATTTTTCTGGATCGTCATATATCTCTGCCACAACATCATATTCTGTTATTATGCCTGTGATTTGATTATTATCTAATACGATGATTGATCCAATCTCCTTTTCAGCCATTTTTTTCTTAGCTTCAGAAAATTTAGCGCCCTTTTCAATTGTAACAACATTCTTTGTCATCACAGCACCGATTTGCAACAAATCATTAGTTTTCACTTCCAGAATTTCGTAGAATTTATTGAATAATCTGACAAAATCAGTTTGGGTTACGATTCCTAGCATCACATCATTTTTAGCAACAACTAATTTTCGAAAATTGTTTTTAACGAGTAAAGGAATTGCTTCATCAACAGTGGTTTCTGGAGGTATAGACACTAATTTTGGTGACATTAAATCTTGAACTGTTAGACTTTCAAGCTTTTCACTATTCAATGGGGCTTTTTTCAAGAAGTCACGTTCTGTCAAAACAGCAATTGGATTATCTTCTTCCTTAATAACAACACATGAAACTTTTTCTCCAACGATTATTTGAGCAGCATGCAAAAGTTCTTCTTTTTTTTGTAGAGATATAATATACTTGGACATTATTTCTGAAACCGGTTTATGTAGGACTTCTTCGATACTGTCTTTTAGTTTTTGCTCAATTTTCTTAGAACTGTTGAAGATCATTTCTTTTTATTTTTCACATAATGGTCTGACTTATGAATGGCCAAGCTCTCTAAATAATCCTCTGAACCTAATGGTGCATTGCTCATACTAATCATCGAAGCGATGAATATAATTACAAACAATATAAGAAAGGCCCAGGCCCAACTCTTAACAATTGGATCATTCAAGAAGAATGCGCTAACTATAAATCCGAACATAGATACTAACATTAAACTGCTTGATAATGGAGCGACTTTAAACATGTGATCACCTCTTTTATTAACTAATGATTTCCTTTATTTATATTCTTTTCTGTTAGAACTCGACGAAGTTCAACTTGTCAACCTGTTTTTTAGCTTTTTCAAGTTTCTTATTAAAATCTTTCATGAACACCATCATCTTTTCAGAAGCTAATTGTTTTATCTCACCGGCACTCATCCTGCCACTTTTATATTCTTCATAAATCTTATCAAGCTCTTTGTCATCTTCGACTAGATGTTGTTTGAGTAATTCAAAAACCATGCATTTTTCAACTTCTGCGCCAAGCCTTCTATGCTCTTCCAAAGTTGTTCTTCCGCCACTTAGAGCTCGCATAATTTTTTTCTTTACAGATTTTTCATCTTCAGGAATAGTTATGCAAGATTCTGGTTTTGATTTAGACATTTTTATACTTCCATCCAAAGAGGGTGTGTACTTGTGATATATGGATCCCGGACTAAAAAATTTCTTACTCTTCATCCGACTGACAACATCTCTTGTAAGTCTAATGTGTGGATCTTGGTCAATGCCTACAGGAATTATTCCTGGCATTCGTTCCTTGAACTGAGGATATAATATGTCGCCTACTTGTGTAACTGCACTCATAATTCTGCCAGGATCTGCTGAACCGTAGATTGCTTTGAATTCATTTAAGGTAATTTTCTTAGCTGCTTCGTAAGCGAAATGCATAACCTCTTTATTTTCAGATTGAAAATAGAATATAGTTTTTTTAGGGTCAAGACCTAAAGCTATGTATGCGGGGATATGAAAATTTAATGCTCTTTTTCTACCTTCTTCTAATGATACGCCTCTAGCTGCTTGAGCTTCAAGATCTGCAACCAAAATATACGTTTTGGCGCCGAGCTGCTGGAAAAACTTCAGGTTTTCAACAACTAATTTTGTGCCCAAATGAATTTCTTGGTTGGTTGGCATTATTCCTGTGAGCGCATAGAAAGGTTTCTTTTCCTTGATGCATTTAGCAATTATTTGCATATCTCGTCCTGCAAAGACCACTCCTCTACGCATAATTGCATTGGGATTAGGAAAAATATTTTTATTAAAAATCTCTAAGCCAAAATCTTTCACGATTTTCCCATAATCACTCACTAACTCAGATCCATAAGGATCGATTATTTTTGTCATAGTATCACCTTTTGTTTATTTAATATAAATCTTTTTATTGTAGCGTCAACCAAAATATCAACGGTATTAATTGTTGGAATATTTTCATTTTTTAACATCACGGCGAACTCTGTACAGCCAAGAATTATTTTTTTAACTCCTCTGTCAAGATATTTTTGACAGACATCCTTTGAAATCGCGATTTGTTTTTCTTTTTCAAAACCTTTATTGTAATTGAAAATTGTATGAGATAGTTTTTTCAGTTCAAAATTATTAGGAGTGATTGTTTTTATCTCTTCAAAATTATATAATCCACTTTTAACTGTTTGAGGTGTTCCAATAATTAATACTTCTCCTATATTATTATCTATCAAGAATGTTTTTACTTCCTCTCTAAGATCAAGAATTTGTGTATTGATTTCAGACTGAAGCTTTTCATGGAATAAGTGGATTGTATTACAAACCATTACTATGAAGTCGGTGTTTAAATAATCGAGTTCTTTCAAACCAACTAAGTACTCCTTTAATTCATCCTCTTTAATATTTGTGGACACAAGCTCTGGTGCAGGAACACTGTTAATTATTATTTTAGGGAAGTCCTGATTACTATTAATCAAGCCTTCACTCTGTAATCTATGGATAAGCTTGTTGTAGAATTCGCCTGTGGCTTCTGGGCCAATGCCTCCTAAAACACCTATTTTTACGTTGCCACCGACAACCACCATTTAGAGAATTATCTAAGAAAAAGTCAAGTTTACTGCCAAAAACAATCACTTTTTTGATTCATAAATGTGTAAACGTGCATTTGCATATTTAAATCTTTCCTTGAACAGCGTGCAAAACAAAACTTTTATAAACCATTTCAGAATATCGTTAGCTAGGTGGTAATAATGACTATAATTGCGTTTAATTTCACAAAAATGTCGGCAGAAAAAAAGAAGCCGGTAAAAGGACAAGTTAACATTAGTAACAATGTTGGTATAAAAGATGTTTCTGAATCAAAATTATCTTTGGATGCAAAGAAGAAAGCTTTGAAATTCGAATTTGAATATGTTTCAAAGTATGATGCTGATATTGGAAGTATTCAACTAAGTGGAGATACAATTTACTTAGTAGAAATTAAAGCCGCAGATGAAATATTGGCATCTTGGAAGAAAGACAAGAAAGTTCCTGAAAAGGTAATGAGGGAACTAATGAATAGGATATTGGCAAAATGCAATGTTCAAGCAGTTGTCTTGAGCAGAGATATTAACTTGCCTGCACCGATTCCACTTCCAAAAATGAAGTAAGTTCTGTTAATAACAACAAATAAGGGGTTGGTTACAATAGGTGGAGATATTAAGCTTAAAGTCGCAGAGGCAATGCAGGACGATGTAAATAAAGGGATTGTCAGAATAGACAGCTCGTTCTTAAGAGAACTTGATATAAGATCTGGAAACATAGTCGAGATAAACGGTGAAAGAAGTACGGTTGCAATTGTAGATAGATCACTCCCTGGAGACATGGGTTTAAACATTATAAGAATGGATGGCTTAATCAGAAGAAACGCCAAAACAACTATTGGTGAAATGGTCACTATAAAAAAAGCTGATGTAAAAGAAGCCAAGAAAATAACAATTGCTCCAGCAAGAAAAGGAGTTATGATTAAAGCAAGTCCAGAAGTATTCAAACAAGGGTTACTGGGTAGAGCAGTTATTAAGGGAGATATTGTTTCATTAGGAGGCACAAGGAGAAGAAAGAATACCATGGCTGGAAGTCCTTTTTTTGAAGATATGTTCTCAATGTTAGATGATACTATGATGGGTTTTGGTTTGGGAGATTTGAAGTTTGTAGTTGTTGATGCACAACCAAAACAAGCAGTCCTAATAACAGAGCACACCAATGTTAATTACAGCACTGAATCAGTAGAAGTTGAAGAAGACAAAATTCTTGACATCACATATGAAGATGTGGGTGGTTTAGAAACAGAGATTAAAAAAGTGAGAGAAATGGTTGAGTTACCATTGAAACATCCTGAAGTATTTGAAAGATTAGGTATTGATCCACCAAAAGGTGTATTATTACATGGACCACCAGGAACAGGAAAAACACTTCTAGCAAAAGCAGTTGCTAATGAAACAAATGCCAATTTTTTACTAATTAATGGTCCTGAGATTATGAGTAAATATTATGGTCAAAGCGAAGAAAACCTTCGTAAGAAATTCGAAGAAGCAGAGAAAAATGCTCCTTCAATAATATTCATTGATGAAATTGATGCGATTGCATCAAAAAGAGAAGAGAGCAAAGGAGAAGTAGAAAGGAGAGTTGTTGCTCAGATGCTTGCTTTGATGGATGGACTGAAGAGCAGAGGAAAAGTTGTTGTTATTGCAGCTACTAACATAGTAAATTCTTTGGATCCTGCTTTGAGAAGACCTGGAAGATTTGACAGAGAAATTGATATTGGCGTTCCACAAAAAGAAGGTCGATTAGATATTCTTAAGATTCACACAAGAAACATGCCCCTAGCAAAAAATGTTAATTTGAAAACATTGGCGGAAGTCACACATGGATTTGTAGGAGCAGATCTTGCATCTCTAGCGAAAGAAGCAGCTATGATAGTTCTTAGAAGAATTCTTCCAGAACTGAAATTAAAAGAAGAAGAATCAATACCTCAGGAAGTGCTTGAGAAATTACAATTAAGTCAAAATGATTTTAAGGATGCATTAAAAGTTGTAAGGCCATCTGCTATGAGAGAAGTTCTTGTAGAAATACCCAATACAAAATGGGAAGATATTGGTGGATTAGAAGAAGTAAAACAAGAATTAATTGAAGCTGTTGAATGGCCACTAAAGCATGAAGAAGTGTTTACAAGATTAGGAATAAGACCGCCAAAAGGAGTATTAATATATGGTGCTCCAGGAACAGGAAAAACATTGCTTGCTAAAGCAGTTGCAACAGAATCACAAGCAAACTTTATACTTGTAAAAGGGCCTGAATTATTAAGTAAATGGGTTGGTGAAAGCGAGAAAGCAGTAAGAAAGATATTCGAGAAAGCTAGACAAACAGCCCCAACAATTATATTCTTTGATGAAGTTGATGCTATGGCTCACAAAAGAACTGGAACATCAGATTCTCATGCTAACGAGCGAGTTGTTAATCAAATGTTAACAGAGATGGATGGATTACAAGAATTAACTGATGTTGTTATTATTGCAGCCACAAACAGACCAGACATGATTGATACAGCATTATTGAGACCTGGTAGGTTTGATAGAATTGTATTAGCGCCAATTCCAGATAAGAAAACCAGAGAAGCAATATTTAAAGTTCATATGAAAGGAATGTCATTATCAAAGAATGTGGATGCAAAAAAATTGGTTGAAAAGACGGAGTTTTATGTAGGTGCGGACATAGAAGCTATTTGCAGAGAAGCCGCAATCCTCGCTTTAAGAGATGATATTAAAATCAAATCTGTTGAGATGAAATACTTTGAACAAGCATTAGAAAAAGTAAGACCTTCAGCATCTAAGGATATAGAGGAAGCCTACAAGAAGTTAAAAGATCAATTTACTAGTGCTAGAGGAAAAAGTATGCAGGAAGAAAAACCAGCTTATTATGGCTAGACGTAGTCGCGACCAACGGGAGCATGATAGCGTCAACGCCTATTTGCGTTGAAGAAAAACCCGCTTACTATGGTTAATTTTTTTCTAAATTTTCTTATTGTTGGATTATTTTCATAACTTACAAAATTCTTAAAATTTTGAAGTTCGAAAATCGCAAGCGATTTTCATAACTTTTATAAACTTCTAATTTAATTCTTTTAACATGGCTGAGGCGGGTGACAAAGTAAAAATTTTCTGTAAAGATGAAACTCTAGAAGGAGTGTTGATGCCAGAGGAAGACCCAAAATTTGTATTTGTAAAACTCGGTAGCGGATATAATATTGGAATAGAAAAAAAGAAAATAAAAAAAATAAACTTAGTTAAGAAAAAAACAAAAACCAAAGAATCAAGCTTTAAAGTAACCACGAATAAATCTTTACCAACAATTTCTATATTACATACGGGTGGAACAATCGCTTCAAAAGTTGACTATGAAATGGGTGGTGTTGTTGCATCCTTCAAAACAGAAGATTTATTGAAAATGTTTCCAGAACTCAAAAAAATTGTGAACATAAACTCTGTTTTTATATCTAATATGATGTCTGAAGACATGCGTTTTTCTGATTACCAAAAAATTGCTGCGGCCGTACAAAAAGAAATTAAGAAAGGAGTTGCAGGTGTAATAATAGGTCAGGGAACAGATACGCTGGCAATAACTGCTGCGGCGATGTCATTCATATTTGAAAATGCTCCAATACCAATATTAATTGTTGGGAGTCAGAGAAGCTCTGACAGAGGGAGCAGTGATGCAGGTATGAACCTTACTTGTTCTTCAGAATTCATATCAAAAACTGATTACAAAGGTGTTGCTATTTGTATGCATGAATCAACCGCTGATAACAATTGCTTGATAATGTCAGGTACAAAGACCAGAAAATTACATACTTCAAGAAGAGATGCATTCAAAGTCGTAAATGATATTCCTATTGCAAGAATAAATTATGATAATAGAAAAATAACTTGGTTGAACAAGCCCAAAAACACAACTGGTAAAATGGTTGTGAAAGATAAATTTGAAGACAAAGTTGCAATCATAAAAACTCATACTCATATGCATGTAGATATATATGAATTTTTGAATTCAAAAAAATATAAAGGCTTGGTTCTAGAAGGAACAGGAATTGGTCAAGCACCAACAAATACAAAAGAAAATTTACCTATTTACAACGAGCTGAAAAAATTCATCAAGAATGGCGGTGTTATTGTATTAACATCTCAATGTGTATTTGGAAGGGTACATCAAAACATTTACAAAAACTGTAGAAGATTGGCGGAGATCGGTGTTATCTTTGGAGAAGATATGTTAACAGAAACAGCCTTCATCAAATTAGCCTGGATTTTGGGAAATAAAATTGATAAAAAATTCTTAAACCAAAACATGCGTGGCGAAATAACCAAAAGAAGAAGAGAAGATGGATTCTTAGAATGATGGAAAGGATTTCTGCAATTATTATTAAAAATAAAAAACTATTATTGCTAACAGGTGATGGCCTAGATTTATTTTGGACTCCTGGTGGAAGATTGGAGTCTGAAGAAACTCATGAAATCTGCATGGCTCGTGAGTGATTTCTAAACTTATTAAAGATAGTTATCTTTAATCCAAAAGTATAAAAAGTCTTGTTTTCATCTTCTATGTCATGGACTACAAAAAGCTTGGTTTCAAATGTGGTATAGAGATTCATCAACAACTTGAAGGCAAAAAGTTGTTTTGTAATTGTCCTACTGAAATAAGGAAGAACAAACCAGACTTCACATTTGACAGAAGACTCAGAGCTAGTGCTGGTGAATCAGGAAAAGTAGATGTTGCTGCTGCTGGAGAACAGCAAAAGAACAAGCTCTTTACTTATTGGGGGTATGAAGATATTAATTGTTTAGTTGAAATGGATGAAGAGCCTCCAAATCCTGTTAATCAAGAAGCCTTGAAAATCGCTTTGCAAGTTGCACAGATGATGAACTGTAAGATCATTGACAAAATTCAGTTTATGAGAAAAACAGTTGTTGATGGATCAAACACGACCGGTTTTCAGAGAACAGCAATTATTGGAAGAAACGGATTTATTGATGTTAATGGTAAAAAAATTGGTATTGCAGGTGTATTTTTAGAGGAAGAAGCTTGTCAAATCATGAAACGAACTGCAAATCACGACACGTATAATTTGTCAAGATTAGGAATTCCGCTTCTTGAAATTGCTACTGACCCAGATATTTCAAGTCCAGAGGAATGCAAGGAAACAGCTGCAAAGATTGGAATGATATTAAGAAGTACAGGTGCATGCAAACGTGGTATTGGAACTATAAGACAAGATGTCAACGTATCCATTAAAGGGGGTGCGAGAACAGAAACTAAAGGATTTCAAGATTTAAAGAGTATTCCAAAAGTAGTTGAAAATGAAGTAAAAAGACATTTAGACCTAATTAAGAAAAAGAAAAAATTGCAAAACGAAGTACGAAAAGCAGAGTCAGATTTTTCAACGACCTTTTTGAGATTAATGCCAGGTGCTGCAAGAATGTACCCGGAGACTGACATTCCAACAATTAAACCAGAATTAGGAACATTCAAACAAATAGAAACAATCGAAGAAAGAATTGTTAGGTACAAAAAAAGTTTTGGTTTGAATGATGATTATGCAACACTAGCAGTAAAGTATGAAGATAAGGAAAAAGTAGTGTTAGTAGAATACTTCAAAAAATACAAAGATCATAAATTCATAGTTGACTTTTTCACAAACATACCAAAGGAACTAAAGAAGCGATACAACACAAAAATAGACGTTAAGAAAATTGCTACTGAAGTCTTTGAGAAAGTTGCTTCTGGACATATGCCAAAAGGATCAGTTATAGATTTGTTAGCTGATTATAGCAAAACAAAAAAACTACCTTTTGACAAGTTTAAAGTAGTATCTGCTGGTAATATGGAAAAAGAAATTCAGATAATTGCAGAAAACAATCGCGGAGCACCCGTTGGTGCTTTGATGGGTATGATTATGAGTAAATTTAAAGGAAAAGTTGATGGCAAACAAGCGATGCAAATTCTACAGAAATATTTAAGATAACTAAGCGTCTTCAAACCATTCTTTAACTTCAATGTTTCTCTTTCTAAGTTCTTTAATGAATTCTTGGTATGGAACATCAATACAAGGATTTAATATTCCTTCACCTTTGATTCTGCCATCAAGAATCATCTGTGCGATAATGCTTGCAGTAAAACCAACAGTTCGACTCATTGCCATTAAGCCAGTTTTTAAATCACGCTTGTCAACAACTTGTTGAACGAGTTTTTTTTCCTTACCATTTTTTAAGCCAATAACTTCATTCCTCAGAATTATCAAATCTCGCTCATTATCTTTGTATTGGAGTTTTGGAGACAAAATTTTTGCTAAGAACTGTGTTGGACTTATGTCACCAACCAGTTCATCTTCTAACAATCCGAGTTGAGAAATCTTTTTCCAGAAAGAACAATGACCTGGCCAACGAAGAGTGTAACGACCCATTTGTTGAACATCTTTACGAATGCCAAGAAATTTTGCATAAGTAGTTGAGAAACCATTGGGATAACGCTCAAATGTGCCTATACCATCAATTTCAACTTCTTTGCAATAATCAAAAATGTGTTCGCCATCAATGTTTACTCTTTTATTATCAACTATAATACTTGCAGGTCTCTTGTAAGCACTTAATACACTTTCAAAGCTCCAACTAATTTTATAATTCAGAGGATTATCACAAAATTCTTTTTCAGGAACGCCACCACACGTGGACTCTAGAACTTTAACAATATCAAACTGTTTTACAGCATAGCCAGCCAGTACAAGATCAATACCTGGGTCTAAGCCCGATTCTGGCATGATTATGATGTCTGCTTTTTTGACCTCTTTTGCGTAATCTTTTATGTTGGATTGAAAAGAAGTGTTAACAACATTAGTTTTTGCTTCAATAGCATATTTGGATATAATTCCTCTAAAAATAGTTGGTAATAAATCAATTACTATATCTACTTCTTTGAAAAGCTTCAACATCTCATCCTTATTATGTGCATCTCCTTGTATTATTTCAATCCTTTCATCTTTTAGATTTTCAACAAATGAATATATTTGATTCAAATTATTTTCAACTATTTTAATTGATTTGAAATTTTTATTATTAGAAATATCAAATAGTGTTGCTTTGCCTTGAGCTCCACCACCAAGTATCAATATATTCATGTCATAAGGAGTTGTTGATGGGTATTTAATTCTTTTGAAATTCGAAAGTTTTTTAATAAAGATTTTTTTTTTAATGAAAAACATGAAATTAATTTCTTGGAATGTAAATGGAATAAGAGCAGTATTAAAGAAAGGATTCTTAGATTTTATCAAACAAGAAAATCCAGATATTATTTGTGTTCAGGAAACAAAGGCTCATCCTGAACAAGTTGATTTGGTGCTGGAAGATTATCCTCATCATTTTTGGAACTCAGCTGAGAAAAAAGGTTATTCTGGTGTTGCTGTTTTTTCAAAGAGAGAACCATTATCAGTATCTTATGGCATGGGAATTGAAGAGCATGATAATGAAGGAAGAATATTAACGCTGGAATTCGAAGATTTTTTTTTAGTAACGGTTTACACTCCAAATTCTAAGAGAGAATTACTAAGATTAGAATATAGACAAAAATGGGACTCAGATTTTTTGAAATTCACAAAATCATTGGAAGAAATGAAACCCGTGGTGATGTGTGGAGATCTAAATGTTGCACATAAAGAAATAGATTTGGCAAATCCAAAAAACAATATGCGAAATGCAGGTTTTACAAATGAAGAAAGAATGGGATTTGACAACCTTGTAGAGGCTGGATTAATAGATACTTTCAGAGAATTCAATCAAGAACCTGGCAATTATTCTTGGTGGGCCTATATGTTTAATGCACGTGCAAATAATATTGGTTGGCGGATAGATTATTTTTTGATTTCTTCAGCAATGAGACCTCTACTTAAAGACGCATTTATTTTACCAAAAGTAATGGGTTCAGATCATTGTCCAGTTGGAATTTTGATTGAATGATGGAGTATATATTCTGAATGATAGTTATCTTTAAAAAGCGAAAATTTTTCCTAAAATAGATTAGTTCTGAAAAAATTTAGAACATCATACTAAAACTAAAAATAGAACACAAAAGGTGATACTGAGATGAACAAACACGTATATTTCTTCGGCGCAGATAAAACCGAAGGAAACAAAGAAATGAAAGACCTCTTAGGAGGAAAAGGAGCAAATTTAGCAGAAATGGCTAGTTTAGGAATACCAGTTCCACCAGGATTTACAATCACAACAGAAACCTGTGCAGAATTCTACGAAGAAGGGGAAAAATTGTCAGACGCAGCCATCAAAGAAATAGATGAAAACCTTGAGAAACTAGAAGAATCAATGGACATGAGATTTGGAGACGCAACTAATCCACTTTTACTATCGGTTAGAAGCGGAGCAGCAGTTTCAATGCCAGGAATGATGGATACAGTATTAAACCTTGGATTGAATGATGAATCAATAAAAGGATTAATTGAAAAATCAGGTAACGAACGATTCGCTTGGGATTCATACAGAAGATTAGTTCAAATGTTTGGAGATGTTGTAATGGGTGTTGAACATCATTACTTTGAACAAATACTCGACACTGCAAAAGAAACCAAAGGAGTCAAATTTGACACGGAATTATCAATAGAAGACTTGAAGGAAATAGTTGTTAAGTACAAAGAATTAATCAAAGAAAAAGTAGGTAAGGAATTTCCAACAGATGCAAAAGAACAACTAATAATGGCAACAGAAGCAGTTTTCGGCTCATGGCACAACAACAGAGCAAAAACATACAGAAGATTGAATGATATCAAAGGTTTGAAAGGAACTGCGGTCAACGCACAAGTAATGGTTTTCGGAAACATGGGTGAAACAAGTGGAACAGGAGTATTTTTTACTAGAGACCCTGCAACAGGAGAAAACTTGTTTTATGGCGAATACCTGATGAATGCTCAAGGAGAAGATGTTGTTGCTGGAATCAGAACTCCAAAGCCAATTTCTACATTAAAAGAAATATTACCTGAGCAGTACGATGAACTAGTGGAAATCTACAAGAAAGTAGAAAATCACTATAAGGACATGCAGGATATGGAATTTACAATTCAAGAAGCAAAACTGTACATCTTGCAAACAAGAGCTGGTAAGAGAACAGCAGCTGCAGCCGTAAGATGTGCTGTTGAAATGGTCGACGAAGGATTAATAGATGAAAAGACAGCGGTTCTAAGAGTTGACCCAAATCAACTAGATCAATTATTGCATAAACAATTAGATCCTATTGCAAAGAAAGAACACGAATCTCTAGGAAAAGGATTGCCGGCATCGCCAGGTGGTGCAGTTGGAAAAATTGCTTTTGATAATGATACAGCTGTTGAAATGAAGAAAGCAGGTGACACAGTTGTACTTGTAAGAAATGATACTAGTCCAGAAGATCTAATAGGGATGGATGCAGCTGTGGGAATTCTTACAGCAAAAGGTGGAATGACAAGTCATGCAGCAGTTGTTGCCAGAGGAATGGGTAAATGTTGTGTATCAGGACTTGGAGAGGCAAAGATCAATGAAAAAGCAGGAACCCTTGAACTAGGAGGCATAACTTTCAAAGAAGGTGACTATATAACTCTTGATGGAACATCAGGAGATGTATATGAAGGAAAAATTCCAACCACCGACCCAGAATTAAGTGGTGACTTTGGAAAGCTCATGATTATGGCTGATAAATTTCGAAAACTAGGCGTGAGAACAAATGCTGACACTCCAAAAGATTCAGAACAAGCAATCAAATTTGGAGCAGAAGGAATTGGACTTTGTCGAACAGAACATATGTTCTTTGAAGGAGAAAGAATCAAAGCAGTAAGAGAGATGATTCTATCACCAGATTTGGATGGAAGAAAAAAAGCACTTGCTAAGATTAAACCATTTCAAAAGGATGATTTTGCAGCATTGTTTAAAGTAATGAATGGAAAACCAATCACTATAAGATTGCTAGACCCACCATTACATGAATTCTTGCCAAGAGAAGAAAAAGATATAATTGAAATTGCTGGAGAACTCAACACAACTCCTGAAGCATTGAAACAAAAGATGAGTGAGCTGCATGAAGTGAATCCAATGCTTGGACATAGAGGATGCAGATTAGGTGTAACATATCCAGAAATAACTGAAATGCAAGCAGAAGCAATTTTCGAAGCTGCAAGAGATGTTGCAGAAGCAGGTACAGAAGTATGTCCTGAGGTAATGGTTCCATTAATAGGAAATGTTGAAGAGCTAAAAAACCAGAAAGAAATTATTCTGGCTGTGGCAAAAAAAGTTTTAGAAGGCACTGATATAGACTATTTAATAGGTACAATGATTGAAGTTCCAAGAGCAGCACTAACTGCTGATTTAATAGCAGAAGAAGCAGAATTCTTTAGCTTTGGAACAAATGACTTAACACAGATGACTCTGGGATTCTCAAGAGATGACGTAGGCAAATTTGTACCAGAATATGTTGAGAAAGGATTATTAGAAAAAGATCCATTCCAAGTATTGGACCAAACAGGTGTTGGACAACTTGTGAAGATGGCTGTAGAAAAAGGCAGAAGCACAAAAGAAAATCTGAAAATAGGAATTTGTGGAGAGCATGGTGGAGAACCAAGCAGCGTAGAGTTTTGCCACAGAATCGGTTTGAATTACGTTTCTTGCAGTCCTTTCAGAGTGCCTATTGCCAAGTTAGCAGCAGCACAAGCAGCATTGAAAGATTAATTTAATTTTTTTACTTTTTTTCCCTTCAAAGATAAAATATTAAAATCACCCCTTAATTCTAAATAATATGAAATTATTAGCATATAACGTGGAATACTGCAAAGGCATCAATAAGAAATGGAAATATATGGATGCTAAAAAGCTATGGAAGCCCGTGCTTGGAAACCTTAAAAAGATAGCTAAAGAGCTTAAGCCATACGATTTTGACGTTATAGGTTTCATAGAAACAGATGCTGGTTCATTCAGAATAGATGGTAAATCACAAGCAAAACTTTTCTCAAAAGAACTGAAAATGCCTTTTTGGGCGGAAAAAATCAAACATGCAACAACTTCAATAGCTAAATATGCCAATAAAATACCAACCTATAGGATGCATGCAAACGCCATTGTTTCAAAGCATCCAACTCATGATACAAATTTTTTATATTTTTCAAAAGGCGTGAAGCGGTTAGTAATAAATACGATTGTAAAATTGCCTGTTGGAAAATCAACTGTGGATGTTGCTTTGTTTGCAGTACACTTATCCGTCAGAAAAAATGTTAGGGTTTTGCAAATTAAAGAACTTACAGATATGGTTGAATCATGTTCGTATCCCAAAATAGTGTTTGGAGATTTCAATATATTTGGTGGTTACCAAGAAATAAATCCTTTTTTGAAGAACACTGGGTTGATTAACACTTCAAAATTCGCAAAAGGAGATGTTGCAAGTTATCCATCATGGAAGCCAACAAAACATATTGATTTGATTCTTGCATCTCCTGAAATAAAAGTTTCAAACTTTGAAGTATTAGACATACAAATATCTGATCATAGACCTGTAATGATGGATTTTAAAGTAACAAAATCAAGTTCTAGAAAGACACTTTCTAAGGAATAGGTGCATTGAAGCCCATAACATGCCTTCGTCAGTCATATAAAAGTAAGTTTTGAAAGGCTTGCCTTTATTATTATACACTTCTAAAAATGTTTGATGTTCTTCAATGAGTGCTTTGTATTTTGCAAGATATTTTTTTGCAAGGTTATTATCAACCTTTGAAACAACTTCTACAAAAGGATAGCCACTCATGGGCCAAATGTTTTGAAACTCATAACCCGCAGCAAATATGTCTAGCCACATAACTTTTGGTTTCTCTATGCTATACCTGATAGGGAACGGCTTGTCTAGACCTTTTGCTTTAACACTTTTCATCATTTTTCTAATCATATCTTTGGAATCAAAAATGCCTGTCCAAAAAGGATAAGTATTTGCATCTCCACTCAACATATTCTTACCTGACAAGTCATCGATGAAGTGATCTTCTTTCCAAAAATGTTTTTTGATTAAAGATTGATAATCAACTCCTCCTAAGGGATTTTTCAAACCAAGTAAATCAGCATTCTTGGAAACCCATGCCACCATAACATTATCATAGCAAGAAGATTTTCTAATAGAATGATCTTTCATAGATCCAAAATGTTTTCTTTTGACCAAACCAGTTTCTTTATCTATAACTATCTTGGCATAATCAGAGATTTCTCTTTCCAAAAAAGACTTATATTTAGAAACAAGAATATTACTCTTGGACACCACCAAAGAATGAAGCATGAAAGCCAAAGAATCTGGAGAGAACTTTGGAAAATCAAAAGCTTTACCATCAGGACTAATAGTTGTAGTTATCTGGCCATGTTGCTTGAATATTTTAAGTGCATACTCAAGAGTTTTGAAAATCTCTTTTTTGTAACCAAGCATCTTTAAAGGTTGAATGCATAAACCAAAATCTCTAGTCCAAAACTCTGTAAAATGACCCGTACTTGTCATAAAAAAATTCTCTTCTTTATTGTAACAATCGCTCACAATTGCAGAACAAATATTTTCATCATTCCCAGCATATTTACCAAAGCCAGTTTTATGGACGCGCAATCTTCTTTTTAACATGCGAAATCCTTCGCTAACAAAAATAAACTTCATTTTTTCTTTTTAGATTTTAATTTTTTCTTTTTAGAATGTTTACCATTAGGATTGTAGGCTTTTTTGATATCACTACTTACGTTTACTCCATAATAGCTTAACAGTATAATTCCTATCGCACTCCAAATGAGATCTCTGGCTCTAACGACAAAAGAAAGTGCAACTCCGCCAGCTGTGTTTTCGCCTATGATAGAAAATACTGTGACTTGAGAAGCTTCCATAGAACCAAGCGCCATAGGTATTGGAATTAAGAATGCCAAACCTATCAAGCTTATGATTAAAAATAATCCTATGAATGATAAATCATATCCTAGAATTAATCCTAAAAATTTGAATTCAAAGAACATAAATATCCATGAAATAAAAGATGCGACAACAGTCATGATGAAATGTTTTTTATCATCTCTAAAAAATTTAATTAGCAAAGCCTCGAACTCAACTAATTTTTTTTCAGGTAACTGAAAGCTTTTGATTCTATTTAACTTTAAAAATTTGTACGCGCCCATAATAAATCCTTGGCCGGAGACCATTCTTTTGTAGAAGAAAATTGCTCCAATCATGAATATAATTGCAAAGAATAACATTGCTATCTCTGTTAGGCCTGGTAATGCCAATGAGAAGAGAATAACTATTATTCCAATGAAGAAGAATAAAGCTGAAAATACAAGATCAATGGCTTTGTCAATAACAACCGATGATAATCCTTTACTAAATTTAATATTATGTCTACAAAGTAAGCCGGCTCGAAAAGGTTCTCCGCCGAGTTTAGCTGCCGGCGTCAAGAAGCTAATACCATAACCAACAATTCTATATCCCCAAAGTGTTATGAATGGAATCTTGATTTTTTGACTTTCAAGAATAATTTGCCAACGCCAAGTGACAGTCAAGAGTATGGCTACAGAAGAAAGCACATATCCAATTATAGTTGTTGTTTTGGCATTCTTAAATAAAGTCATTACTTCGCCGATTGGTATGGTTTTAAGAACAAAGAACATTGCAACTATACCTATAGCCAATCCTATCAATACATACTTTCTTTTCATTAGCCACTGATAGCAGGTGGAACTATATAAATTTTTAGAAAAAATAGACGAAGATAATACTAAACGGACCTGGGGGGATTTGAACCCCCGGTCTACAGCTTACTTCTAAAACATGGTTTTGGAAGTTCCAAAACGTCAGTTTTGATAGGAGGCTGTCGCCTTATTTGCCCAAGGTAGTTCTTTTTTTCCCGTGTGGCTAAGCTTGCGCATGCCTCACTTCGGGATCAAGGAACGAAACCCTTGCCAGGCTAGGCTACAGGTCCGTACACTACAGAACAGAGTATTGCTTTTTAAATTTTTATAGGTGCTTCTAACCGTCTCTTTTGAGTTTACCGGTTTGCTTGACGTATTTCTCCCCAAGAATGAATACGAAATTACCAAGAGGAATTAATATTATACCTATAATTATCAGAGGCCAAATAAAACTACTCAGCGAACTAACTGACGCTCCGTCAATCACTGCCATACGCATACCTTCAAGAGCATAAGTGCCTGGACTAATCTTAGCAATATACTGCATCCAAACTGGCAATACGGTAATAGGATAAAAAATACCTGATACCATCATAATTACAGCCTCCATTATCAGTGTTGTTTTGTCGCCCATTTCAGGACTAATTAAAGGTAATACTGCCGCAATCATCCCCAAACCTATGAATGAAATGCTTGCAAATATGAGCACGATTCCTGCGCCCATAAGATTTGCGCCTGTCAAAGTGAAATTAAACACTGCTGCAGATATAGTAAAAACTATTACCATTCTTATTAATCCATAAATTATCGCGAATATTGAATTTCCAAGTAAATGAATAGTTCTACTAACAGGGGCCATAAATGTATATTCTATAGTGCCTTCCCAACGTTCCCAAGTAACTGCCCAGCTGACAGTACCAAATATTGAGCTTAGATAGGTCCACATGAAAGAACCTACAAGTAAAAACAAGACGTATTGTTGGGTATTGATTTCAACGCCTGAAACGGCTGCTGCTCCGAGACCTAAAAACCCAACTGACATTGCCCACATGAGGTCATAGATTATCCAAACTAGTTGCCAACTCCAACTTCTCTTTCTCATATCCAATTCTCGGAAGAAGAAAGCTTTTGTTTGAATCCATTTCTTGTTCATGGTCTATCCTCCAATGATTTGCCAGTTATCTCTAAGAAAACATCTTCGAGTGAAGGCACTACTTGTTTTAGGTTCTTAAACTTGATATTCTTCTCTTTTAATGTCGTTGTGATTTTATCGGCAACCAAAGTAATATCTTTAGTGCAAAATCTAACTGTGCCATTGTGTGTTATAATATTATGTACTTGTTTGAATTTTTGCAACGATCTTTTGGATTTTGCGCTATCTGAAGTTTCCAGTTCGTACGTGTTTTCTTTCATAACCATTTCTTTTAATTCATCACTAGTCCCCATTGCAATAATCTTACCCTTATCCATAATGGCTATTCGATCGCATAATTTTTCAACTTCTAACATGTCATGACTAGAGATTACTATTGTAAGATTTTTTTTCGCGTGAAGATTAAGTATGAAATTTTGAACGTCTAATTTTGATTTTGGATCGAGTCCAGTTGTTGGTTCATCTAACAAAATCAATATTGGATCAGTTATGAACCCGCGAGCTATTGAAACCTTTTGCTGCATTCCTCTGCTAAACTTCATCATCTGAGAATTGACCATGCTTTCTGGAAAATTAAGATCCTTCAGTATTTGCTGGAATTTTTTGATTGCAACTTTATCCTCTATGCCGTAGAGTCTTGATGCGTACAATAAATTTTCTTTAGCGGATAATCGTTTGAAAAAAGATGCTTCTACTGAAACCCTATTTATCAGCTTTTTAATCTCTCCAGGTTTTTTAAGTGCATCAATATTAAATACTTCTACTGATCCTTTATCAGGTGTGAGAAGAGTCGATATCATACGAATAAGAGTGGATTTTCCACAACCATTAGGACCTAGAACTCCAAATATTTCTCTTTTTTTTACATCAAATGAAACATCTTTTACAGCGTAAAATTTATTCTTATGACTATCTGAAACAAGCCACTTCGGCATGAAGTTTGTCTTGTCGTGGAATCCTTTTGTCAAATTATTTATTTTTATTGCGTATTTCATAATATCATCTTTATTCTATCATTAGAGAGATTGTAAATCCAAGAAAAAACAAAATCGAATGGGTGTAAGCCAGTAATAGAGATCTAACTAATATAGAGGCCGTACGATTTAAATATGGGTTACCATTTCGATCACAACGGATGTTTTTCTTTAGATATATTTAAAGCTTTCTGTTAAATCATTCTCTCACAACCATTCTTTTTTGAATAAAGTTAAAAAGAGCTTCTGATTATCATTTTTTATGAATCTCAAACAACTTCCTGAGGATTTTATTGTAAATGAACTTCTCAATCTTAAAGATGGGGGTGGATTATACTCTATTTTTTCCCTGAAAAAAAGGAATTATACAACTGAAAAAGCTGTGCAGCTAATTGCTAGAACATTGAAAGTTCTGAGGAAAAATATTGGTTACGCTGGAATGAAAGATAGAAATGCTGTAACAAAGCAGCACATATCTATCTATAAAGTTAATAAGGATAGAGTTGAAGATTTGGATCTGAAAGATATTGAATTAGAATTTATTACTCATTCAAACAAGCCCATAGTTCTGGGTGGCCTACGGGGAAATAGCTTTGAAATTGTTGTTAGAGATTTGAATAAAAATGTGAATATAAATACTGAAGTTAAGATAAAAAATTTGTTTGATGAGCAACGATTTTCAAATAATAATGCGGACATTGGCAAAGCAATAGTTAAGAAAAACTTCAAAAAAGCCGTCGAGTTAATTGTAGAAGGAGACGGTGACTATGAACAAGATGTTAAAGCATTCATAAAATTGAGTCCAAATAATTTTATTGGGGCCTTGAATATGATACCTTTCAAGATTCTCCTAATATTTGTGCATGCATATCAAAGCTTTATCTTTAATGAAACAGTGAAACAAATTGATTGCAAAGAAAATGTTAAAATTCCATTAGTGGGTTTTGGTGTGGAATTTGAAGATAAAGAAGTGGAAAAAATAATACGTAAAATTCTGAAAAAAGAAGCTGTTTCTGAACGAGATTTCATTATTCCTTCTTTGCCACATCTTAGCTGTGAAGGTGATGAACGATATTTGTACATTACTCCAAGTCACTTAGTGATTGGAAAGCTAGAAAAAGATGAGTTAAATGAGAAAAAATTCAAAGTAAAAATTTCTTTTTCTCTGCCGAAAGGTGCTTATGCAACGAATGTTATTAAGCAGATAGTTTCTGAATAATCTCTGCGTAAACTTCATCCATTATTGGATCGCCGTTTATGTCCACAATTAAGCCTTTTTCTCTATAAAAATCCAACAGAGGTTCTGTTAATTCATGGTATAATGATAGTCTTTTTTTAATTGCTTCTGGTTTATCATCTTCCCTTATAATTAGCTTTCCGTTACATTTATCACAAACACCTTCTACTTTTGGCTTGATAAAAATTGTGTTGAATCCTGTCTTACAGTTTTCACAGATTCTTCGTGCACCAATTCTTTTTATGATTTCTGACTCTGAAACTTGTAGGTTGATTGCTGCGTCAAATTTGTGGTTTAGTTCTGTTAGAAACTCTGCTTGGTTTCTTGTTCTTGGATATCCATCGAGAATAAATCCTTTTGCACAATCTTCTTCTTCTAATCTATTTTTAACAAGATTATTTGTGACTTCGTTGGGGACAAGATTTCCGTCGTTCATATAGCTGGCGGCTAATTTTCCTAGCTCAGTTTCTTGTGAAATATTCTCTCTGAATATGTCTCCTGTGGATATATGTAATATTCTAAAATGCTCTGCAACTCTTGCTGCCTGTGTTCCTTTTCCTGATGCTTGTGGTCCAAATATTAATAATCTCATTTTATCACCAAATTAATTGATTCTGTCTCTGTTTTTATAGTTTTCTTTGTTCAGGATGGTTTTCGAAAACTTTAAATACTACGTATGTGAGTTATAAGATATACAAAAAAACTACAAACGTCATTTATTTACTCAAAAACAACATAAAAAACTACAAATAACATACAAAAACACCACAGTAAGACTACAGTGATTATGAGACGACAACAAACAGACATAGAAATTATAAATGTCAGACTACCAGTAGGAATTATTTCTATACTAGATTCACTTATCAAAAAAAACTTATTTTCATCTAGATCAGAAGCTATAAGAGAATTTTCTCGCAAATACGTCCTAGACAATAGAGAACAGAACAGAGTTAAGTAAACAGAGATCAGAGCAGTAATTACCCGGAAAACAAAGATGACAGACACAGTGGTTAGCGTTAGGATGCCTACTTCTCTAGTTAAAGAACTAAAACAATTAGCTGTAGTTAACCATTTCAAAGACCTTTCTGAAGAAATAAGATCAGTTGTTAGAGCCAAATGCATAGAGTACACAGAACCATCATATACTCCTGAACTGCAAAAACTACGAGAAGATCTCTCAATACAATTAGACATCAAGAAAAAACAAGCACACAAACAACAACTAATGCAAGACTTGCAGAAAGTAATGGAGCAATTAAAAAATGAAAAGTAAGGTAGTTGTAGGAATAGGAATATTGTATGTATTGCTACTCGCAGTCATCATAGGTGCAACTATCTCCGAGCTTACCCCTGCAGATGAATTTTGGACGAATACTTCTTCCATAAACTTCTCGTTCACTCTAAGTAATTATACAAATACGACTTGTGTTTTGATAATTGATGATTCAGAAGAACAGAGCACAGATGCAAACGCGAATAATATTTTCACAGAAACACTTACTGAAGGGGAACATAGTTGGATGATAAATTGTAGTTCTGAAAACAATATTGAATCAACTATTGCAAGAACAATATATGTTGATATGACTGCGCCAGTAATAGAGCTTGATACTCCTGAGAACGAAGCGAATCTTACGAATCTTACAACTGTTGCATTTACTGCAACGGATAATTTGATTGATGAATTCAATTGCACATTTATTTTGAACGGAGAAGAAGAAATAGTGTCTGTTGAAGATGGAACGGAAGAAAACATAGATATTGATGTTTCTGAAGGAACACATTACTGGAATGTGAGCTGTGCAGACAATGTTGGAAACACGAAAACAAGTGAAAATAGAGTATTTTACATTCATAATGCAACATCAGAAGATGAAACAGAAGAGGCAGAATCATATCTCTTTGAAATTGAATTAGATGATACAACTTTCAATCCAGGCGAACAAGCAATGATGCAAATTCTGGCAACAAATGGATCAAATGTAACATTGGAAATTGGCACTATGACTGGTTCCTGGTTCTATGTGGTGTTCGATGATATAGTTTATACTTCAGAAACATATCCTTTAGTAGATATAATGCCATACACAAATGTTTCGGGTGATTATGTAATAGATGCCACCATGACTCATGGTAATATAACAATAAATCAAAAAGTGAATTACACTGTGAACAATAATCTAAACATTGATGTAGATGGAGACACAGGCATTAACAAAGATGAAAAGACCGAGATAGAGTTAGATGTTTCAGGAGGAATATCTCCATACACTTATGCTTGGGAATTAGATGATGGAGGATCAAGTACCAAAAGAGCAATAAATTTCACTTATGACGAACCAGGAACATATGATAACTTCGTAACTGTAACAGACCATGCAGGAAACACTAAGAATACGACCATAATTATATCTGTGAAAAAAGTATTCAAAGTGAAAATACTTGTCAAAGATATATCATCTGGTTTAAAAATAAGTAGTGCGGTAGTAGAAATAGATGGTGTAGACAAATCAACTAATAGTAATGGAGAAACAACGTTCTATCTTTCAAAAGCATACTATGAAATATTTGTAAGCAAGCAAGGATATGCATTCTACATAGAAGATGACTACAAAGTTGAGGCAAATGTCACGAAGACAATTGAACTTGCAAAAGTTGATGATGATAAACCTGTAATTAGTGTTATTTCACCTGCAAGTGGAGCAAAACTAACAGGAACAGACTTAGATATAACATTTCAAGTTAACGATGATGCAGATTCTGTCTCTTGTGATATATACACTGCAATAGGAAATAATGAATGGTTTACAAAGAAAAAAACTGTTGAAATTTCACATACAGGAAATAATGATGTTACAATTCCAAACATGATTATGGGAGTATACCAATTCAAGATTGAGTGTGAAGATTATGATGGTAATGTTGGAGAAACAAATGAAATATCAATTGAATTTGTGAATGAATCTGTAGACACGAATGATATAGATGAAAACAAGAACTTGGTTGATGAACTCTATGATCTCCTTGATGGTTTGCCACAGAGAAACGCTCAGCAGAAGCAAGTGACAGAAGCACTCGAATTTGAAACCACTATAAAATTAGCGATCAAAACAGTTGAACAATCAATCAGAGATATGTATAATGTTGAATATAGAAGAGATATAGATGATGATGAAAAAATTGCCAAACAAGCAGAATTGATGGAAAAAATTAATTCAGTATATGAGTCAACACCTGTAGATATTGTTGTGAAGGAATCAAAGTCGTTCGTTAAATATGTGAAAGAGCACGAACTAGCACCAATAATTAATGAATATGCAGCAGTAATAGGTCATCAAAATAAGAATGCACTCCTTAAAGCAGCTGTGAGAGCACAAAACAAGGCAACTGTTTCAACAAGTGTCAAGAATGTTGATTTGATATATATGGATGGAACTGTGCAAGAAATAACCATTGTAATCAAAGATATTTCATACACAAATGACACAGGAGAAGTAGAAGTAATAGAATATATTCCGAAGTCAATAGCTGAATCAGTAGATGAATTGACAATAATAACTGATTATGAAGTTGTGAAAGAAGATCCAATATTAAAATTTAACACACCAAAAAGAATAGTATATTACATTGAAGAAACCAAAGACGTTGAAGAATTTGAAATCACAAATACGATAGTTATACCTGCTTCTTTGGATGTTGGTTTAGGATATATAACTGGCAAATCAATTTTTTCAGGTGAAGTAAATTTTAGTGGAAAGATGAGTTTGATAATGCTGATTATTGTGCTGGTTCTAATATATGGAGGATATCACATAGATGCGTTTTCAAAAGCAAAATTGCTCATATCTCTGTTTGCAGGAAACAAAAATATGCATCTTATGAAGATGCTAATAAATGATGCGATGGATAACATAGAAGTGAAGAATTATGACAAAGAGCTTGATAAGATTTATGAAGAATATAAAAGTGGCAGGATGAGTGCCGGTGAGATAAAACAATTACACTCGGAAGATTTTTTTCTTTGCAAAAACTTATTAAAATCGAACGGTTTAGTAATATATATGAGTAATAAATTGAATGTGGGCGTAATAGGTGCTGGGCGAAGGGCAAATGGTCTTGGAGAATTCTTTG
>JADHVI010000013.1 GCA_016784125.1 Candidatus Woesearchaeota archaeon
TTCAAGCTTGCCGCCAACAAAACCCCATTTGCCAGGGTAAGCAATCTCATTCATGCTTCTTTTGATAATTAGAAATTTATCTCTTTTCAAGTTTCGAATAAAAGCAGTAACTGCGACTATATGCTTTTTGTTATCCATTTCAAACCCTCCAATGTGAATTCTTTAGTGTTACCTAATATTTTCAAATTATCAAGCTCAGAAATCTTAACCCATTCAGGTATTTCCGCATTTCCACTTCTTAGTTCGCCTTCGAATTTCTTTGCAACAAAAACCTTCAAAGAAAATGTTCTTGGACCATTTTTTCTTTCAATGGTTGCGCTTCTTATGCCAGGAATTTCAATTAAATCTTCTTTAGTTGTTCGAAAACCAGTTTCGTTTTCAAACTTACGAAGAGCTGTTTGTAATTCTGATTCTCCAAGTTGAATAACTCCGGAAGGAATACCATAAACGCCTGTCATGTGCTCAGAATTCTCATCATGCCTAACCAACAGAACCATGTCATCTTTATAAGCAAGAATGCCTGCACAAGGTGTAATATTATCCATGTATTCTTAGAATGATAAAATTTATATAAAGTTATCCCCTTTTCAAAGTCATGAACCTTGAAGAACTAAAAGAAAAACAGATGGCTCAGATGAAAAAAAAAGACTGTTTGCCGAAGGATCAAATAGAAGTAGTTTTACACTTAGTTGAAGAAGTTGGTGAAGTGGCAGAAGCTATCAGAGAAAATCAAAGCAAAGAAGATTTTGAAAATGAAGTTGCAGATGTCTTGTGGCAGCTAAACAAACTAGCCTGGATTAGAGGTATTAATCTAGAAGAAGTATTTTTAAGAAAATTAAAGAAAAACGAAGAAAGATAAATAAATTATTTTAAGAATCTTTATATAATTACTATCACTACCAACGAGAATGAGTTATGCTAAAAACATTCCGTTACTCTACATCTACAACGTCTTGATAAAAAGAGTTTCTATGCCAATTATTGTGTTGTACTTCTTGTTTCACAACTTATCTTTTACACAAATAGGAATTTTTGCAGCTGTAACATCTTTCATAACTTTAGCAACAGAAATTCCAGGCGGAATGTTTGCTGATGTCAAAGGAAAGAAATATTCATTAATCTTATCGGCAGTTTTTGGACTTTTGACAATGTTGCTATTCTTCATAGGAGATGGTTTTGTAATGTTTTTATTGGCCGCTATTGCATATGGTTTCTCAGGAACTTTTATCACGGGAACGAGAGCGGCGCTACTTTTTGATACCTTGAAGAAACTAAAGCGAACATCTGAATTCAAGAAATACAATGGTAGACTATTATTTTACTCTCATTTTTTCAATGCATTAATCTTGATACCAATTCCATTTATTTACTCAATCAACGAAAAGCTACCTTTTCTAATTGGAATATTCTTCTTTGTTGGAGCAATCATAATGTCTTGCCTGATGAAAGAACCAAGACCTGATGCAAAACAAAACTATTTACAAACATTCAAGAACGCTGTGAAAGAATCAAGGAATCCAAACATAATGGTATTTCTACTTCTAATAATGGTGACTGCATCATTCATACTAGTAGCATCAAAATTCATACAGCCAATGCTGCAAATCTCAGGTTTAGAAATAATATACTTTGGAATAATATATGCTCTAATGCGAATGCTAACGGGATCAGGAGGATTCTTTGTACACAGATTTCACAAGTTGGGTTTGTGGTTTGGAATAATACTCTTAGCAATAGGGATATTCGGATTATCCATGGGTGCGGGCGTAATAATTATTATAGCAATTTTACTAATAAAATTCGCAGAAGGATATAATAGAATATACTTGGATGACAAAATCAATCAATCAATAAAATCATCAAGAACAACTATACTTTCAATTTCAAATTTTCTAAGAAGTTTGTTCTATGGAATACTGATATTCATCTTTGGAATGGTTGCAGATGTTACAGGGGTACAACCAATGTTTATCTACGTTTTAATAGCATTCCTAGTATTCATAATTCCATTACTAATAGTTATGAAACAAAAGCGATTGTGATTTTCCAAAGCCCTTTTTCTCACTTCTTCGCCAGCTTTATAAATGGGTGTGATTTCCAAAGTCACAACCAATAAAACAAAGGTGATAGAAATAACAAAAATTGGGAATTTTTGAATTTACAGAAAGCAAAGCTTTCTGGAATACAAAATCAAAATATTTTGAATTTCCAAAATGGAGGTTTTTGAAAATGGCAAATTTAGTACACTTAAACAAGGACAATTTTGAAAAAGAAGTAAAACAATCAACCGAACCAGTAATCATAGATTTCTGGGCAGAATGGTGCGGACCATGTAGAATGATGGGACCAGTCTTTGAAGAACTAAGCGGCGAATATGAAGGAAAATTAAAATTTGCAAAGCTAAATACTGAAGAAGAACCTGAATTAGCAGGAGGCTTTAGCATTATGGGAATACCCTCATTATTAATCGTAAAAGACGGAGTTGAAGTTGACAGAATAGTTGGCTTTGCACCAAAAGACACGCTGAAGCAGAAAATAGATGGAGTTCTTTCAAAACTTTCTTAACAACACCGATACCCCAATCACCTCGCACGAAAAGTGCATTTGAAAGACAACATCTAAAACTGCATCAAGGAAAGGAGTTAGAACATATGGAAGGGAGTAACAGTGACAGAACCTAACCCTTTTTTATTTTTTTTAAATTTAATTTTGACAATTAATGGTAAATTTTATTAACATAAATCTCTTTATGAAATCAGGTGAAAACAATGGCAAAAGATGTTTGGGAGGAAGCTCTCAATCAATTCAATAGAGGAGCAAAAATTTTAAAACTAGATGAGAGTATAGTAGAACTTCTAACAAATCCAAAAAGAATATTTCAGGTTTCCATACCAGTAAGAATGGATAATGGAAAAATAAAAGTCTTCCAAGGATTTAGAGTACAATTTAATGATTTTAGAGGACCAACAAAAGGAGGAATAAGATATCATCCTAACGTTGACATACATGAAGTAAAAGCACTATCATTCTGGATGACCTGGAAAAATGCAGTAGTAGACGTACCATTCGGAGGCGGAAAAGGAGGAATCATCTGCAATCCAAAAGAATTATCACAAGGAGAACTAGAAAGACTAAGCAGAGGGTATATTGAAGGAATGCACAAATACATTGGATCAGAAAAAGACATTCCAGCACCAGACATGTACACCAATCCACAGATAATGGCTTGGATGGTGGATGAATATCATAGAATAGAAGGACATAATGTCTTTGGAATGATCACAGGAAAACCACTAGAACTAGGTGGATCAGAAGGAAGAATGCAAGCAACTGCTCAAGGAGGAGTATACGTACTAGAAGAAGCACTAAAAACATACAACGTAACAAATCCAACAATAGCAGTTCAAGGATTTGGAAATGTAGGAATGATTGCGGCTAAACTATTAGCTGCAAAAGGATTCAAAATCGTGGCGGTGTCAGATTCCAAAGAGGGAATCTACAACAAAGAAGGACTTGACATAGCAACAGTTTCAAAACATAAATCAGAAACAAAGTCAGTCAAAGATTTTCCAGAATCAACTGCAATCACAAACGAAGAATTATTAGAATTAGACGTAGAAGTTCTAGTACCAGCGGCTCTGGAAGGAGTCATAACAAAAAAGAATGTTGATAACATAAAAGCAAAGTTTATACTAGAACTTGCAAATGGACCAGTAAGTGCAGAAGCAAGGGAAGTACTATTCAAAAAAGAACAAATAGCAATCCCAGACATCCTAGCGAACTCAGGCGGAGTTGCAGTCAGCTATTTTGAATGGGTACAAAACAATATAGGATATGCATGGGATGAAAAAGAAGTCTTAGAAAAACTAAAGGCAAAAATGTCTCTTGCATTTGATAATGTGTATGAAACATCAAAAGAATTTAATATTGACTTTGGAACAGCCGCATATATATATGCAATCCGAAAAATGGTTAAAGTACTAGAACTGAGAGGTTACATAAAATGAATGACGTAATAATAATAGGCGGAGGAGCAGCAGGAATGACTGCCGCATTATACACAGCCAGGAAAAACTTGAAAACAATGATTATTAGTGTAGATGTCGGAGGACAAACAGCGCTTCCAAGCAACATCGAAAATTATCCCGGATATGATGGTGTGAATGGATTTGAACTAATGATGAAATTTCAAGCACAAGCAACAAAATGGGGTACAGAGATGATCACAGGAAAAGTTGTCAAACTAGAAAAAGATGGTGACATATTCAAACTAGAACTAGAATCAGGAGATAAACACGAATCAAAAGCAATAATATTAGCATTTGGAAAAACACCGAGAGCACTCAACATCCCAGGAGAAGACAAATTTATGGGTAAAGGAGTATCAACTTGTGTAACTTGCGATGGACCATTCTACAAAGGAAAAACCGTGGCCATAGTTGGCGGTGGAAACTCAGCATTAGGTGGAGCAAGAGAACTAGCAGATATAGCTGAAAAAATCTACTTAGTACATCGAAGAGATGAGTTCAGAGGCGACCCGATAGAAGTTGATAGAGTAAGACAACAACCAAATGTAGAACTCGTATTAAGTCATGTTCCAAAAGAAGTCACAGGCGAAAATGTTGTGACGGGATTAGTAGTTGAAGACACAAAAACTAACCAAGAAAAAACCTTGAAAGTAGATGGTGTATTCATAGAAGCAGGATACATAGTTGACAGCGCATTCCTAGGTGATTTAGTAAAAAGGAATGAACAAAAAGAAGTAATAATTAACCAACTAAACGAAACAAGCCAACCAGGAATATTCGCGGCCGGAGATGTAACAAACACTCCATTCAAACAAACAGTTATAAGCGCAGGCGAAGGAGCAAAAGCAGCACTTCAATGTCACAACTACCTAACAGGCGCAGAAGTCGGTTTGGATTGGAAACATTAATTTAACAATTATTCTTTATCTGATTTTCATCAATTCTAAAAACAATTGCTCCAATAATAATGATTATTCCCATAACGATGAATGAAACTAATAAATCCTTATTTGCAATCGCGCCAATGACAAATCTCATGATTACTAGGTACAAAGAAGTAATCATTGAAATAACAGATAAAACTGTTGCTCTGTTATAACTTTTTATGTGAATATTTTGATACTGAGAAAACAATGGTTCCTTCATACTCATAGAACCCTTAAGCAAAATATACCATAAAGCAGACATAATAGGTCCAATCAAAAAGGCCATTAATAAGTAAAACAATCCAGGAAGAATTGTCGCGATGAAAATGGTTTTTTTCATACCAAACAGCTCTTCAATTCTATAAGCATATTTCATCAATAATGCACCCAAAATTAATCCAATTGCCATGATTATGCCAAATGTGGAACTGTTAACATTTGCCATCAAGAAATAAGGTTGGAATAAAAACATAATTATATGAGAAAAAGAAATTGTGAATATACTCAAATATACAATTTTTCTAAGAGATTTATTTTTCAGAATTTGACTACTTGATTCTTTAAACAAAATTAAAGGGCTCTTTCTTTTAATTTCTTTAGTGTGCTTTCTTTCAACAACAAGAAATGATATTATGAACGCGATAGAACTTCCAATTACATATAACCACAAAAGTACGATGAAGGAAGAAGGTTCTAAATTCCTAGCAATATAGCCACCAACAATGACTGCGATAACTCCTGCAACTAGAGAATAAGAGTTGATAGCTCCCCAAACCTTACTCATAAGTTTTTTTTTACCTTGAAATTTTAAACTATCATAGACCAATGCTTCAATAGCGCCAGAACCAAAAGCGATTGCGATTCCAAAAATAATTTGGATAACAATGAACAACCAATAAGAGTGTGAGTAGATAGTCATAATATTACCAATAACATACAAACCTGTCAAAAACAGAAGGGAAAATTTTCTTCCAATTTTATCAGCAATAATTCCTGTTGGAATCTCTGCTAAAACAACTGTTGCGATAAGAAACGCTTCAAGAGAAACAACTTGGAAAGTATTAAGATTCCTCGAGAAGTAAAATAATGTAATTATTGGAGCGAAGAAATACAATGACCTGAAAAAATATATTAATTTCAGTTTTGCGATATTATCAAATCTCATAATAGCAAATATCTAAAACCATTTATATTTTTTTTTCTACTACTACAAAATGTTTTGTCATTTTGAACCTTGAAGTATATGTCACACTTCAATATAACAAAACAATACTTATTTTGAACATTGCAATGTTTTTTTAGTCACATTGCAATAGTTCTAAAAGTTTAAATACATTACATCCACATTTTCCTCTATGGAATACATGAACGCGGAGATTGTGGAAGTTAAACACTTAACGCTTAACACAAACTCCTATCTTCTAAGACTTGAAAATAATAAACATTTCCCATACAAAGCAGGACAATTCGTAATGTTGAAAGCGAATATAAATGGGGAATCAGTCAAAAGAGCATACTCAATAGCTTCTCCGCCGCCAAGGGATTTTAAACACGCAGAATACATAGAACTCATAATCAAACTAGTACCAGGAGGCACATTCACACCACATATATTCTCGCAAAAAGAAGGAATTATCATCCAAGTAGCAGGGCCCTTTGGTGGATTAATCTTAAAAGAACCAATCTTAGAAGGGGACATCTTTATGGCGACAGGATCAGGCATAGCGCCATTCATGTCAATGCTTAGAAAAGTATTTCGAGATCACAATCCAAAAGAGTTCTTCTTATTTTACGGTGCAAAAAATAGTCAAGAAATAATCTACCGAGAAGAGTTAGAACAATGGGATAAAGAACACAAAAACTTTCATCTAATTGTAAGTGTAAGTGAAGAAGAAAAAGGTTGGAATGGAGAAGTTGGATATGTACAAGACAAACTAAAAACATACATAAAAGACTTCGAAGGAAAACAAGCATATCTCTGCGGATTACCAATAATGGTTGAACAAGCCAGACAAAGACTTATAGATTTAGGAATAAAACCTGTAGATATCTACTTAGAAGAATACTGATCCCATTTCTGAATTTGTTCGCGAGCTTTCTCATGCCAACCATCAATTAAAGTATTAATGCGGTCCTTAATTTTAGACTTATCCAAAATAGAATAATAGAACTGATAACCGCCACCGCTGAAATTAACTTGCCTGCGAGAAACAAGATTCTTGGAAACTAAGTTTTTCATTGCTTTCTGAACAGTGCTTCGCTCCAATCCATCAATCCCTGCAATATCACCAACGCCAAACTCACCATCATGTTCCATCAAAAACATGAAAACAGAATAATCGGTTTTATTCAATTCAAAACTACAAGTAACAAGATCCTTCAAAGAAATATTTTTACAAGCAAAACTAATCATTTAAACACCCCTGGAATTTTACAACCACAACTCTTACATTTACCATTAACAATATCTATCTTTAAAACATTAAAACCGAGTCTTTCAATCAACAGAGCATCACATTCAGGACAAAGAGTGTTCTCATAGCCACGAGCCATGATATTTCCAACAAAGACGAATTTTAAACCAACACCTTTAGCAATCTCATAAGCATTTAACAGAGTAGCTACGGGTGTAGGAGGAACATTGCCAAGCTCAAAATCAGGATGGAATGCAGTTAAATGCAAAGGAATATCTATTCCAAGCTCATCTTTGATCCAAGAGCACATCTTCTTAACAAGTTCTGGATCATCATTCAAAGTTGGAATAACCAAGTTTGTGATTTCAAACCAAATTTTTTCTTTCTTCAAGAACTTCAAAGTATCTAATACAGGCTCGAGCCAACCACCAGTAATCCTGCCGTAGAAAGGATTAGTAAAACCTTTCAAATCAATATTTACGCTATCAAGATACTGACAGATTTCCTTCAAAGGTTTTTCATTGATGAAACCATTGGAGACCATTATGTTCTTTAAACCAGCTTCTTTTGCAAGCTTAGCAGTTTCCAACATATATTCAAAGAAAACAGTTGGTTCATTATAAGTATAAGCAATGCTATCACAACCCCTGTCTTTTGCGGCTTTAACAATCTCTTCAGGAGAAAAATCTTTTTCGAAAAACTGACCTGCTTGAACCTGAGAAGTATTCCAATTTTGACAATGCTTGCAATGAAGATTACAGCCAACAGTTCCAAAGCTTAAAACACTTGAACCAGGCAAGAAATGAAACAAAGGTTTCTTCTCGATCGGATCAACAGCCAAGTCACCGGCAACCCTACCATAAACCAACGAGACAAGCTTACCATCAACGTTTTTACGAACACCGCAAAAACCGAGTTTATCAACACCAATATTACAGTTTCTAGGACATAGAGTACATTGAATTGTCCCATCCCCTTTAGAATCATAATAAAGAGCTTCGTGCATAGAATATACTAATGATTAAGAGTTTTAAAATCTTTACTTCTTTTCGTAACGATCATTATCTCGACCATAACATTTGTTCATGACCTTTTGCCAGGCTTCATCCAAATCAATTCCTTTAGAATTAGCCAGACAAGCAAGTGTGAACATAATATCTCCCATCTCCTCACCAAGATGGATGTCCCGTTCACCAACCTTTTTGACTTTAGGACCATACAAAGAGTTTATCTCACGCGCCAACTCTCCAACTTCTTCAGTTACTCTTGCAAGTATCTCGTGGGGTTCCCAATATTGAATCTTAAACTGCTTCGTCCAGTCATTTACATCCTTCTGAATTTCCTTAAAAGACATATAAGAAGTTATGTACAAGAATTATAAAAATTTATCGTATGTGACCAGTATCTATATAGATACTATATATAATATGGGTAACCAAATCAATCAAAACTTTTATAAACCAATTACAAATACTGAGGATAAATTAGTTATTTGGGTGATTTTTAAGGTCCCAAAAAATTAATTGGAGATGAATTTTATGGAAGCATCAAGACCTTTAGACGCATTAAACGCTGCAAGAAACAAAAAAGTCATAGTAGACTTAAAGAATGATAGGCAATACATTGGAAAGTTAATAGCTTTTGATATACATATTAACACAGTTCTTGACGACGCTGAAGAACATATCAATGGTGAGCTAAAAAGAAAGATTGGCACCATATTCATAAGAGGCGACGCAATTACAATAATCGCACCACAATAAGAGGATTAAAATGACAAAAGGAACTCCTTCTATGGGTAGGAAGTCAGGGAAGAAATCACACATAATCTGTAGACGATGTGGTAGTAGAACATATCATGTTAGAAAGAAAGTGTGTAGCTCCTGCGGCTATGGAAATAGTTCTAAACTCAGATCATATACTTGGCAAAAAAAATAATTCTTGAAAATTTGTCATACCTTTTTTTGGTAAACTTTTTAAACCAATTATTTCTTCTTCATCGTATGTTGTGTTCTTGTTGTCGCCGTAGGACTTCGCGAGTATCTGCGAGCTAATGTCGCACTTTGCGCGTCAATGGAGCATAACCCGTTGCGGGGATGCCGGAGTGGCCAAACGGGACAGGCTTAGGTGACAAAAACCTTTGAGGGTTTTTGACCCTCAGAGTTTGTCTGAGAGACCTGTTGGCTTAGTGCCTACGAGGGTTCGAATCCTTCTCCCCGCATCCTACTTTTTCCGCTGTAGCTATGGAAATACTTCACTTCGTGCGTGAGAATTTCTTTTAGAAATTCCTTACGACTGCAAGGAGTTTGCATGTGTCAACTGAAGCTTCAGTTGTTCGTTAATCCTTCTCCCCGCATCTTTTTTCAAAAGCTGCGCCAAAAGGAAGTATGGCGTAAAGCCATACGGCAAGGATGCGAAAGCATCTCGACCGAAGGGAGAGTGTGCGGTGTCAACGAATGCTGGTCGTTGTTTTGAATCTTTATCCCCTCATTTTGTTTATATTTATCCAAAAACCTCGAAGTATATTATATACATTTAAACTCGGTCATTTTTGACTGATTATTTATAAATCAGAGGTTCAACCTTTATAAAAGGAACGTGTTGGTCTTGGTTTATTACTACGAGGGTATGACTGTCTGAAAATGATGAATTCGAAGGTTTCAAGGGTTGTAGAGAAAGATAACACTTCGTCATACCTTAGTTTATCGAAAACTTTATAAAGAATATCTGTCTATATCCGAGATAAGCTTAGAAATGGCTATCTGTGCACATAACAGGGCTTAAATTGGTTTTGCGTGAGCAAAATCATTGCGCAAACCTATTGTGTGCATTGGGGTGAGTCATGATTAAACATAAAACACGGAGGTGTTTAAATGAACGTGAAAAAAGCGATAAAAAAAATAGTGGCTCTAGGTGCTGGTCTGACCATGATCGGAGCAACAATAATGGGTGCAACTGCAGACTTAGGCGATTACCCGTCCCCGTTTGTCCAGAACGGATTATTTAGTGGTAAAATCGTCGTAGGAGTAGGCGCATCAACAAGCGATGTTCTAGGAGCAATCGACATCTCAGCAAGCTTACAAGCTGCTGCAAAAACAGGTGTTGACGTAGAAGGAACAACGCCAACAACAACGGTCTCAGGAGGAGTACTTCTTGAAGATGCTTCAAACCAAGATTTTAATTGGGGCGAATACTTGAGTGCATCAACCATTGATGATACAGAGTTCCCTGTCTTATTGGCAGAAGGTACTTTGGAAGATGATGATGGTGAAGAATTCGACTATGATCAAGAAATAGTAGTTGGAAACGAAACATTGGCATTCGACCTAGTCGACCAAGATGTTTATGACATGCCTGTCTTATATTTAGACTTGGATGCATCAACCAACACAGGATATATCTTGACGTATACAATTGACTTCGATTCAGGAGACGAAGCTGACTGGGAAAACCTTGATGATTCAGAATCAATCGAGATGTTCGGTACAGTTTGGACAATTGACGACATCGCAGATGGCGGAAACCTTGTCTTATACGGTAGCGATGTAACACAACTAGTTTCATTGAACATGCCAATTGATGTAGAAGTTGACGGCGAAAGCTACACCTTAAACATTGTAGGTGCAAACTCTGAAGCATCAGGCGGAGCAGAAGTTCATGTCTCTGTAAACGGAGTAACCAAAGCAATGCAAGATGGTGACACAAAAACAATCGACGGATTACAAGTATTCGTTCAAGACGTCTTTGTTTCAAACATTGGTGGCGAAAGTGCATCAGCAAACTTGTTCATTGGTAGCAAAGAACTTGATCTAGGATCAACATTCGGAGCTGGAAGTTGGACACAAGTTCAAATTGACAACACAGATTTAGAAGGTGTTGAAGTTCGTTTACAAGGAACTGACAGCGCAGTTGATCAAATTGACTTTAGAATCGACGCAACTGAAATTGAGAACCCTCTAACTGACGAGAAATATGATTGGCTAGCAGTAGGAGACTCATTCGTAGACCCAATGTTCGGTTTCGAAGTACGATTTGTTGAAGAAGTCCCAGCTTTAATGGCGAGCTCAAGAGATTACTTCCAAATGAAGGCAAGTAGCGATGAGTTGGACGTATCTTTTTTCAACGCAGAAGGCGATGAATATATGTTCACACCATACAAAGAAAGTTCAACAGCTGGAAACATAACTGCAGAAACAGACTTTGTCTTTTCACAGACAAATTTGTTCGCTGAAGATAAAATCTTCATTGTACATGAAGATGCTACGAGTTCAGAACCTGTAACAAAAATTTATGAGTACACAGGTTTGTCAGATTCTGACACGAAAGCTAACTTCAGAGACCTTTCAGGTGGAACAATATCTGTTGGAGACGGAGATGCACTTGGTGACTCAACATACACAGTTACCATTGACGCAGCTAACGACGCAGTGAACTTATCAGCAGCAACTGTAAACTACATCTACACCAAGAGTGGTACCAAAGTAACATTTGAAGATGAAGATGGAACAAGCGATGCATCCTTGACAATTGGATTTGAGGAAGATGAAAAGACATCTAACTCAGACGAAGTTGCAGGAGATAACTATGGCGTAGTATTAACATACGACACAACCGACAACGAAATGAACATGGCTTCACCATCCGGTACATGGGATGGCGGAAACGATGAAGACGAAGGCGGTGATTACGACTATGGTGTTGGTGAGTATGGTACATACTACAAACAAGAAGCTGACGAGAACACAGAAATCGAGTTCTGGTTCCCATCTGAAGATGTTGACTACAGAGTTTACCTCGGTGGTCCTGACATTCAAGTAGGAGCAGGAGCAGGAACCGGTGACGCAACATACTACAACGTTAACCCAATTGCGGTTGGCTTAGGAGTATTAGATGTTAATGCACCAGCACTAGGATCAGTTCCAATGATCGTAGTTGGTGGACCATGCGCAAACACAGTTGCAGCTGAATTGCTAGGAAACCCAGCAGTTTGTGGAGAAGGATTTGAAGATGGAAAAGCATTCATCCAATACTTCAGTGCTTACGAAGCAATACTAGTAGCTGGATACGAAGCTGAAGAAACCATGGGAGCTACAAATGTCCTTGCGGCATATGCAGATCATGCAGATGAACTAGTTGGTTCAATGGTTGAAGTTTTAGTACCAAGCCTAGCTCAAGTTAGCATCAACCCACTCGGATAAACCGAGTAATTTTTTTATTTTTTTTCCTTCTTTTTCTTTCTAAACAAAAATTTTATATATAGTACTATTAAGAATAGGTATATGAAATTAAAGCTACTATTTGCAGTGTTCTTATTGATCATTCTTTCAAGTAATGCTTCGGCTTTAGAAGAACTATTTGATGATTATGTATACACTTTAGATACCTTTCAAATAGATGATGATATTTTTTATGTAGCCTTAGCAAATGATAATAATGTTTTAGAACTGCATAAGAATGAATTTGATTTATACTATATAGAAAATGGCACTTGCGAATATACAACTGAGCATAAATATTGTTTTATGGGATTATTTCTAGATTATAATGAATATGGTAGACCTATACCGAATACTATGCGATGGGAACCTGCTATCAAAGTAGAAATATATTCTCTCAAACCTGAGCTACGAATAGAAAGAACATTTGAAGATGAAATAAACAAGGATGATACAGCTGCCATAACCTTAGAAATTGAGAATGAAGGTGACAAAAGAATAACCAATATTATATTCAAAGAATTAATTCCTGAAACTGCAACCTTAAGAAATAGAGGAGATAATATGGTTTATAGTAACAGAGAATTATCTTGGAGTTGGCCAATACTTGTGCCTGGAGATACTTTGACAATTTCATACACTCTAGCACCAACTGGATATAATAATATAGAACTATTCAATGGAACCTTGTCATACATATTTGAAGATCAGCCATATACAGATGAGATTGAAGAATCAACAATTGAAATAAATTCTCCAATAGACTTTGAAGCTGAATTTGACAACATAAATGTTGGGCTTGGAGAAGAATTCACATACACTAGCACTATTAAGAATGACGATTGGAATGATAGACTAAATGTTAATTTCAAACTATCAATACCTGAACACATAACACTTGTTAAAGTACCGTCATTTTTCCATTTCTCACACAATCTAGAAGAAGAGTTCTCTTTGCTTGTAGGTGAAACAAGAGATATAGAGATTGTAATGAAAAGCACATATGTGGATACATACAGAATAGATCAAAGAGTGACAAGCAGTATAAGAGATGAAACTTTTTACAACTATGAAAATTTTGAAGTCAATGTAACTCTCCCAAAACCAGAACTAATACTCACAAGTTCTAAAGATGAAGTATTTGAAGGAAACACCTTTACATTAGTGGCCAAGATTAAAAACTCTGCAGACATATATTTTTATGATATAAGTGGAATAATTGAAGGTCCTATTGTTGGTAGACCACGACCTGTTCAATCATCAGGTATAGCTCCTGACTCAGAAAAAGAATTATTTCAAGAAATAATAAGAGCTCCGGGAGTAAAAAATGTGACTGAACTTAACACAACTCTTAGGGGGAGCTACAGAACACCATCAGGGCAATTCCTAGACTTTGAAACAATTATCCCAATAACTGTTAAGCCCGCATCAATTGCTTTTAGTATTAACAAAAAACTTAACAATGAAAAACCTTTACAAGGAGAAGAAGTCACGGTTACTGTGAAAGCAAAGAACATTGGACAATCCTTTGCATCAATTAGCTTAGTAGAAGAAATTCCTGAGCCATTAGAATTCATAAGTGGCTTGACAAGTAAAACATTATCTTTGAATCCAGATCAAGAAGAAGAATTCTATATTTATAGAATAAGAGTGCCATTGGAAACAGAACCAGGCGAATACAGTTTGAAGACACATCTAACATTTGAAGATCTTTACGAAATAACTGATGAAACAGTAATTCTAGTTGAGAAAAACATGACTGAACCTGATGTAGACATCTCATTCGATAACGACGACAAAAAACCAGTGGAGAAAAAGAAGAAAAACTTCTTCAGAAAAATACTAGATTTTTTCATGGACTTCTTTAGATAGCGCGAAAAATATTGTGTTTAATCCTAACTATCTTAACTTTTACAAAGCTACCAATTTTCATATTGCCAGAAATTGTTAAACATCTATCTCGAGAAACTCCTATGAACTCTTTAGGATACTTGCCAGGGCACATAATTTTTGCATCAACAATTTGTCCTTTTTTGAAAGGCTTTGGAATCTTAGTATCATCAACAATATTGAAATCATCCGGGGAATTTATTAACTTGATGCTGAAAACTTTTTCAAGATCCTCAAGCAGCTTCATGAAATCATCCATTGGCTTTTCTTTAATAGGATTTCGGCCACGCTGATAATTCAAGAAATTTTGAAAACCAAATTTAGGAACTTTTTCCAATTTCAAACAGAATTTCAAAAGATCTCTAACTTCTGTATCATTATAATCAGGAACAATTAAAGGAGCAATCAAAACATCAATTTTGCCACTGCAATACTTAATCATCTGTTTGACTTTTTCCAAAGGATAACCACCGCCAGATAGTCTGTTGGCAGTTTCATTAAAAACAGTATTAAGAGAAATGTTAATCCTATCCAAACCAGCTCCCCAAAAGTCGTCAATTAGCTTCTTTGTTAGCAAAGAACCATTGGTGTTAATAGAGACTGTTTTAACACCTTCTGAAGCCTTTAAACCAGCTACCAAGTCAATAATCCTTGAATACATTAAAGGCTCTCCTTGAGGATTTATTGATGCTTCAACAGGATTTTCTTTAAGGGCAGCAATTTTTCTAAACTCCTCTACCAGGAACTCTTCTTCTACAACAAAATCAGCAATCTTAGAAGAAGACGTTCCAGCGTCGACAGAACAGTAAATGCAATTAAGATTACAAAGCGTATGAGGTTTAACTTCTATAAGATTAGTATTTCGATCTACCAAGCCAAACTCATTCGTACCCAACAAAGGAATACCTGCATCCTTATGAATATAAATGGTTCTCTTACCCAGCACACTAAAAAGATTATTCAAACCAATTTTCAAAATTCTATTAATTTTATTAGACATGGTCTTTTCAGAAGCATCAAAATCCAAGAAATCAACCTTGACTTTGAAGTCACCAATCTTTTTAAGTTCAGATTTATCGACGAGAAAATAGTAGTATTTCATGAATATGAACTTAACCTTGTCATCTTCTTCCTTAAACTCGAAATCCTGCAACTCCAATCTGGACATAAATAAAAGAACTTGAAAAGGTTATTTAAAGTTTTAGTGAAAAAAGATTTAAAAAGCCCTGATGTTTCCATTAATGCATGAATGAAGTAAAGATTACATATGAAACACTGTTTGACCTTCTAAAAATAGAAAAAGATAGAGATGAGTTGCAAGAATTAGACGACACATTCTACTCTGACGTAATGCATTACTTGACTCAAAAACAATCATTGATAAATCAAGAAGGAACTCAATCAGGACTCTTTGGTGCTTCAGAATCAGAGAAAACAAAGATACAAGTACTAAATATCAAGAAAATAGTCAAAGAATTATACGAAAGAAGAGAAGCAAAGATTATACGTTTGGCAATTAACAAATCTAAAACAGGTTCTAATTTAACAAATACAGTCGCAATGCTACCAGAAGAGAAAATATTCTTCGCAGAAATATTATTGGTACTAAACAAAAACAGATTGACTGTACTACAAAAAATATTGTTTTTCAACAACGGACTAAATCAACAACCAAAACCAGTGCAAACAACTCCTATTGTAGAGGAGGAACCTAATTTAGAACCACCTAAAGAAGCAATTGCAGAACTAAAAAAAGAAGAAGAGTCTGTTAAACCAGTACCTCCCGCAGAAAAAGAAATGGCAACTGGTGATGAAATAAAAACAGAACCACAAACAGAAGAAACACCTAAAGTAGAATCAATAAAAACTCAAGAACCAAAAGATGAATATGATATCAAAATCAAAGTGAAATTTTTAGGAGAAGTGCCTAAATTTGTAGGTAAAAAACTCGAAGTATATGGGCCATATACAGAAGGAGATACTGCAGAACTACCAAAAATCATCGCGAATATCCTAATAAACAAGCAACGAGCCAAGATAGAAGAGTAACCTTTATAAACCCTTTATTTTTTCTCAAGAACATGAAAAGTACAAAAATAACATTTTTGAATTTTCATACAATCTCTGAGGCGATTTTATGAAACAACCCAAGACAGTTAATAGGCATTGTCCTACCTGCAATAAGCATTCAGCGCACAAGGTCGCCCAGTCTAAAAAGAAGGCAAAAGGGTCTGTGCATCCATTATCACATGGTTCAAAGACAAGAACCATGCAGAGAGGAGAGTGGAGAGGAGCAGGAAACTTGGGAAAATATAGTAAGCCACCAAAACCAAAAATGGTCGGTAAAAAACTTTCTAAGAAGACAGACTTTAGATATACTTGCAATGTGTGCGGAAAAACACATATGCAAAGTACAGGAATCAGAGCAAAGAAAGTCGAATTAGTATAATTATATCTTCTTTATGCTCAGAAAAAGCTTTCTGGCATCCTAAAAATTTATGTCATTAAATTTTTTTGATATCTTCAAGAATTCTTTCAAACTTAGTGTAACCTGCGGCTTTGTTAAAATGACCTGCGCCCTCAATGATATCAAGATTAGCACTTAATTCTAAAGCGATCATTTCACCACAATTCACAGGAATATAAGGATCATTATTTGAATGATAAATAAAGAATTTATGGCAATGTCTCTTTATATTATCCCAGTCAAACTTTCGTTCAACAAAAGTTCTATTAATAGAATCAAACTCTTCCATGCCAAGCAACTCAATAAATGCTGAGACGAAGAAACAAGCTTTAATCTTGACGTCAATTTTCTCAAGTTCAGACATAATAAACGCAGGGCCTAAGCTATGACCTATAAATATAGTATCTTCATTAATCTCGCTCAGATATGGCTTGAAAATCTCTGCCCAATTATTCAAAGTCTGGCCTGTGGGTGTAGGAAATTTTGGAGCAATTACTTCATATCCCAAAGAAACTAACTCTTTTTTCAGCCAAGGAAACCAATTCTCATCCGGGCCACCATAAGCCCCATGAATCATAAATACCTTCATTTTCAGAACTCTCCAAAATCTCTTTTTCCATCCTTTTTTTTGAAATTGAACAAAACTTTTTTATCATTATTAATATGGCAAGCAACAACTTCTCCGATGAAAATAATATGATCTCCTGCTTCAGCCTCTTTATCTAATTTACACTCAAAGTTTACAGTTGCATTCTTAATTAAAGGAACACTTACGATTTTAGCCTTCTCTGTTTCTAAACCACTGTCTGCAAATTTATCAACCTCATTGCCATGATGGGAGCCAAAGAAAAGAACTACCTCTTCCAATTCCTTATTAGGAACTGCAACCACGAATTCCTTACACTGTCTAATCAACTTATGAGTATAACCTTTTTTAGAAAGAGAAACTGCAAACATGCCAGGGTCAGAAGAACATTTCATATTCCAACCAGCAACCATGCCACTAGCCTTACCTTGTTCATCGTTTGAAATCACGAAAACACAGGATTCTGGCTTAAACTTATTATAAGCTTCCCTAATTGAAACTTCTTCCATATCATTATTAACCATTCTTCCATATAAAAAAGTATTGGTTAACTTTATAAAGACTTTAAAATTCTCCTGCGTAGACTTAAAAATGAGTAAAAAAGGAGGAATCTCAATGAAAAACAATCCTGATTCAAAGTTTATTAAACTTAGATGTGCAAAATGCAAAAACGAACAGATCGTGTTCGGTAAAGCTGCTTCAGAAGTAAAATGTTTAGTCTGTGGCAAAACCTTGGCTGAGTCTAGTGGTGGAAAGACTGTTGTCAAGACCAGGATCTTGGAGGTCTTGGAATAATGCTGTTCAGAAGGCAAGGGTTTCCAGAAGAAGGAGAACTTGTTTTATGTACGGTCACAAATGTACAATTTCACTCGGTTTTCTGTAACCTGGACGAATATGAAAAAAAGTCTGGGATGATACACATATCTGAAGTTAGTCCTGGAAGGATCAGGAACATCAGAGACTATGTAAAAGAAGGTAAGAAAGTAGTCTGTGCAATCTTAAGAATTAATGAAGAACGTGGTCATATTGATCTTTCGCTGAGAAGAGTTAATGAATCACAGAAAAGAAGAAAGACAGATGAGATTAAACAAGAGCAGAAAGCAGAAAAAATCGTTGAAATGTTAGCAACAGAACTCAAGAAGAAGTTCGAAGATGTTTACAAAGAAGTTTCAAAGCCAATCTTAAAAGATTATGATATGCTTCACTTAGCATTCGATGAAGTTGTAGAAAGTGATTTAAAACTTGAATCTCTAGGTTTAGACAAAAAACTAGTCGATAAATTAACTGTTATTATTAAAGACAAGATCAAACCAAAAGAAGTAATGATTTCAGGAGATTTCACAATAAAGAGCTATGCAGAAGACGGCTTAGATGTTGTGAAAACAGCTCTTCAAAATGCTGAGAAAGTAAGTAAACAATTAAGCATTAAATATGAAGGTGGGGGGCGTTACCTAGTCAAAGTTATAGCAAAAGAATATAAAGAAGCAGAAGATATTTTAAAAAAAGCCACTAATGAAGTGACTTCATACGTTGAAAATCATGAAGGGGAAGTTGTGTTTGAGAGACACGAAAAATGAACAAAATACTCAAATGCGAGAAATGCCAAGGATATGGATTGGTAGAGGTATGTGATTGTGGGGGTAAGAGGATTAATCCTAAGCCACCAAAATATAGTCCAGAAGACAAATATGGATCATATCGAAGGCAAACAAAATATGGGGTATCAAAATCAAAATGACGACATGGAAAATTGAAGAAACAAAAAACTTGAAATTTTCAAACCCTGTATTTATAGAAGGATTACCAGGACTAGGAAATGTAGGAAAAATAGTTGTTGATATTATAGTTGAAGAGCTAGAAGCAACAAAAATCATGGATGTATTTTCCCACACACTTCCAAACTCCGTATTTGTAAATGAGAAAAACCTTGTAGAACTACCAAAGATTGAAGTTTATCACAAGAACATTAATGGGAACGATTTTTTATTCTTAACAGGCGATGTCCAACCAATGGATGAAGTCGCATCATATGAATTCACAGAAAAAATGCTTGACTTAATAGAAAAATACAAATGCCAAGAAATAATTACTCTTGGAGGTATAGGTATTAATGAAGCACCAGAATTTCCAAAGGTTTTTTGCACTGGCAATCAAGGAGCATTCGTCAAAGAGTTCGGAAAATATGAAGTTAATACTAAACTTTATGGTATAGTAGGACCTATAATTGGAGTATCAGGATTACTAGTTGGATTAAGTCAGAAGAGAAATATTAAAGCAGCTTCTTTGCTCGCGGAAACATTCGGACATCCATCATATATTGGCTTAAGAGGCGCAAAAGAAATAATCAAAGTCTTGAACAGCAAATATGGACTGGGAGTGCCTATAAAGAAAATTGATGAAGATATAAAACATATTGATGAAGAAGATGAATCCGAAGCAGCTACAAAGCACTCAACACTTAATCAACTCAAGAGATACAAAGATATGAGTTATATAGGGTAAACTTTAAATACTATTTCTCTTAATTATTTAATATGAAGGGGCAGGTGAGTGTTGAATTTCTGATAATTATGGCTTTTGCGTTTATACTTATAATTCCGGTGCTAATATTGTTCTTAATAGAAACAAATAATATTAATCAAGATGTAACTGCAGCACAAGTGAATAAACTGGCAGACGAATTGTTAGATGCGGTTGACAATGTGTACTATTTAGGAGCGCCAACTCAGAAAACATTGAATATTTACATACCAGACTATGTGGAAGAAGCTATGTTTGTAGGAAATCAAATAAGATTTAATGTGTCACCTGGCGCATTTTCATATATAATTGTCAGAGCTGCAGCTACCAATATAACTGGAAGTCTAAATACCAATAATGGAATGCATTCAATCAAGATTACTGCTGTAGATGAAACAGTTAATATAGAGGGGTGAGTTTTTGAAAAAAGGACAAGTAGCACTTGAGTTCATGTCCATGATAATGATTGGAGTGGTTTTTTTACTTGTAGCTCTATCTGTATTCTTGTTTTATCTAAACGACTCAGACTCAGACAGACGAATAGTTGAGTTAAAAAGCTATGGTTTCGAACTCCAAAAAGAACTCATTTTAGCATCGCAAGTTCATGAAGGTTATGAAAGAACGATTTTCATACCTGACCATATTGAGAAACACGATTTTAAGATTAACAACACTGAAAGAGTTCTCATACTCACAAGTGAAGATACTGACTTTCCATTTCCAATACCAAAGACAACTGGACTCCTGAGTAAAGGAAACAACATAATAAAAAATGTTGGAGGTGAAGTAGTAATTGGGTAAAAAACAACAAAGAACTTCATTGTTTGGATTTTCGATTAGAAATCGAAAGGGACAAATGTGGGTTTCAGATTTTGTAATAGGGTTATTTATATTTATGATTGGAGTAGTTCTAGTTACAAGAATAATAATTAGCAATGTATCAAATGATGAATTTCCTCAACTAAAATCAGAAGCTGAAACACTTTCAGATTACTTCTTACATGAGGGAGTACCTCATGATTGGTCGAATGAGACCGTCGTTAGAATAGGTCTTACAACTAATCATCGCTTGAATGATACAAAACTCCAACAACTGTATAATATGAGTTATGATAAAACAAAGTTCTACTTGTCAACAAATAAAGATTATCTTCTGTTCTTCAAATATAATAATACGCTTATGAACCTTTCAAGATGCAGTTATGGCGCAATCAATTTTTCAACTTGTGAAGTAAATGTTTCAAGTTTGGAATATGACAATCTTATCAGAATAAGCCGTTTATTACCATATAATGGATCTATAATAGAGATGGAGGTATACTTATGGACTTAAAGAAAAATAAGAAAGGAGTATACTTCACATTAGATGCTTTTTTTTCAACAATGCTCTTATTAATAGGTATAATACTGATAACTAACTATTCTATTATACAAACGTCCACTGAAGAAATTGATTTATTATCAAAAGACTTGTTGCTCACTTTAGGTGAGCTGAGGATAGAAGAAATGAACCATCCATGGATTGCAGAACAAATAACAAACGGAAACATATCAAATCTTAACAACAGTTTGCTAGAACAAATAGGGTATTTTTGGGCTTTAGGAAAAGTAGAAAAAGCTACTAATCTAAGTATGATAATAGTTGAAAATCTTGTACCAGAAAGATATGCTATAAGTATTATATTAGATGATGACATAATATTTCTGAAAAATAAAACAACTGAAATTAAGAACCTGGTTACTTCAAGAAGAATGATTACAGGAATCGAACAAGGTTCACCAATTGAAGGATTATCTGCTAGCGCGCACATAAGAAAGATTAGGAACAAAAAAACATCTTCTTATGCTTACTTTGGAGGATTTGTGGGGCAAGGAAACATAACAGTGTTCATAGATCAGATGCCTGCAGATGTTAATCCAGAACAAATAACAGAAATACTTTTAGAATTAGATGCGGGACAAGATTTTGAATTTAGAGTTAACGGTCAAACTTGCAGAAACTTACTTTCACCATCCACTCAAAACATGACTCCTATGGTTTGGGATGTAACCGATTGCAAAGATCTCACTGTGCCAGACAGAGGAGTTCTCTATAAAAATAATTTTTCAATACTATTTCCCACACTCACAAATGATTCCTATTTGGCTGGAGGATATGTGAAGGTTTCATACCTTACTAATTACACGCGAGAAAATGTGACTTTGAATGCCAGCACATATTATTTTCCAGAAATAGAAGGAGTAATAAACTTGTATGATGCTTTTTACATAAGAGGAAATTTAAGTTCAATGCATATGCGAGTGCATTATTTCTCAAATCATACGAATGCTTCAAACTTCTCAACATATATAGCGCTTGGAAATACAGTGGTTTTCAATGATACAACTTCTACTTCAGAACAAACATTTGAGATTAATGATACATACTTGTCATCAATATTAAATTATAGTTTCTTAAGTCAGAAGACGGTGCCGATAAGAATGTCTGCATATGAATATGTAGTAAAAGAAGTCATTACTGGTGGAAATGCAGATGTAATTCTCATAACTGATTATTCTGGAAGCATGAAGAAAGCAGTATCTGGATGGGGACAAGGGAATGCTGGTGGAACTTGTGAAGATGCATATGCAGAACCAGATATTAGAAGAACAGAACTAGCTGTTTGCTTAGATAATGACTTCACAGATATAGTTTTGAATTATTCAGGAAATAGATTGTGGCCAGTATTTATTCATGACGATGCAATCAAATATTATGATGACCCAGAAAATATTGCTGGAATAAAAGTTTTCATAAATGGATTTTCACAAGGAAAAGGTAAAACCTGTGTTGCATGTGCGATAAACAAAGGTCGTGAATTGTTAAGAACTTATAGCAATGAATCAAGACAAAAATTTATAGTGGTCATGACTGACGGAGTACCAACTCACTGCGCAGACGGATCCTGTTATAGTAACTCGTCTGTTTTTGGAGTTCAACAATGTGAAGGAATGTGTGACACATCAGGAGCTTGTGGATCAGGAGACATAGTGGGTCAATGTACTCAGTGTACAACCAATAATGGTGCAACCAACAATACTCTGTACTCTGCTAACAGATCTAGAGAAGATCTTAACGCAACAATCTATTCTATTGGTTTTGGACCTGTAGATGATTGTACATTAGCCAACAGCACACTTCACACAGTTGCAAAAATAGGCAATGGAACATATGATCATAGTAAAAATGTTTCAATGCTTAAAATAATATATGAAACAATTGCTTATGATATACTTGAGCGATCAGCACAAATATCACAGAACGTGATAGTTGGAAACATTTCAACAGACGCAACTCTGTTTGGAGATT
>JADHVI010000014.1 GCA_016784125.1 Candidatus Woesearchaeota archaeon
ATAGATATATAAAAGAGTTCTAAACGAAGAGTTTCTAAACCTAAATCTTTTTAATTATAACATTGTTTTCTTAGAATATGTTAAAACAACTCTCAGATAAAAAGTATAAAGATACACTCGAGAAGCAACAGTATAGAATAGCAGGCAGTCATAGTGCTGTGAAGATTTGTGGCTGGACAAAAAGCATGTTAAGAGATGAAGGTGGCTGCTACAAATTAAAGTTTTATGGTATTATGAGCAACCAATGCTTACAGATGACAACTTCAATGAGTTGTGCCAATAGATGTGAGTTTTGCTGGAGAGGATACAAAGCACCCGTCTCCAAAGATTGGAAATGGGCAGTCGATGACCCGGAGGAGATAATAGAACAAAGCATTGCTGCACATCACAAATTATTGATTGGATTTAAAGGATTTGAAAGGTTAAACAAGAAAGCATATGAACAATCTTTGGAAGTAAAACATGTTGCTCTCTCACTAACAGGCGAACCAATCATATATCCAAAAATCAACGAGATAATAGATTTATTTCACAAAAGAGGAATCTCAACTTTCTTAGTTACGAATGCACAATACCCAGAAGAGATTAAGAAACTAAGACCAATAACTCAATTATACATTAGTATGGATGCGCCAAACAAAAAATTATTGAAAAAGATTGACAAGCCATTGTTCAAAGATTTCTGGGAGCGATTCAATAAAAGCTTAGAATACATGGCTAAAAGAAATGACAGGACATGCATCAGAATAACTGTTATAAAAGGAAAAAATGATGTCGAACCAGAGAATTACGCTCATTTAATAGAGAAAGCAAACACATATTTTATAGAGGTAAAAGCATACATGCATGTTGGAGAATCAAGAGAAAGACTAAAAGAAGATAACATGCCAACCCATGAAGAAGTCGTAGAGTTTAGTAAAGAGATAAACAAACACCTCAAAAACTATGAAATTGTTTCAGAGCATATACCGTCAAGAGTCGTGTTATTAGCTAAGAAGAAGTTCAAGAAGAATGGGAAATGGCATACATGGATTAATTTCAAAGATACAAGCAAATTATTACCAACTCCAACAACAGGATTAAGCAATAAAGGAACGAAGGATTTAATAAGACAAAGAAAGCAAGATAATAAAAAATGAAACGAGCTTGTTTTATAGGAAGATACAGCCCACCGCACAATGGTCATGTGGCCTTGTGGAAAAGTGTTGACAAACCAGTATTAATATTAGTTCGCGATACTGATGAGGAACATAGCGCTCAAGACAGAGTAGACATGATTAAACAAATTTTTGAAGATGAAAATATGGATGGGCACACAATGATTGTGCCGGATATAAGCGACGTATTTTATGGTCGTGGAGTTGGATATAATGTGAAAACAGTTTCTATGCCCGATCACATTGAAGGAATAAGTGCAACAGAAATAAGAAGAAGAATTGCTGATAAGGATATTTCTTGGAAACAATTAGTACCCAAGGCAGTTGCAAAGTTTATTGATTCACAAGATCAAATATAATAATGAAAAAAAAGTTTCTCATCATAGGCATTATAATTCTTGCAATTCTATTCTGGGGTTTAGCAGCGATTCATCCAAGTTCAGATGTGCTTGGAAATGTTATTTCAAGCGTGAAAACAGATGAGAAAATCGTAGCATTGACATTTGATGATGGACCAGGCGAAGATACAGAAACAATTCTAAATATTTTGAAAGAGAAAGATGTTAAAGCAACCTTCTTTGTAACAGGAATAAGAGTTGAAGAAAAACCAGATATTCTAAAACGAACAACTGTAGAAGGACATGAAATAGGAATACATGGAATGACACATAAACTCTTTGTAATAAAGAATTATTACGAATTAGCAAATAACAAAGAACAAGTTGAAAACATCATAAACCAAACAGTAAAGTATTACAGACCAGCTTATGGCTTCAAGACATCTTGCACATTAAGAACTGCAAGAAAACTTGGTTTACAAACAGTTACATGGAACATCTTCCCAATGGATTATAACAAACCAGGAGAAGAAGTGTTAGTGTCTAGAGTAATAAGAAACTTAAAGCCAGGCAGTATTATTGCATTACATGACGGACCAGCAGAAAGAGAACAAACAAACAATGCGTTACCAATCATTATTGACCAAGCAAGAGAACAAGGTTATAGGTTTGTAACGATTACAGAGCTTTTAGGATAGCACCAAAACGCTTATATACTAATTATGCATAGTCTAATTATGCTTTTGAAAACCGCGATCAAACACGTTGAAACTTCTAATATATTCAAGGAGTTTAAGAAGGAAAATCCTGAAGTGTTCTTAGCTCATGCGTTTACAATTATTCATAACTTACAAGGTGACTGGCAACTAGGGTTTTATAGTAAAACAAAGGACAAAGTTGTTGTCTTTGAAATTGGTAAACAGATAACGCGAAGTCCAGAAGAAGAAGTTTTCAAAAAGCCTGAAGATAGAGTTAAACCTTTGAATATGAAGAATGTTTCTATCACTTTAGAAAACGCAGTTGAAATTGCGGAGAAACTAGTAAAAGAAAAATATTCTGCTGAAATAGTATCCAAGATAATAGCTATATTGCAAAATCTTGGAACAGAGATATTCAACCTAACTTTAATCACACAAACCTTTAACATAATAAACGTAAGAATTGATTCTAAGACTGGTAAAATACTATCTGAAGCCAGACAAAGCATTATGGGACTGAGAAAAGAGTAAAGTTCTTTTCGAGGTTCAAAAAAACCAATATTTTTTTGTAAATGAGAAAAGAATGAAAACCATACCCTTCCTCAAAGAATTCTTTGAACATCAAAACTAAGTTAACACTAGTTAACCCTCTGAGCATTTTTAAATGGAGATTATAAGAAACTATGCTTTCAAAACAGTGCGTTTGAAAGCTATCGTTTCAAGGTTAATCATATTTAAAAAAGGCACAACCCTAATAGAAACATAACCGAGTACCAGGGATTAAACATGACTGCGATTAGCTACAAAGCGAAGATAAAAAGCAAAAATCTTAGTTCTTTTTTTAACGACGAAGAAGAGGAAGAAGAATAAATCTTACTGAGGACAAAACCTCCACGCATAATTCTCTCTAAACATTAATAAATCCCAAGATTCTACAATCACAAATGCAAGCATATATAGAAGAAGTTATAGAGGCCGGAAGTGTAGATTTCTCAAACGAATTATATATGAAAATATACTTGTCAGGCTGCGACTTCAAATGTCCATATTGTAACACACCACACCTTCTAGAAACAAAGTTCGAGCAAGAAATCGATTTACGAGAAATAAAAAAGCAGATGGAAAACCAGAAAGGAACAGTTGAAGGTATAATAATATCTGGCGGCGAACCATGTTTTCAAAAAGCAGCATTACTAGACATGCTAAGCAAAGCAAAAGAATTAGAGATGAAAACAGTTATAGATACCAACGGATCAAAACCAGACGTCATTGAAGCACTGCTAAAAAATGAACTCATCACAAAAATAAATGTGGATATCAAAGCACCGATGAATGAATTATTTGATAAAGTGACAAATTCATCTACTTGGTTCAAAACATCAAAAGACATAATGAATGATATGAAACAAACACTGGAAATATTAAAAGCATATGATGAGAAAGCAGAAATCACATTCCAAACAACCATTATACCAGGGTTAATATTTAGAAAAGAAGACTTGATGAAAATAGCAAAAGAAATTGAAGACATAAACTGTGTATGGGAACTTAAAAGTTTTCGAACATCACAAGTCACAGATAAAAGAATAAAAGAATTAAAAACACCAACAGATGAATTCTTAAAGAATATCAGGGAACAGATTATGAAAGAAAAACCAGGCTTAAACATGAGGTTATCATTTTGAGATTTACAGAACTATCAAACAGATCCTTGGATTATATCTACAAACTAGAAAGATTCGTAGAAGATTATTCATTAGACAATATGAATAAGTTACTAACAGCAATTAACAACCCAGAAGATTGCTTGAATATTATACATGTAGCGGGAACAAATGGTAAAGGAAGCGTTTGCTCAATGATCAACAATACACTGATAGAAGCAGGTTACAAAACAGGCATGTATACTTCACCACACATGACACAATTCAATGAAAGAATCAAAATCAATAATGAAAACATTTCAGATAAAGATGTTAATAAGTTAATAAAAAGAATAGTCACCATAGAAAAACAAGAAGGAATTAAATTAACATTTTTCGAAACTATAACCGTGATGGCATTCATATACTTCAAAGAACAAGAAGTAGATTACGTTGTTTTGGAAACAGGCCTTGGCGGAAGATTAGATGCAACAAATACTTGCACACCAATAATATCAGTTATTACAAGAATTGGTAAGGACCACACAGCAATTCTAGGGAAAAAAATAAAAGAAATAACTATGGAAAAAGCAGGCATTATCAAAGAAGGCATACCAGTCGTGACTAGCAATGAAGGAGAAGCACTTGAAGTAATTAGAAAAGTTTGCAAAGAAAAAAATTGTGAATTAATTATCTCTGAAGAAGCAGATCTTGATTTCGAAGCAGACTACCAAAAAGAAAATGCCGGCATAGCAATTGCAACATTAGTAATTCTAGGAATTGGAGAAAAAGAAATATTAACAGGTGTACAAGAAGCTTATTGGCCGGGAAGATTTGAATTTGTAGAAAAAAATATATTATTAGATTGTGCACATAATCCAGATGGAATGAAAGCATTAGTCAAATCAGTAAGCAAACTTGATTATGACAAACTATTTGTAGTTATTGGTTTAATGAAAAAAGCAGATGTAAAAAGGATTAGTGAAGAAATAAAAGTGTTAGACGCACAATTCATAGTTACAAAACCACCTATGAAAACAGCATTACAACCAGAAAAACTAGCTGAGCAATTCCATCATCCTTCAATTGCAAGTTCTGTAAAAGAAGCAATTACACTAGCAAAAGAAAAAGCAACAAAAAAAGATTTAATTCTAATCACAGGATCAATATTTCTTATAGGAACAGCACTTAAGACGTTGAAATAGTAAATCTTTTTAAAAAAAACTTCTATCCCAACACAATGGCGAGAGATATTGGGCATGATAAATGTGATATTATAGCAATGGTAAATTCTGTAGAAATACTTCCAATAACAAACTCACCAGAGTTACCACCAGAAATAATTGCTGCCGCAAAACAAGTTAATGAAGATAATCAAGGGAGTAATCCTAACTATTTTGATGGACACAAAGTTGGTGCTGAATCAATAATTATAGAAGGTCAAAAAGCAAGACTATTGATTTCACCAAATAGAAGTTACTCTCAAGTGTGTGTTTCAAGAGATTTAGACTATAATCCAAAAGCAAGCCCAATGGCTGAAATGTATGATGTGATGAAAACTTCCGACCTCATAGTTTTGACAAAGAAAAAACCAATGCATGTTAATCCATTCTCACAAGGAACTTTCTTACTAGTTAATCCGGACGGCAACAAAACTCCTGTAGAGGACTTGCCAGTTGTTATTACAATCAGAGGTGAAGGCGTAGACAAAGGACAAGGTTTAAGACATCACCTAGCAGGATATGGCGACCATGCAAAAGGATTTCAAGACTTTGAATTTAATCATTACGACGGAATAAGATCAATAGGACAAGAACTACAAGAAGAAGGAAACATACTTCCAAAAGATTTGGTTGGAGCTCCAAAACCATTTGCACTCGTACAAGACCCATTTGAATTATTATTAAACTATCTCGCAATAACAAGACTAACAATTGCTGAAGTCACAGAAAGAATGAAGGCTGCAAAGGATTGGAGAGAACATGAAAACTTTGAATTTATTCCTTTGAAAGAACTCCAAGCATATGCTGCAGAGAATTCATTTTACTCACATTCAAGGCCTATAGTTACACATCAAGTTGAAGCTATGATGGAACGATTTGATAGAATGAGAGGAAAGTAATATCAATAGTTAGTTCTGCATAAACTCTTTCTTAACAGCTTCATAAACCTTCTCCCAAGTCTTGCAAGGAATAGCATGGATTACTGAATCAACTGTATCATGCTGAAAATAGAAAAGAACTCCTTTGTAATCAGGTTCCAAAGACTGAAGAACTCTTGCATTGTCATCAACTATTCCTTTGATAGTGGGATATAATTCTTTTAACTTCTCAGCTTTCCAAGCATCACCTTCCTCAGTAGGAATCAAGCTCGGACGACAAATGATTGGTGCCTCTGGAAAACCATGTTTATCCAACCAATGCTTAGTTCCTTTTATAACTGTGTCAGGTCTGGTTGTAAGGTACACAGAAATTGGGATTATTTTATTAACTTTTGGAACATAAATATTTGAACCTTCAATCAAAGACAACTCTTTTTGTAAACCATTATGATTACGATGTTCCTCCATCCAAGCAAGAGCTTCTTCAGATTGCCAATAAGGAACATTCTGAGTGAATTTATACTTATTAAACATTTCTTCTACAGATAAATTTTCAGGATTACTAAATCGTTTCTGCAAATTCTCAACCCAAAAACCAAAAGTCCAAGAAAGGGTTTCGTCGATGTCTAGAGCCAATCCTTCTTTCAAAATCATATGAGAAAGGATTCAAAAGAAGTATTAATTACTTTCCTTTCCTCAACCATTTAACATAAGAAGAGGTATAAACATTTAATAATAAACTTTCAATTCTAAAAATATGAATTGGGAAACAGCATTACAAACACTTAAAACTCCTAGTATGATAAAATTACTAATAGAACAGAATATAACAGTTGAGCAAACTATGAGAGACACACCAATACCAACCCTCAAAAGTCACTCAACAAACTATTTTCTAGATGGAACAAGTAGAAAAATAGGATATTCGGTGTTCAGCATACAAACAAGCAAACCACTAATAATTGATTGGAGTGATTTTGATCCTATGTTCTACACATCAGGCTTAGAAAGACAAGGTATTGGTACTGTTGCCCACATTCTAACACTAAATGATCTTGGCAAAAGATTGCGTCATTTCATAACTGACTACAAAGTCACACATAAACCAGATCAAACAAGCGATGAAAGACTTGATCATCTTAGTGCGATGAATCTCACAACATCAGAAGAGTTCCCTATTTTTTACATGAAATCTTTAGAGTTTGGGATAAAAAAAGAGTACATAAAAATCATTTCTTCCTAAGCCACCTAACACCCAAGTAACAAAATGGCGTGTCAATTGCTGCAAAAGCAATCTTGAATAACCAATAAGGAATTATCAAGCTAATAATAAATGGCACAGTGAATTTTGGAGCAACCATGTAGAATGCTAAGAACATAAAGATAGTTGTATCTATGAACTGACTTACAATCGTAGATGCATTGTTTCGAAACCACAAATGTTTTCCCTTGGTTTTCTTCTTCCAAAACTCAAAAGACCAAACATCATGTAATTGGCTAATTAAGAAAGCAACAACACTAGCAGCAGTCATTCTAAGAGTAGCAGTAAAAACAGATGCATAAGCTTCTTGGTTTCCCCAAGTAGGATTTGGAAAGGCTTTGATGGACCAATAAACCATTATTAAAGCAAACACTTGCACTATCAAAGCTATATAGACAAAGCTTGTGGCTTTCTTCTTACCATAGACCTCTGCAATAATATCAGTTACTAAGAATAAAATTGGAACAAAGAATATGCCAAAAGACATCCTAACACCAAAGATGGATGTGATCTTAGTACCGAGAGTATTAGCCAATATCAAAGAACCAATAAACAATCCTAATAACAAATCAGTCTTGAACTCCTTTGAAACCATTCTAAAAGAAGGAAATAGCCTCTTTATATAGTTTTTCACTAGTATTAAGAAAAATATGTAACAAGTTTTGAAAAAAATATTTTTTGGATACCAGAAAAGAATTTATTCACTAACCAAAGTTAGCGGTTTTCTGTTTTTCTGAGTATCAAGAAAAGAAAACTATTTATATGCATAAATATTAACTATTACAACGATGGATAAAAGATTACGTTTTGCGGCATGGGCAGCAGTAGTAAATGCAATAATTATAATTCCAACTTTTATTATAGGGTTTATAGCTGCAATTACTGATAATAAAGCTTTAATGATTAATGCCACAATTATTAGCTCAGTAGTATTCTTAGTTACAGGATTACTCGTGCTATACGGATTCTACATATTATCCAATAAAATAAAATCAAAGTTCTTACGAGTAATGACTTACATTACATTTGGTGTGCTAATCGCAATAACTGTGATAAACATTGTCAGTCAATTTTTCGAGCCACAAGCTTGGATGGTAGTCAATGTAATATTACTAGTAATCGTGGCTTTGACGTCAATATTCTTCGGAATAGCAGTATTACACTTAAAGAAGATTGCCAATGGATTAGCAACTGCATTAGGAGTAATGTATATCATTGAAGGAGGATTCATACTAACAATTCTACTAGTTGTTCTCGTGCCATTAACGTCGCTAGCCACAAGTATTTTGGAAGCAATCTTATTCTTTAAATTACTAAAGAAGAAAAAGTAATTATTCTCATTCTCTCTTTCTAGCACAACAATTTTTTTAAATAAAAAGAATTTCTATACTTATAATTGGGGGTATAGGTATGGATTACTCAGATGATGATAAGAAAATACTAGATTATTTCTTTACAAATACAGATAAATCAATCTTTTCCACAAAAAACTTTCATCCTGAAGTGTGGGCTTTAATGCAGGCAAGATATAGCAGATCTAGATTGGGATTAAGAGAAAGTTTTCTCAAACTACTAAAAGGAGACACACACAACTTCGAAAATCTAAAAAAAGAAATTGAGAAGACAAAAGGTGGGCTTGAAGCTCAACACGCTACCGAACAAGCAATTCAATTCATGGAGAAATGGGTTCTTGGATTTGGACATAGCTCAGTTGCAGAAGGAGCAGTTATAGGTTTAGGATTAGAAGGTGTAAGTATTTTAGCAACAAAAGTTATTGAAGATAATAGACTATGCTCATATATTGAGAAATCAACCAGATACGTTTCGTTCGATAATAGTACGATTTACATGGACGAAAAACTAAAAAAGTCTGAATTTAGCGAAGAAATTAAGGAACTATTAGATTTATTATTTCAAACTTACTTGGAATTACATGAACCAGTGCTTGAATATGTTAAAAAAATCGCTCCAATGAAAGAAGGAATGACTGAAGTTGCATGGACGAGAGCGTGCGAAGCAAGAAGATTTGATGCCATCAGATATTTACTGCCTGCATGTACAAAAACAAGTCTTGGATGGACAGTCAATGCCAGACAGCTAGTGCATGCAATTGTGAAGCTTTTATCACATCCTATGAAAGAAATGAATGAGATTGGTGAACAAGTCAAAGCAGAAGCAACAAAAGTTCTACCATCACTATTAAGATTCGCCGATAGAAATTATTTCATGGTTAAAACAAATAAAGAAATGACAAAACTTGGTGATTCAATAGACGTTGAAGATGAAAACCAAAGTCCTGTTACATTGGTCAACGCACCTGCAAATCCAGATGATACAATTCTTGCAGCCATAATGTATCGATTCAAACAACAGTCTTTTGCCAAAGTAATAGCGAAGATTAAAAGCATGACTACAAAAGAGAAAGAAGAAATCTTTGACACATTTCTAAAAAACATGGGACAATTCGATTATCCAATGAGAGAATTAGAACATGAACAATTTACATTCGAAATAGTAATGGATTACGGTGCATTCAGAGATCTTCAAAGACACAGAATATGCACACAAACAAATCCATTATTGACAGCTGAACTTGGATATGACATTCCTCAAGATATTGCTAATTCTGGAGTCGCAGATCAATATATAACTGCAATGGATAAAGTAAAAGAAGTCTATGAAAAAGTTGTTGAGAAATATCCTTTGGAAGCACAGTACCTCGTACCATTAGGTTATAAAAAGAGATATTTGTTAACAATGAATTTACGAGCCATATATCATTTGGTTAAATTAAGAACAGTTCCATTTGCTCATGAATCATATAGATTGATTGCATACAAAGTATACGATATAATGAAAGAGAAATATCCTTTGCTATCAAAATATATTATATGTAATTATTCAAAAGAAGAACTTGGAAGATTAAAGTCAGAAGAAGCCACTGAAAAACTCGAAACCGTTGGTCCATTGTAAATGAATGAGATAATTATTATCGCAGCTGTTTCAAAGAATAATGTCATTGGAAAAAATAATGATTTGCCATGGCATATAAAAACAGATTTAGAACACTTTGAAAAACTGACTTTGAACCACATAGTTATTTACGGGCGCAAAGTGTTTGAATCCATTGGGTCAAAGCCATTAAAAAATCGAATAAACATCATGCTTACAAAAAACCTGGATTTGCAACCAGTTGAAGTAATTGTAAAACATTCACTTAAAGAAGCATTAGATGGTTGCAAAGGAAAAGTTTTCATTTGTGGTGGATACGAGATATACAAAAAAGGCTTACAAATCGCCGACAAACTTGAACTTACAATCATTGACAAAGAATTTGAGGGAGACACTTTTTTCCCAAAAATAAACTTTGATGAATGGAAACTAATCAATAAGGAAGACCATATTGATGAGAAATATGGTGAGTATTCATTTTGTACTTATGTGAGGAAAAAAGAATGAACATTGAAGAACTAAAAAAACAGGATCCAATTATAGCCGAGACAATTATGAACGAACTCAAAAGACAAAAAGAAACTGTTGAGTTAATAGCTTCTGAAAACTTTGTCAGCATTCCAGTAATGCAAACAATGGGTAGCTGGTTGACAAATAAATACTCGGAAGGCTACCCTGACAAAAGATATTATGGTGGTAATGAGTATATTGATGTCAGTGAAAAACTAGCGATTGAAAGAGCAAAGAAGCTGTTTGACGCAGAACATGCAAATGTACAACCACATGCAGGTTCACAAGCTAACATGGAAGCATACTTTGCATTACTTGAATTAAAAGATAAAATTTTAGGAATGAGCTTGGATCATGGCGGACATTTAACCCACGGTTCCAAAGTTAATTTCTCAGGCAAATTCTACAATTTTACTTCATATGGTGTAAACAAAGAAACTCACATTCTTGATATGGATGAAGTTAGAAAAGTAGCTTTTAGAGAAAAACCAAAATTAATCTTGGCTGGTTACAGTGCATATCCAAGAAATATAGATTTCAAAGAATTCAGAGCTATCGCAGATGAAGTAGGTGCTTATTTGATGGCAGATGTTGCCCACTTCGCAGGCATGATTGCTGCAAGAAAACACCAGATGCCATTCCCACACTGTGATGTTGTAACTACAACGACTCATAAAACACTTCGAGGCCCAAGAGGTGCATTGATACTATCTAAACAAGAAGATCGATTAAAGGAGCGATATCACCCTGATTCAAAGAAAAATTTAGCAGGAATGATTGACTCAGCTGTTTTTCCAGGAATGCAAGGAGGCCCATTAGAACATGTCATAGCTGCAAAAGCAGTTGCTTTTGGCGAAGCTTTGAAACCAGAGTTCAAAACGTATATAGAACAAGTATTGAAGAACGCAAAGGCCATGGCAGAAAGATTAATTGAACATGGATTCAAACTAATAACAGATGGTACAGATAATCATTTGATGTTAGTTGATTTGACAAATAAGAACACAGCCGGAAAAGAAGCAGAAACAGCACTTGATAAAGCAGGAATAACTTGCAATAAGAACATGATCCCATTTGATACAAGAAGCCCATTTGATCCGTCCGGAATTAGATTAGGAACTCCAGCATTAACAACTCGAGGCTTCAAAGAAACAGATGTTAGAGTAGTTGCAGATATGATAAATAGAGTAATCTCAAACTTAAATAATAAAGAAATCATCATGAAAGTTAGAAATGATGTAAAAGAACTATGTGGACAACATCCATTATATCCAGGATTATAAAATGAAAAGCCGATTCATAGTAATAGATGGAACTGATGGCAGTGGCAAAGGTACACAAACCAATCTTTTAATTAAAAGATTAAAAAAAGAAGGCTACGATGTTGAAGAAGCTGATTTTCCACGTTACGGAGAGAGAAGCGCAGTTCTTGTTGAAGAATATCTAAACGGCAAGTTTGGAAAGGCAAAAGACGTAACTGCAAAACAAGCATCCATATTCTACGCTTGCGATAGATTTGCAGCAGCACCTACGATTAGGAAATGGTTAGCAGACGGAAAGATCGTTATTTCAAATAGATATGTTTCAGCTAACATGGGACATCAAACCGGAAAAATAAAAGATCAAAAAGAAAGAGATGAATTCTTGGAATGGTTGGATGAACTTGAACATGGAATATTTAATATACCAAGACCTGATGTTTGCTTGTTACTATATGTGCCACCAAAAGTTGGACAGACATTAGTGGATTCAAAAGGACATAGAGATTATATTGGCAAAGATGGAAGAGATGTACACGAAGCAGACATAAATCATTTAGAAGATGCAGCCGGTGCATTCAAATATGTTGCAGAAAAATATGGTTGGCCAGTAATCAACTGTACAAAAGACGATATGTTAATGTCAATAGAAGATATTCACAAAATTATATGGGACAAAGTCAAGGGAATGATAGAATGAAAATATACTTTGCAGCGTCAATAACAGGCGGAAGAGGAGATGTACATATCTACACTGATTTAATTGAACACTTAAAGAAACATGGAGAAGTATTAACAGAACACGTTGGTGATCCTGAATTAAAAGAAGAAGGAGAGAATCATTTAACAGATCAAGAAATCCATGACAAAGATGTTGAAATGATAGATTCAGCGGATGTGTTAATTGCAGAAGTAACTACTATTAGTATGGGAGTTGGATATGAAATTGGAATCGCTTCAAAAGATAATATGAACATCTTATGTTTATTCAGACCAAATCAAGGAAGAATATTATCAAGAATGATTGCAGGATGTCAAAAATTAACATACAAAGAATATCACACTCTAGAAGAAGCAAAGAAAATAATAGATGAATATATAAAAACAATAAAATGATAATTGGTATAACAGGAACTTTAGGAGCGGGAAAAGGAGCAATTGTTGAATATTTAAAAAAAAAAGGTTTCAAACATTATTCTACAACTTATGATTGTATTGTCCCTGAAATTGAAAAAAGAGGTTTAGTAGTGAATCGTGACTCAATGGTTTTAGTCGCAAATGACCTTAGAGCAAAGAATGGATCAGGATATATTGCTGAATACTTGTTTGAGAGAGCAGAAAAAGAAGGTGGAAATATAGTTATGGAAAGTATCAGAACAGAAGGAGAAATTATTGCACTTAAAAAAAGAGGAACCTGTATTATGTTTTCAGTGGATGCCAAACCCGAAATTCGATATGAAAGAAATCTAAAAAGAAAAAGTTCAAAGGATAATGTAACCTATGAAAAATTCTTAGAGGATGAAAAAAGAGAATTTTCTGCAACCGATCCAACTAAACAAAATCTTTCAAGATGCATAGAATTAGCAGATTATGTTTTTCAAAACAATGGTTCATTTGAAGAACTATACGCACAAGTTGAAGAAGCTTTAAAGAAAATAGGTGAACAATCATGACTAAAAAAGAAAAATTTATCAGACCAACAAAAGAAAGATATTATATGAATATTGCAAAAGAAGTTGCTCAAAGAGCTAATTGTTTAGCAACAATACATGGCAGCATAATTGTCAAAGATGATCAAATAGTTGCTACAGGTTACAACGGAGCACCTAGAAAAGTTAGAGATTGTATTGAAAGAGGTAATTGTTTGAGAAGAGAACTTAAAATTCCATCTGGACAGAGGTATGAACTTTGTAGAACTGTACATAGCGAAGCTAATGCAATTATTAATGCCACAAGATCCGGCACAAAGATTCTTGGAGGAGACATATACCTTTACAGCGAAAAGGTTTGGGAAGGTGAAGAAAAAGTCATCAATGCACATCCATGTTTTATTTGTAAAAAGATGTTAATCAACGCAGGCATAAAAAACGTGTTCTGCATTCAAGAAGATGGTAGCATTAAAAAATTCGTTATTCAAGATTGGGTAGAGGCTTGGAAAAAAGGCGACATGACTGATGATATGGATATTTATGATTCTCAGTACAAAGGAATGAAAAAAAATTAGTCATTAATCAATAATATTTTTTCTCTATTTTTTAACCCTGTTTTTATTTCAACTTTTTTCTTTAACAATTTAGAAAAGAACTTGATAACTTCAAGATTTGCTTTGTTCTTATCTGCAGGTGCAGCAACACAAACCAATAAAACTTTACGTTCCTTATCATAACCTTTTATTTCTGTTTTATTAGAATTAGGAGTTACGCGAATCCTCAACTTTGAATTAGCAATATAATCTTTAACGTTCATTTTACCAGGCGTACTTTTGTATTTTAGGAAAATCTTTTGCAGTCAAGAACAATTGGAACATTAACCAAGGATTCATAACTTTGTACAAAATTTTTGGAAAGTCCTTGCTTGACTTTAATTCAATATAACCAACTTTTTTCAGAAAGGCATCAATATAACCTTTGTTTAAACATTTCAAAAATCTTGCACTAGAAACCAAGCTCTTCTTAGTTGTCCAGCCAAACTTACTATTCCACCATTCATCTTGATAACGAGAAAAATCCATTTTTCCAGACTCCAACTCTTCAATCGCAATCTTAGCGGCCAATTTACCATCAAACATACCAACAGGAATCCCACCACCAGTTAAAGGATTTGTATGACCTGCAGCATCACCAACTAACATTACATTATTAGAATAAAACTTAGCTAGAGGACCATGTAAAGGTATCAAACCACCATTAGTCTCCAAAATCTTACCTTTAACACCAACAGCTTTAACAAAATTATCAAGTTTAGCTTTCAAAGCTTCTTGCTTGTAAGAACCAATCCCAACATTTAAAGTATCTTTCTTAGGAAAAACCCATGAATAACCAGAATCAATAATATCCCTACTAAAATAAGCTTGCAAAGTATTAGGATACTTAGACTCGGCTTTAATTTCATACTGCATACCAATGCCGCTAATAGGATTACCTAAACCAGAGGTTTTTCCAACAATTGAACCTGGTCCATCTCCACCAATGACTATTTTTGTTTTCAAATTCTTAGAATTTTTAACTCTAACAACGGTGTTGTCTTTTTCTAAGCCAACAACAGGAGATGATTTAATAAGATCAGCACCAGCATCAGCAGCCAAATCAGCAAGAGCAGCATCAAAAACCTTTCTTTCAAGAATATATCCTTTAGGCTCCTTTGAAATTATGTGAATCCCTCCCTTGCCAGGTAATCCAATCAGTCCAGCATAAATAGTATTAGAAATCCAATCCTTTCTTATCTTAACTCCTGGAATCTCCATACCATGAGTATTAATGCCTTCTGCACATTGCTTAGGAAAACCTATCTTGGATCTTTTATCAATCAAAGCAACCTTCAAACCAGCCTTAGCAGCGAACCTTGCAGCAGTAGAACCAGCTGGTCCTGCACCAACAACTATTAAATCATATGACATAGAAAAGTTGAATAAGAACTCATTTTTATTTGTTTAGCTTTTTAGGCTCACCAGAGACTTTTGGGTAAGGATCATAAGTACCCCACCAGAACATGCATTCAATGCAATAATAACCCCAGACACCTAATTCTCGACAAACCATTAGGTCACCACATTTAGGACAGTTCTTAGGAATGAAAGTAATATTTATATTTTCCATTTCCTCATTTTTGAGATTGTCGTAATTAATGTTTGACATTTTAGCTATAGTCACGCCAAGTATGTTTGCATTTCTCACACGTCAAAAAGCAAAGCTTTTTGTGTGATCAAAAATGCTTTAGGAGTAATCCCTCCATGTGTGTTTGCATTTTTGACATTTTAAGAACTTGGTTTCGGGCTCGTCACCTGCACGGGTTTGAACTAACCAATAATGTGCTTTCTTATGCTCACATTTAGGACAATCAGCGTCAGTTAGAGGAAGCATTTTTTCTTGGTCATCAGAAATAACTTCGACTTCTCTTTCTTTTTTATTTACAGTTTCTTTAATCTCAACCTTATCAACATCTTTATTTGTAAAACCGCAAGAGCAATGAAGAACTCTCTTTCCTTTTTCATCTTTTGGTTTCAACAAAGATCCGCATTTTGGGCAAAATAACATCTTAAGTTTTTGTTTCTCTAGAACACTTTAAAAAGGTTTGGATTATTATCAATCTGAACTATCAATTTAACAACAATTGCAGAAGATAATATCAAAAATCAAAGATTTTTGTTTATCGTAGAACTTCACCTGCTTTTAAGCACCACATATACAAGTCAAGCTCTGCAGGAGACATTTTAGCTTCATCTGACAACTTTTTGAATTTCTTCTCGACCAATAAATAATTTTTCTCAGCTAAATTTGTTGGTTTCTTATCTAATAAACCATATTCTAACATTAAATTGATTATATGTCTATCAAGAATTGCTAAATCAAAATAACCAATATTCCTCAAGAAATGTGATGCTTCCTTAAATCCAATTCCTTTAATGTTCTCGACCAACCAAACTCTGGCATCCAAAGAATTATCAAACTTCAAAATTTTCTCTTTAATATTCAAATAAACCCTGGCACCAACGATGAACTTAGCTTTGTTATTATGAAAGCGATGTTTATTCCTTCTAATACAATCAGCAACCTCTTTGTGAGAATGAGAACTAAAACCTTGATAACCAAGTTCGTCATGAACCTTGATTGCAGTTGAAGCTTTTGAATTAGCCGTTAAGATACAGAAACAAAGTTCTGAAAACCAATCAGAATCATTTTTATTCTTGAATTCTAAGAACTCTTGAAGTCTCTTTTGAACCTCTTTACCAGTATTTGTTTTTTTTAACTTCCAAACCTCTTTTATTAAATCATTCATCTTGTTTTACCAACACCTATTTGATTACAATAACTTTTTATCTTACATTTACTGCACCAAGGACTTATTGGCATGCAAAGAGTTTGACCATAAGCAACAAGTAAAGAATTGATTCTCAACCAATACTTCTCAGGCAATTTCTTTCTCAATGTCATCTCTGTTTCTAAAGGATTCCTGGTCTTAAGATAACCAAATCGATTCATTATCCTGTGAACATGAGTATCTACACAAATGCCTGGCTTGTCAAAACCAATTACAACAACTAAATTAGCAGTTTTCCTACCTACGCCTGGCAATCTTACAAGCTCTTCAATTGTTTCTGGCAGGACACCTTTAAACTCTTTATCCAAAACTATGGGTAATTCTTTTAAGAATTTAGCTTTGTTCCTGTAGAAGCCAACTGGATAAATCAGTTTTTCAATTTCCCCAAGAGAAAGTTTATTCAAATCATTTGGCTTATTTATTTTTTGAAACAATCGAAATGCTGCATCAGAAGTTGCTTGATCCTTTGTTCGAGCAGATAAAATTGTGGCCAATAAAACCTTGAAAGGATCCTTTGTTTGAATCTTAACCAAATCAACTATAGGAGCCTTGAGCTTACTCACTTCTTGCTCTAGAACATAATATATTTTACCAATATCTACTTGTCTCATAATAATATAAAAAAAGAATTATTAAAAAATGTTCTCATGAATATCTTTCAGCTTTGATATTCTCTGGCAGAACACCATTTTTCAACAGTTCATCCTTTGTTTGAGTAACCATTTCTTTTAATCCACATAAATAGAAAGTCGTGTTTTCAAATTCAGTACCTAGATGTTGGTGTACTCTTCCTTGGCGTCCATCCCATTCTTCTCTTGTAATGGTAGGAATATATTCAAAATTATCATGAGTTTTTTCGATTTCTAAGAATTCTTCATGAAAAACTAAATCTTTTCGAGTTCTAGCTCCAAATAATAATTTGAACTTTTTATCTGGATATGCTTCCAAATGTTCTTTCAAGATTGAATACATTGGTGCCAAACCAGTTCCAACCGCAATCATAAATTGAATATCATTCTTATCTTCAAAAACAAATGTTCCTAAAGGTCCTTTCATCTCAACTTCAAATCCAACTTCCATTTCTGCAAATACTTCTGAAGCAAAACCATCTTCAACAATCTTAATACAAAAATCCATTGTTTCCTTCTGAGATGGAGGGTTAAGAATTGAGTAAGCCCTATTCTTGAATGAGTCACCTTTGTGAATCTTCATCATAACATATTGTCCTGTTTGAAAAGATATATCTGCGTCCAATTTGAAAGATAGTATTATAACATCAGGTGCTAAATATTCTTTTTTAACCACTGTTCCTTTAAAGTTAGTCAATGCCATTAGTATCACCCAAGATTTGGTTCAACAGAACTATTTATAAAAGTTGTTGTCTCATCAGGTCCACTTTGCATTATACCTGTCCATTGGAGCATATCAACAAACCATATTTTTACATAACCAACATATGGAATTCTGAAAGTTGCTCTGCCAATATAATTATTAACCGCAACATTTTTTTCATCTAATTCAGGTTCTCTAATCTGCCGAACATTATTATCTCCTTTTGTTTCAAAGTAAACTTCTCCACCTGTATCTCTAATATTTGTAACTCTGTGAATAATTGGATAGGGTTTCTTTTCTGTATCTTGAGCCCAATAAACAATAACGTTACCTACTTCTACGTTCTCAGGCGTAGTTCCATATAAAAATATTATATCTCCTTTATTGAACCCGTTAACAAAGGAATAAGTTCTAAAGTCAATATCAGTAATATTATTCTTCAGATAGAAATCTTCTTGACCATACCACCAATTATAGAATGAATCATTATGTTCCATGCTCTCGCTTACAACTGCTACAACCGGATAATTTGTTCCGAAAACAAAACCCATGCCAGGATAGATTATGAATTTAATTAGAATAAATGCAATTATAATATTAACAACCCAGCTCGCAATTGAATCTTCATGCCAGATAAAGTACCAAATTTTTCCCCAAGTTGTTTTTGGTTTAACAGGGGTTTTCTTCTTCCACATATCGAGGAAGAAAGAGGATAGTATTTATAAGATTATTGCTTCAATTCTTTAAGAAAGAAATCAATTAACATCTTATAAGATTTTTCTTCTTGATCTTTAAAATGATGATTTGCACCTTTGAAAACTTCTAGCTTTGAACCACATATTTTTGATGCTAGTTTCCGTGTTTCTTCTAAAGAAACTGATAAATCCATATCTCCTTGTTCTAATATTGTTGGAATTTGAATTCTATGAGCTACTTTGAGAGCATCGTGTTTCTTCGCATCCTTTAGAAGTGATTGTTTAAATGTTACAACTCGTTTATCGCTTTGATAGGTAAAGGTTTTTTTTGAATCGTCAAATGTTAGTTCACCTGATTCTTTTCTCTTCATTAACGTCTCATACATATTTGAAACAGGACATCTTAAACCCAGAGCAAATAAGTTATCATTTTTGGAAGCAACGATTGCAGATGCCAAACCTGCAAAGCTAGCTCCAATCAATCCTATCTTAAAGTAACCAAGTTTTTTCATAAAAGTAATTGCTTGTTCAACATCGTCAATCGCTTCTGATACAGTTATGTCTTCTAATTCTCCATCACTTTCATTGTGCCCAAATAAATCAAATCTGAAAGTTGCAATACCTCGTTCATTGAAAAGTTTTTCAAAGCGTTTGTAGGTTTGACTTTCTTTACTTGAAAAAATGCCATGCACTAATACAACCACTATATTCCTTTTTTCAGGATCGGAAAGTATGCCTACTAGTTTGTTTCCTTTAGAGTTTTCGAATATAAGTTTCTCTTTCATAATGCTTGAAAAGGTTGTTTTGATTATAAAAATTTTGTTGAATCTAAGAATTATTATCACTAATATCAACATCACTTTATAGTGGTGAAAACTACAAAAAGTTTTTATATGGATTAAAATAACCACCAAATATGAGTATAACCGCAGAAAATTTAAGTGCGCGAACAGAGAGCAATTGGGTTTTGGGAAGAAAACTCCAGGAAAGAGTAGAACAACTATTCAGAATTCAAAAGACCTTACTACGAACCGATTTTGACACATTTCTAACAGATTATATTAGCCTTGATACAAACATCGAAAATGCAGGTGCAATTCTAAAACCAGGATTTTTAGCGTTAGAACAATCTAGAGTTCCATTAGAAGCCATAGACACAGTTGAAGAATTAACAAGCGAAATTATAAAAAATGAAGGTATAGAATTAGAATATCTAAGCCTAGTAGAAAAAGTCAACCCAAAAAGAGCAAGAGACTTACTTCTCGAAGGAGAAGAAATGGTTTGGAGAGTTCAAAACTATCGATTCGAATCCGAAGATGATTATTTGAATTTCTGGGCAGGTGAAAGTTCAACTTACAAAAGAGACTTAATCCAAGCCTGTTTGCAAGGAGCATTAGAAACATTTCCCTCACACATATATGAAGAATTAGAAATAAGAGTTTCAACATTAAGAGAGCTGGCTGCCAGAAGAGAGCAAGGAGAACCAAATAAAAAAGTTCCCGGTGAATGGGTTTGGAGAAGAGTAAAACAAATAGTTGATATGAACAGCATATTCAACGTAGCAGGCATATACAAATACATCAGCAAAAAACTTAAACAACAAGGTCTGAAAAGAGGTGAACAAGCACTAAGAAAACATAATTTAGTAGGAACATCAGTTCTATCAGAAACATTGTATGCAATTAATGAACTATACTTTAATGTAACTGCAAACGGAGGCATAAATCTTTCAGATGCAGATTTGGGTTCCAGAGTATTTTCAGAAAGAATAATGGAAGAAATGGAGAAAACACTTGCAATAATAAAAGATAAATATCACAGAGTTCCATGGCACGACTTTGCAACAGATTCATTCTTCGCAGAAGTATTGTCAATGGATTTTAGCACACTAAATAAATACCGAAAATCAGCAAAACTAGGCGAGGGATGGATTCTAAAACGAGCATTTGAATATAGAACGAGATTAGAATCAGAACCAATTGATGAAAGGAAATTAGAGAAAACATTCTCAGATGAATACTTCGCAGTCTTTGATCAAAACGGGACCATTCTAAATGAAAAACCCAGAAAGAAAAGAAAGAAAAAAGCAGGAAGAAAAAAACGCGCAGGAGTAAAAGTAAAAAGAAGATTGCATGAAATGTATGAGCTACAAACAGTTTTTCCTTACTCAAGCTTCATAAAATATGTTCGTGAAAAATTAAGTAGGGAGCATAGTATTGAAACAACCATTAACAAACTACAAGACAATTATCTGAGTAACAAAACTAGAGACAATAAACCTTTAATGCATGCATTGGGAAAGATTGGTAGAGAATTAAGAGAGAACGAAGGACAAGTAAACGAACAAGAGATAAGATACGGGAACAGAATTTATAATGCTAATATTTCAGAAGTAATTAATGAAGCTGTTCAGGTTATAGAACAGAAGTATAGAAAAAGAGTTAAGAATACACATTCAATGCATCATTTTTTCGCAGAAATGACAGGTGTGAGTTGGCATGTGATAAGAAGATATCATCTGCAAACAGGGGAAAAATTTCATGGAGATGTAGAAATATATTTCACCTTAAAAGAATATCTTGAAGATTTGCAGCTTAGCATAACTCAAAGGAAAAAAAGAGTATTAGAATTTGAATTTCCAGAACAATATTTTTGTGATCTTGATGCGAAAGGGCGAATCATAGAAGAACAAAAGGAAAAAGCAGGGTTAGATATAATCGATCAAATGCATAAAGTTCATGGACTGCAGGAAATGTTTCCATACAATTATTTTCGGGAATTTGTTAGAACGAAAATAGATAAAGATTACAGCACAAAAGTCAGCAATGTCACACTCCAAGATTGTGTTTTAAAGGAAGTTACGTATGAAAAACCAGAACTAATGAACGCCCTTAGAAAATTAGAAACAGACATAAGAGAACATGGAATAAAAAGAGAAGAAATCAAATATGGGAAGAAAGTTTATTCAAAGAAAGTAAGAGGATTAATAAAAGAGGCGTTAAGAATAATTGAAAGAAGATTTGAAATGAGAGTAAAATCTGAAGGTTCAAGAAACAAATTCTTTGCTCAAGTTGCAGGTGTTACAGATGTACCAATTAGAAGATACTTTCAAACCCTGGAAGAAGGCGGATATGAATTTGCTCCAAGTCAGACATACATTAAAATTAATGATTATATTGAGGAATTAAGAACTGCAATTGCAGAAGAAATAAGTATTGAATTTCCAGAAAAATTCTTTGTGAAAATTGAAACAGATACAATAGATGAGAGAGTTAATGGCGGATTTGAACATAGGCCGATAATAAACGCAAATGTTATTACAACACTAAGCCAATCTAAACCTATAGAAATATCTACAGAACGAAAATATCAAAAAGAGAGTGAAAGAGAAGAGCTTTATTCGAGATTAACTGAAATAGTTGAAAAAACAAAACAGTACACATTAAATATAGGAAGAGCAAATCCAAGAAGCGATTATATGCTACTCGCATTTATTGGTACAAACACAGGGATTTCACCAGGATTAATACAAGAATATATGGGTGGGCACTCAAGCATATTATCAACTCACATTGATGCAATAGAAAATTTTCTCGAAAGATTAGAATCTGGAAACGTAAAAGTTACAAGTGCACATTTCAAAATGAAAGGCGGAAA
>JADHVI010000015.1 GCA_016784125.1 Candidatus Woesearchaeota archaeon
TTTTAAGAGCAGGTTTGATATATGATGATACAACATTAGTAACTGAAGGCGAATCTGTTGGATTACAAACAACTTCTGGCATCCCAACAGGCAAACCAATAACTGTAAAGAGATTTAATTTGCTAAAAGATCTGTCAAAGGCTTATGCTGCAAATGATGATTTGGGTGGTGCCTTAGCCATGAATCAGTTGTTATTTAGAGAACTTAGTTATGAATTATTGGAAAATCATAACAAAAGACAAGAAAAAGGAATGACTACTATTGAAATCCCAACTTCCAACGCAGTTGATGTACAAGAATTCACAAATTACAAACCTTTCAAAAAACAAGAAGTTGCAAAAGAAGATGAACTACTTGTGGACAAAGAGAAGCAATTAAAATTCTTATGGAACCAAGCTCAAGAAGAAAAAGCAAGATTAGCAGATATTGGTTTTAACAAATTATACTTGCAACTAGTTAGCCAACGAGAAAAAATCGAAGAGTCCTCAAAACTGAGAGAAGGAACCTTGGAAAGCGAGTTTGGAGATATGGGTAGATACTCCCTATCTGAAAAAAGCGCGGGTATAGTATTCTATGTTCTAACTAATCCATTCAAAGGTGGATATACACATGATATTGTTAACGTTGCTGGTGGCTTTAAAGAAGTCAAAGAAAAAATCAAGGTATTAGATGAAGAAAATCAAGAGAATGTTAGAGGTCTTGTTGCTATACAGAGCCTAGTTGGAATGGGTGTTAGGTCTAATACTATTGAAGCATGGCTGAATGATGAATTAGAAGATGAAACAGTTGAAGACATGGTAAAATTATTGATTGTTATGAGCGGGCACGGAACCCCAAATCCAGAATCAAGTCCTGAATTTTCAAACAGTATGGCTGGAATGGCTGGAAGCATCATAAATGTTAATGGAGAAGATTACGGAGTCAAAAACGACAAGTACAATTTAGTATTTGGATTCTTAGAAGAAAACAAAGAATCCGCAAAAAAAGTATATGGCTCAGATTTCAAGTTTGACCTAGAAGCTTTGACAGGTAAGACCATATTTGCTTATGAACCAGGTGCCTACAGTACAAAATATTCTGTTGATATTGGTGGATTGCAAAGAGCAATGTTCAAAGGAGAAGTTGCTAGAGTGCAATTGAAAGATTCTGAAAAAATATTACGATTCGTTGATGAAGGCCTTAGTCCAGGAGCCATATTATTGGGTGCTGCAACGGGTGGCTTTGGAGGAACATTTTTTAGTTCTGCAACAGGTGGTTGGGGTGCAGTTTTGGGTGTTGCTGAAAACTTTGTGATTGATACCGGTGCCGGCGGATTTATGGTTATGAATAATTATGATCCTGAAGAGCATCCGTTCATGGCAATGGGTGCGAGTGTTGGAACTGGTTTGTCTACTACAACTGTTTTTAGACTTGCAAAAGGTTTTTTTAAAAATGCTTTTAAGCCTGCGGCAGGATTACTTACAGAGGTATCTGATGATGCGCTACATGGTCTTGGTTTAATCAGAAGAGGCGATGTTATTTATGAACGTGAATATGGATCTAAAATTGCGAGTGCAAATGATCTTAAAAAGCATTTGCAAAAAGTGAGTGCAGATTCAAAGACTGCTAAAGAGTTCTCAGAAGAATTATTCCCAAACCATAAACCAAGCTTTGATGAATCGCCTGAGCTTCCAAAACCAAGAAAAGATTTGTCGAAGACAACAATTTCAGTATCAACCAGGAATATGAACGCGGATTTCTTAGAAGCACATAATATCCTGAAAAGCAAACCTGAAGGGTTTGAATTCTATGTACATGGAACAAACGGGAAATCATTAGATTCAATTCTTGACATGGGAGGGGATTTATTGCCTGGTAAAGTTGTCAAGGAAAGAGGAGGACTTATGTTCACAGGCGAATCAGGTGGAACAACTGGTATGAATTCACAAAGGGTTTCAGTAGTGACGTTTGATCATCAGAAAAGTCTAAGAACAACGCAGGATTATGCTGAAGGCGCAGCAAAACCATATGATGGAAAAAGTATGGATGGATTTTCAATCAGGCCTTCAAACGTTGATGAAAGAATTGAAGTTTTAGAAGGTTATCTGAAGGAGTACAATATAAAAGAAATTCCAGACCATGCACCAATAATGAAAGAACTCAAAGCAGCAGAAGTGAGAATACCACAACTAAAGGAGATGAAGAAAGTATTTGCAAAAATGTCCAAAGCAGAAATTGCAGAATATAATCGTTTGTCTGACATCCCTGTTGTTGTTCTTGGAAAACAGATGCATAGTGAAATAGGGCAAGTTGTAAGTGATATTCCAGGAGAAGTGTCTGTTCCAAGCATGAGAGTTGATATAATCGCAACACCAAAACAACATGTTGATGAAGTCAGATCAATGGTCAGACAAAAAGGAGGCTCTGCTAAGGTTGTTTCCTTTGAAGAACTTGAACGTTTGAAAAAAGGAGATATAATTCCTGACATTGCAAAACGAATTGATGAACCTACAACTAAGATGTATTCGGACGATTATTTTGACGCGATGAAAGGTGAAGATGTGAATGACTTTCGTCTAATCGAAAAAGCAAGATCAGCTTTAAACAAACAATTAATTGATAAAAACACTAATGCTGTAAGGGTTTCTTATATACAATCAAGTTTTGATGATTGGTATACAGGCAACTTTAATCCCAAAACAGGAAAAATAAGATTGTATATGTATTATTTTAACAAAGAGTCCATGCCTGAAGGAATATTAAAAGGAAATGCTGATATTCTACCAAAAGGATATACCAAATATCAAACAAAAGAATTGGCTGATAAAGCAATTGCTAGAGGGGATGAAGATATGGCTATTTTGCTATCTCCACATGAAACTCAGATTAGTGATATTGATGGTTACTACCAGTATCGAGCAACTATAGAATTAAATCCTGATGAAGCCAGGAGAATGGGTGGTGGATTCAATGAATATGATGAATGGATTGGGGGCGAACTACCTGACAAAACTCTAGAACTGAAATGGAAAACTATTGGGCCTATCAAGAAAGAATCAATTGTGCAAGTTGATGAAGTGAAATGGGTTGATGGGGATTTTAAAATTGATGGTGTAGAAGCTTGGCATGCACCTGATTTTAACCATAAATATGTTAGATGGGTTGATGATTTAACAAAAGAGTTTCCACCTGGAATAGAAGTCAAAGTTGTCAGAACAAATGGACAGTTGGATGTTGGAGAAGTTCTTGGACCAGTGGGAGAAAATTATGTTCGAGTATTAGTTGATTTAAATACTGCTTATAAAGATATACATGTAGATGCTTTGCGTGCTTGGAACAAGGATTTGTTAGATTCTCGTGCAATTGCTGCAACTGCTGAAAGCACAAGCTTGTTCTTGAGATCATTAAACCCTGCAAAAATGTCTGTTCGTGAAGAAGAAGCAGTATATAACTTGTTTAAGACAGGCAAAGTTAGCTTAGGAGATGCTGCTCCTTATCTTAAGAAAAGTATTGCAGGAAAAGAGCTTCATGATCTTAACGAAATAGAAATACTGGTTAAACTACAACTTGGAGAAATATCCAAAGTTCAAGCAGACGCATTCATAGGTCATGCGATAAAAAGAGAACTTGTTGATTTTGTTTCAGAAAAAAATTCTTATTTAGGATCTTTGATTAAAAAGAATTATCACCCAGTACAAGATGGAGCCTTAGAAGGAGTTGACTTTTATCATGGAATGACTATAGATGATTATCATAAACAAGTAGAGTGGGGCGGTAGTTATTATTCAGACACTGGAAAAATTAATCTGAATACTCATTCTAATTCTGCTATTGAGTCGCGAGTTCGAGTAGTATTCCATGAAATTGCTCATAAATTGGATTTAAGATCTACGGCTGGTTGGTTTACTGAGTTAAGAGCTTATAATTTTGCGTATTTAACTGCAAAAAAACTTGGTATAAAAGGTTATTTATCTAACTTGGATATACTAGCTAATAAAGTTGTGAGGGGAAAAGCAACACCAGAAGAATTCATAAAAGCTCTTGAAAAATCCGGTTATGAAAATCCTGCATCAAGAAGATATGTGAATACTGCCAGGTTAAACTTTCTAAAAAACGAGCATCCAGAGATGGCTAATAGGTTTATACAAAGACATAGAGATATCATAACTATTACTCCTCCTGCTTCTCCTTAATAGAAAACTATATAAGTACTAACCTCGATAAACTTGTAGAAAGAGGGTCGGTTGATGAAGAGAGTAGTAATATCATTATTAGCGTTTGTTCTTTTAGCTTCTTCTGTAAGTGCTCTAGAAATTACTGGTCTTGAGTTCTTAGAATTCTTAAGTCATGGCGAACCTATTGGTGCAATCTCAACAGGCAGAGTACCTAACATTGACATGAAGATAATTGTTACAGGTGAAGACTTCACGCTGCTTAGAGCTGACATCTCCGGACTAAATAGAAACGACGCAATTGTTGATGATCAGGGTTATAGGGATATGGTTGTTCATGCATCGGATTGTGAACAAGCAAATGATACTTTTACTTGTTACATACGAAGAATTATTTTTCTATTACCTTCAGATACAGTTGTCATGCCAATTACTCTTTACAATGATACTAACAGCACTTACATCGAAGAAGTTTACGTTTTTGATATTGACAACACCGCTCCAAACATAACTGACCTAAGAACTGAAACCTGTCTAAATACGACTTGCTTTATACCTTCTAATCAGTATGCTCAAATAAGAATACAATTTGGTGATGAAAGAGCGACTTTTGAAAAAAAAATAGTCCGCTACTCATTAGGTGACCAGAAACATTTTGTTCACACATGCGAAGACATGACTTGCTATGGAAGAGCAAAAACAACTTGCAGATCTGGACAAAGAATCGCACTAAAAATATTGCCTGATCAAACAATGGATGATGCATACAATATCTTAGCAAATGATATGAGAATTGATTTGTTTTGTGACAGCGAAAAGCCAACACTGCAAAATTATACTATTGGAACAGACAACACAGATTATGTAAAAATAGGTGATGACATGGTTGTAACTGTGAATGTAACTGAAGATTTAGGTGAAGTAACTATTCAAGGAAACTTCTCAGAGTTTGGTGGTGGCATGTCAGAAGGAGCTTGCGAGAAAAAAGGAGAAACATGGTTCTGCAGAGTAACTACAGGTGTTACAGGTGAGCAACCATACACTGGCAATGCAAAAATATACATAAAAGACACCGCTGGTAATGTCTTAGAACAAACAGTTACAAAGAACATTTTAGGCTTAGATTCTGAAGTTGTTGTTGATGAATGGGAAATAGGCACTGTACAAGGAATGCCTAGAACCCTAAATACTGATGTAGTTATACACACAACCTCTGATATAAAAGTTTATTACAAATTACCATTCCAACCAAAATACGGAGAACTAGAAGTACTTGAAATAAGCAAAGCATGCAAGAACGCAGAAGGACAAAACATATCCGTATTCTCAAAATTCGAACTAATGAACGCGTTTCAAGGAACAACCATGCCATTCCTAGTAGGAACCGTTGCAAACAGGCAATATGATTCAGGAACCTACAAAGTTGAATGCACATTAAACATTCGATCCAAGAGAGGACAATTCTATCATCTAAACTATGAACAAGAAAACGTAACCTTAAGCTTAACCCTAGCACCAGGTGGGAATGCAAAAGAAAAAATCAAAGAAGAAATAATTGATATAATGGACAGCTGGCTAATGAGTGATGGAATGGATAAACTTGTAATCACAAACGATGTGTTAAGCAGAAGTTGTGGTGCTGGCGCAAAACTTAATGCTATGGTTGCTGCTTTTAATAAAGGATATACAAAAATGGCTCCTACTTTAGAAGGACAGGATCCTGCATCTAAAGCAGCTAAAACAGCTGTTGTTAATACTAATCAAGCAGCAAATGAAGGAAGCTCTTGGGCGTTGGATATTATTAGAGCGCCATGTGCATTTGCAACTTGTAATATGTCTTTTAATAAGGGAGAACAATGGATGCAAGAAACATTATGTGCGCTTCCTTTAATGGATGAACTAGAAACTATCTCAGGCGGCGATACAGGTGGAATTAGCTGTGAAAAAGCTGTTAATGGAAGAGATAGTGTAGTTGTTGCAATCGCAGACTTATGTTTGTCAGATACATTATACCATTTAGATACTCTTAGAAATATTAAGTACAACAAAGCGCAATGTCTAACAGATGGTTACACTTCTAATATCCCAACTTATGTGTGCGAAGATACAGAATCATTATTGGAATGCAAATTTTGGACTGGTTCAGTAGTTAATACTGTTCCATATACTGCACTAGCCAAAGTTACAATGGAAAAAGCTCAAGATTTATTAACTCATCCATGGAGTATAGCGCCGATGATTGGCTGTAGAGTATTTGCAATCCCAGGAATAGAATCTCCAACTGCACATTCAGCTTGTACTTTTGTTGCAAAAACATCAGAAATATACCAAGTTGCTAAAGTAACTTTAAATGAATTAATGCAAATACTTGGACTGGGAAATCTAGAAAATCCAAACTTTGCTCAGTATGGACCAACATCTAAGCAGAGGCTTCAAGATCAAATGGCGGTGCTCGATTCATGATACGAAATAAAACAATGGAACAAGTATTGATATTGCTAGTTATAGCTGTTTTTATACCATCAGTTGCTTTAGCAGCTGTTGATCCTAACCCAACAGGCGGTAATTTATTGGGGTCTGGTGGTGGAACCGCTACTGCTTCTGGTATGCGCGTAGGTGATACTGGTTCTAGTACTGGAAGTACAACTAGTTCAAATTCTGGAGTGGGTCTTAATACTAATATGATTTATACACCTTCAGGTTTTGGTACTGGTTCAAACTCTAGAGGAGTTGGTTTACGTTTGGATAGCGTTTTCAAACCAAGGGATACTGGATCAATGGGCTTATTAACCAAGAATGATGAAGGCGAGTTTGAAGTAAAAGATATAAAAATAGATTTCCGTGATTCATGGAGACAGTACTTTAGCGATAATTTAAACCCAAGTAAAAGAAAAGGTCCTAGTTTCTGGCAGTCAATGAGTAATGCTGACCATTTCGCAACTTACTATGGTGAATGGGACGCTGCAGGATGGATGACTTGGACTGGAACAACTCTCAACTTTGCAGATATGGTTGCTGATGTAAGTAAACTCTTTGGATGGGAGAATGAAGCTCATATGAAAAATATGGATGAGTTCTTTTCAACAAAACTAGGCAAAGTTGTTGATGCTGATAATTGGGAATCAAATCTTTGTATGGCAATGGGTGCGGGTGGAGAGTCAAGAACAGTGATTGTTTCTTCCTCTTCAAGTTCAGATAGTTACCAAGGAATGAGTGGAGCTTATATCAGAGCTCAGAAAAGCACTGCATTTGAAGTTCCAAATGGAACATCCTACAAATACTACTTTGTTGACTGGTATATAGCTTCACTAAAGAAAGAAGGATTAAAAGTTGATGTTAAACTTTACAAATCAAATGGTCATTCAGAATCAATGCTTGAAGAAGTAAAAATCTTAGGCGCTGCAAGTCCTTGGAAATCAGGTGTTCAAATGATACAATCAGATCAAAACTATGAAAAAGTTTGCTTAGAATTCCTAAGCCCAAGCTTAGGAGACTACTTTGAGTTTTACTCCTTAGATAATAATAGGATATGTCAAAAAATAAATTCGGTTGATTAAAATGCAAAAAAGAGGTCAAATAACATTATTTGTTATCATTGGATTAGTTATCATAATATTAGTAGGCTTATTCTTTTACTTTAGATCATCTTATATCATAGACAAACCACCAACGGATTTGCCTGATGAAGTCTCGCAAGAATTTGGTCACATACAAAAATTTGTGCAGACATGTATATATGAAGTTGGTAAAGAAGCAGTCTTAAGACTCGGACAACAAGGAGGTTATATTGACCCAGCAAATGCAGGTATAATGACTGTTCCAGGATTTCCAACAACAGCAAATGGATTTGAATTCGCAGAAGGATCTGGTTTTACGATTCCTTATTGGTACTATATGAGCTCTGCAAATTCATGTGAGCAAAATTGTCAGTTTGACAGCAAGAAACCCTTGTTAACAGGCAATTCTCCGAATTCCATTCAATCACAGATAACAAATTATGTTGAAGCAAATATTCCAACTTGTTTTAAAGAATTCAAAGATTTCAAAGCGCTAGGATTTGATGTTACAGAGTCGGATGATCTTACTATCAAAACAACGATTGGAGAAGAAACAGTAACCCTACAATTGAATCACGAACTACACATAGAGCAAGCAGACGCATCAGGTAAAATCAGAATTTTCACAGCGGAATTAGATGTTAAACTAAAACAATTATATGAGTTAGGAACTAAGATAAGAGATTATGCTTCTGATAATGAAACTAAGTTTTTAGAGTTCATGACTAAAGAAACAATATCTTTAGGTTCAATGGGTGGAGATGGATTTATTCCTCCAATGAGTGGAACAGAAATTAATCCGAAAAAACATAAAACCTGGATGTTAAATGATGTAAAAGAAAATCTGCAAATGCTTTTAATGACTGATATTCCAACACTTCAAGTTATGTTTTCAAGAAACTCTAATTATTTTGCAACTGAAGATCCATACATAGATGCAACTTACAACAACAGAATAATCTTACTAGAAGAGGATCCTCTCAAGATAGATCAGTTTGTAGTCAACTTTGTATATCTAGGTTGGTGGCCGATATATGTAGATATTGATCCGGGTAATCAATTAATCAAACCTAATTTTATTGGTTGGGATACAAAGTTCTTTAATTTAGGAATGGATATATATGACTTCCAATATGATGTTTCATATCCTGTATTAGTAGTTTTGGAAGATGAAATGGCTTTCCAAGAAGAAGGCTTTATCTTGCAATATGGATTAGAAGCTAACTTAAGAAATAATTATCCTATGGTTGGCCAGGAATACAACGAATTACTTGATATTCCAGAAGATGATAATATCACAATTGACTTTTGTGGCTTAGAACAAAGGAATTCAGGAAATATAGTTATCAAAACAAGTAATGCTTTAAGCAACGAACCAATCAAAGATGTTAGTCTTTCGTTTCATTGCTTTGATCAAACATGTATCCTGCCATCAACTAGTATGAACGGTGCAACGACAAAACTACCACCTTGTTTAGGAGGAGTTGTAACTGCCTTCAAATCTGGTTATTCATCTGCAAATGTTCCGTTATCAACTACTTTAGATAGCACTGCAAACTTAGAAATTGCTTTATTCAAAGAAAAAGAATTCAACATAACAGTAAAGAAAAACTTGTTGCAAAAAGTTCAGCAACAATGGTTATTCTTAGAAAGTTCTTCTGATTTAGATGATGATGATGAAGTATTCATGATATTTGAGAGAATCAAAGCTGAGAATGAACCTGACTATGTGAAGTTAATATCTATAGAAGGGTTAGAAATAGAAACTCTTAGTTTAGTACCTGGTAATTACACTGTTGAAGCAACTTTGATGAGAAATTTAGGACCTGGTCATAACCCTGAAACTATAACTTTTGCAGCACCAGAAATTGATGATGTTGAGATGGAGGATATGGTGTTTAACGAATCATTCTTATTAGGTGGATTAAGCTTTGGCGAGAATAATACATTCGAATTAACTCCTGAAGATTACAACAAAAACAATATTCAATTCAAACTAGTAGCTCTAGACATTAATTCACTAGCGACCTTCAATGACATGAGCCAAATGGATGCATACACAGATTACTCAATCTCAAAGAGAACTTTCTTAGAACCAATAATTGAATAAGAGAAAAATTATTAGTTTGTTTCAGAACCGTATTTATCAAGATACATCTTTGCAAGGCTAACCCTTTCCTTATAAGCACCACGAATATCTCTGCTGATTTCTGATTTCTTAGCTTTCTTGTTTATATTTAACCTACCATACTCGATGTTTATCCTATCGGCTAAAACACTTGCCGCTTTATCATGGAACTCTTCTTCATCTCGTGGTACAATGGCCTCTTGGATTTCTATCTCACCATAAGATTTTTTAACCTTTATGATTGCATCAGCTATGAATGAAAATGCGCCTTGAACATTACCTTCTTTAATCAATTCCAAAACAGTGTTAAAGCTCTGACCTCTTTTACCGTCTTTTTGCATACTATCGAATTCATTCAAATAAGTTACTAGATTATGATAATTTTCATCAGGGGAATCAGACTTATAACTAAGCATTTTTGGAGCAATCTCGGTTGCCATTTCCTTAAAGAAGTCCATTTGTTTAGTGGAATCAATTTTACCCTTGACCTTTCTTTCCTTCAATATTTTCTTTTCAATATCGCTTATATTAACACCTGATTGTCTTTCTCTATACATGGTATCTATGTGAGGATTCTCTTGATAAGCATAAAGAATTGCATGTCCAGTATCAACTCTATCTTCTAAATCTTTAATGCTTACACTCTCAGAAGCATGTTTTAAGAAGTCAGCATGTGTTTTTAGTTTTGTATAATCTACTTTTTCTTTAGCCATAATTTTCACCAATTATCTTCATTTCAGGGTTAACACATTAATAAATCTTTCTATTTGATTCCAAGAAGCTATCATAACTTTTATAAAGTGTGGAGTAATTATCAAATCTATTAAATTATAAGGGTGGTACTCTTTGGCAGCGAAAAAAAATAAGCTTGATACTCTACCTCAGGAAATTCCTGATGAAACTAAGAAAAAACTAGAAGCAATTAAATCAAAACTTGACAAATTTAAAGATAAAGTTCTCGCAAAATTTGAAGATTATGTTGTAGGTATATCACTTCTACCGCCAGACAAAGATGCCAAAAACAAGGAAAAAATCAATGTACTAGTTCTAGTAGATGATTCTGATAGCACAAAAATGCCAAAAGGTGAATTAAAAGAAAAGCTAACAAAAATCATTGGTAAGATTGGTGAAGACACAGACAAGAATCTTGCGCCAGATGTAGTTATTATAACAGAACTATGGCAATCATGCTACGACGCAAAATATGAATTATTGCAAATGATTGCATTATCAGCACCAGTCTATGACAAAGGTATGTTGGCTGCAATCAAAATCGCTGAAGTACATAAGACCATGGTCTTGAAAAAATTCGAAAAATACATCGTCTCATATGTTTTAGCAGGTTCACTTGTTCAAGGCAGAGCAACACCACAATCTGATATTGATGTATTCATAGTAATTGATGATACAGATGTTAAAAAAATGACTCGTGCAGAGTTAAAAGACAAACTAAGAGCAATAATTATAGGTATGGGACTTGATGCTGGAAAAATGACTGGCATCGAAAACAAGATTAACATACAAGTATACATCCTAACAGATTTCTGGGAAAACATCAAGGAAGCAAATCCAATCATATTCACCTTCCTAAGAGATGGTGTGCCTTTCTACGACAGAGGTATTTTCATGCCTTGGAAGCAATTACTTCAAATGGGAAGAGTAAAACCAAGTCCTGAAGCTATTGATATGTTCAAAAGCACGGGCGATCAGATGATCCAAAGAATAAAATTTAAACTTAGAGACATCGGAATGGAAGATTTGTTCTACGCTACATTGACGCCTTCGCAAGCAGCGATTATGTTATTCGGAATTGCACCACCAACACCAAAGGAAACACCTGAGGTATTAATGGATGTATTTGTAAAGAAAGAAAAGTTGTTAGAAAAAAGCTATGTAGATATATTACAAAAAATTATAGATGTAAGAAAAGATTTGGAGCATGGAACTAGAAAGGAAGTTTCAGGCGCTTTAATAGATGAATTACTCACAGGCGCTGAAAAATATATGAAACGACTCAACAAATTATTCAAGCAAATCGAAAAAGTCAAAGAAGAAGAAACTGTAGTTCACAACTATGAAAGTGTTCTAACAATTATTAGAGATATCTTGAGATTGGAAGGAGTTGAGAAAGTTAAAGATTCTGATATTATAAACATATTCGAAGCAGAAGTAATCCATAAAGGTTTAATGCCTGAGAAATATCTAAGAATCCTAAAACAAGTTGTCAAAGCAAAGAAGGATTATGATGCAAAGAAACTTCTCAAACATGACGTAACAAAGCTTAACAAGAGTGCTCGTGAACTAATCAAGTTCCTAGTTGAATATATCCAGCGAAAAAGAGGAAGAGAGCTGGAAAAAACAAAGATTAGAGTCAAACATGGTAAGAAATTCGGAGAAATAATCTTGCTAGGCAAAAAAGCCTTTATAATCCATGACATTGATAATGAAGATAAGACAGTTTCTGTTGCGACCATCAACCTTGATGGCTCATTAAGTGGCATCAAGAAGTCTTCTTTGGAAGAACTAGAAAAAGGCTTGACGGCTGTTGAAATACCTGCAAAAGTATTCATCAAAGAACCAATCTTTGAGAACTTAAAAGATATCTTTGGCAGAGACGTTGAGGTTTTAATTAATTACTAATTTAATTTTATTTTCAATAACTTTTTAAAGAGTATTTCTTTACTTTTTTATAGACGAGGGGTAAATATGAAGACCGGTATAAAAGTTGCGGACGCTATGACTAACAAACCAGTTTCAATCAGTTCAGACTGTAGTGTCACTGAATGTGCGAAACTGATGAGAAAATATAAGGTTGGTAGCTTGCTTGTCAAAGATGAAAACCAAGTTCTAGGAATATTAACAGAGAAAGACTTTGTTGAAAAAATTCTTGCCAAAGGAAAAAATCCTAATGATATGATTGCAGCAGATATAATGGAGAAAAACCTTATAACCATTGAGCCTGGCAGGGATATTTACGAAGCAATGATGGAGATGCGTAATAGTGACATCAGAAGATTGCCTGTTGAAGAAAATGGGAAAATAATTGGTTTTCTAACCATGAAAGATATTCTTAAGATTGAGCCACAACTATTTGATTTATTAGTTGAAAAAATTGAGCTCAGGGAAGAAATGCTCAAACCTACTAAATCTGAACATAGAGAAGAGGGTGTATGTGAAAGCTGTGGAAATTTTACCTACGACTTACAAGAAGACGCTGGAGTAAAACTCTGTTTTGATTGTAGAGCTAACTAACGTCTAGAAACGTTTTCTGCAAATCCTGATTTTGATAAGGTATTTCTCCAAACTCACAATTCTTACAAGTCCAATCCAAATATATCCAACCTTTATTCTTATACTTGTTCAAAGCCTCAGGAACCCAAATTCTAAGATAAGCATGACCTGGAATGAAAACTAGCTCGCTATTAATCCCAACAGCTTCCATCAAATTAGCCATTAACAAAGTACCTGACTCACAATCACCACCACCAGAAATCATGAAGTCTTGTGGCATTTCAACATATTCAAAGTTTACAGGATCAGATATGTACTCAAAATTATCTCTTACAAAATAATAGATTGCTTTTGCATGACAAACTTTTTCTCCCAAACAACTCATAGATACAATTCTATTAGCTGTCGTTTTAACAACAGGATTTTCAGGAACAACGAAATTTAAGAAATCTTCTCTTGATTGTAAGGTTCGAACTTCTGTTGATAGATTCTTTTCAAATACAAATACTTCTTCAAAGGAAGGAATTCTTTCAGGTCTTGGATCAATTTTAACGCCGTATTGAGGCACAATCATCAAAATTAGTAGTAATATGAGAAAAACTGCTGCGATAGCAATTAAAGGACCTCTTTTCCTCTTTTTTTCCTCTTCCAGTTCCATATTCATAAAATCATCCATAATACTGCGTGTTTAGGAAAATATTTAAATATTCCTTCTTTTTTTAAACACATCATGAAACCAGTGGATAGTGCAGTGCCAAAGCATATAGGGATTATTCTCGATGGTAATAGGCGATTTGCAAAGAAACTAATGCTCAAACCATGGAAAGGGCATGAATGGGGTGCAGTAAAGGTAGAGAATATGATAGATTGGGCTATCGAACTAGGAATAAAAGAGTTAACGTTGTATGCTTTATCAATGCAAAACCTTGATAGACCAAAGAAAGAATTTGGTTTCTTAATGGCATTATTCAAAAAAGAATTCTTAAAATTAGAACAAGATCCTAGAGTTTATAGTGAACATGTAAGAGTTAATATTATTGGAAGAATTCATTTATTACCAGCAGACTTAAGAGAAGTTCTAGATAGAATAATGGACAAAACAAAGGATCATGACGGATTCATACTAAACTTTGCGATTGCGTATGGAGGACGAGAAGAAATCATTGATGCAATTATGAAACTAAACATAGACATCAAAGATGGGAAAGTTGACGCACGTAAAGTAAATGAAGAAATATTTCAAAACTATTTATACACACCTGGAGAACCAGATCTAATCATAAGAACAGGTGGCGCTCACAGAACATCAAACTTCTTAATATGGCAATCAAACTATTCAGAATACTTATTCTTTGAAAAAACTTGGCCTGAATTTGAAAAAGAAGATTTTGTACAAGCAATAGACAACTATGTTCAAAGAGAAAGACGCTTTGGAAGGTAATTTATGAATAATAAAATTTTGTTCTGGATCCCAAGGATTCTTGGAATAATATTTGCTGTCTTCATATCACTATTTGCGTTTGATACTTTTATTGATGGGTTTACATGGATAACATTTGCAGGTTTCTTAATCCATCTTATTCCGACATATTTACTAATAATCGCTCTAGTGATTGCTTGGAAATGGAACTTAATCGGAGGTATTATCTACTTGGCTTTAGGAGCATTTTATATGGTAATAGCTAATGCAAATCCGATTGCGTTCTTGATAATAGGAGTTCCCGTCATAGTTACTGGAGGATTGTTTATTCTAGAATGGTATTTGAAAAAAAGAACTAAACACGTTTTATAACTTCTGCAACTAAATCAAAATCGTTTAGAACAAATAAGTGAACTCCTGCGCCACCATATTCTTGTATTTTTTTAATCATATCAGCTGCGTAATTCACACCAAAATCAAACTCTGCTTCTTTAGTGCCAGCATTCTTCAAACCGTTTTTCAACTCATCACAAATTTTTATTTTGAAAAAGTTTTCAGCGGATTCTAATTGTTTAAAACTCATAAAAGGACGGATGCCTGCGATGACTGGCAAATTAATACTAGCAGCTTTCAAACCATCAACATACTCTTTGTATTCTTCAAAAGAGAAAATCATCTGTGTAATGATTGCATCTGCGCCTGCATCAACTTTACATTTCATATGTCTAGCTTCTTCTTCAATTGGATCTTCTGGGTGTCCAGCAACAACGATGCAAAAATCAGTCTTAAAACCATCACGGTATTCATCAGTAGAGTTAGTCATTGGAAGATATTTTCCATAATTCATATTACTAATCTGTTTTGCCAGAAGGTACGCGTAAATATAATCTCCATCCCAAACCTCTTCTTTATGATCTGCAGGAGCGTCGCCTCGAAGTGCTAGAATATTTTTAATTCCAAAATAATGTAAATCCATCAACTCGTTCTCAAGCTCGTACTTAGTTCGTTCACGACAAACAAAATGTGCAACAGGATTTAAACCTATTTCTTTTGAGAAATAAGTTAAAGGTATAGTCCCGCCTCTCATACTGCCGCCAGCGCCTTTTGTAACACTGATAAAATCAATTTTGTCCTTGACTTTTTCAAGATCAGAAAGAATTTTTTCTTGATGAATACCATTCCTAGGTGGAACTAGTTCAACTGAAATGGTGAATCCTTTTTTCTTTAAAACATCAGTTATTTTTTCCATTGATACCAACTATTAATTCATTAATTTTTTTGACTGCTTGCAAAGCATCTTGACCATAAGCAGCCTTGATTTGATTTGCATAATCATCGGTTACAACTGCGCCACCAACAATGACTGGAATGTCAATATGTTTCTGTCTGAGTTCCTTTATAACTTCTTCCATTTCAATGACTGTAGTGGTCATTAAGGCCGACAAAGCAACAATATTGGGTTTCTGTTTTATTACCTCATCAACAATGGTTTCAGTTTTGATATTTGCACCCAAATCTATGATTTTGTAATTATGACTTTCAAGCAAAGCGATGATAATATTTTTACCAATGTCATGAATGTCATGTTCAACAGTTGCAAACAAAACAACTCCTTTCTCATTACCGCCTTCCTTCTTGATTTCTGGCTTTAATCTTTCAAAAGCATTTTTCATAGTTTTTGCAGACGCCAAAACTTGAGGTAAAAAATACTCTTTCTTTCCAAATTTATCCCCTACTTCTTGCATTGCATCAATGAGAATATTATTTACTTCCAAAGCAGTCATTATCTTTAAACCTTTATTGATTATAAAAACAATATTCTCCTTATCACCTAACAGAATTGCTTTGTATAGTTGTTCTTTAACAGGCATATCCTTGTAAGAAACCTTCTCCTGCTTCAAATCAATTCTTATATGAGTATCCTTCTGAAACACATTATCCAAAGGATTGATAATTGCTAAATCTAAACCTAAATTCTTTGCTTCTGTCAAAAACTTTGAGTTAATCTCACTTCTATTTGGCAATCCATGTGAAATATTACTCACACCAAGAATTGTACGATAACCAAGTTTCTTAAGCTCTTTTAATGAATCTAAAATTATATTTTTGTTTTCTTCTTTCACAGCCATTGTAAGAACAACTGCGTCAATGATTACATCTTCTCTTCTAAGACCAACTTTTTCGGCTTGTGTAATAATCCTGTTTGCAATTTCTAAACGTTTCTCAATTGTTTTTGGAACGCCCTCGTCATCAACACATAAACCAATCACTGCAGCACCAAACTTCTTAGCTAAAGGCAAGATTTCTTGCAAGCTCTTGTTACTACCATTAACAGAGTTAATAAGTGGTTTGCCATCGCATTCAAATAATGCAGCTTCCAACGCTACAATATCAGACGTATCGATTACAATCGGCGTTGAAACAACGTTCTGCACTTGTCTAATTGCTTTGACAATTGAGTCTTTTTCTTTAATACCAGGCACACCAACATTTATATCCAATAAACTAGCACCTTCCTTTTCCTGTGCTAAAGCCATCTCTCTGACATAATTGGTTTGTCCTAGTTTAATCTCTTCAGTAAATTTTTTTTTGTTTGTTGGATTAATTCTTTCACCAACTATTAACATTGGTTCAATTGTCAGTGTTTTTGTTCTTGAACATAATTTAGTTTTTTCTTGTACATGTCTATTAATAGGTGATTTGCCTTTGACTTTTTCTGCAACTGCTTTGATGAAATCAGGATTTGTGCCACAACAACCACCAATAATATTTGCGCCCAACTCTGCAAATTTTTCTGCGTTTTTCGCGAACTGCGCAATTGGGTAATCCCAAACAGTTTCTTTTCCAACAAGTCTTGGTAAACCAGCGTTTGGTTCCAAGCAAATAGGTTTATTTGTATGCTTAATCATTTCTTTTGCAGTTTCAAGCATTCCTTCTGGTCCATCAGAACAATTAGCACTAATCACATCTGCACCCATACAATCAGCAATAGTAACAAATGTCTCGATGTCTGTTCCAGTAGTAGTTCTTCCATCCTGAATGGTCATAGATGCTATGACGGGACCATTGAATGATTGTGCTGCCAGAAGAACGGCTTTCAAAATTTTAATATCAGAAATTGTTTCTATAATTAGAATATCAGCTTCATGCAAAGCATCGACTTGTTCTTTGAAGATTTCATATACTTCTTCAAATTCGAGAGTACCAACTGGTGCAACGAATTCTCCAAGAGGCCCAATACCTCCTGCAACAATGCAATTAGGACATGCTTCCCTCACATTTTTTACAGCTGCTTCGTTGAGTTTTTTAACTTCTGTTTCTAAACCATACTTCTTCAGTTTAAGTCTATTTGCTCCGAACGTACTCGTGATTATAATATCTGAACCAGCATCCCTATATTCTTGATGTATTTTTTTCAGTGTTTCTGACTCTGTAACATTTAATTCATCAGGGCAACCAGTTGTAAATCCATATTTTTGCAACATAGTTCCCATTGCACCATCTAGAATGAGAATTTTCTTTCTTAATAGGTCTATAAACTCCTGCTTTTCCATTTTATAATTTCGAGGCTGTTTATTTATAAAGATTTCTGCGATATTTATTCCTTTAAGAATAATTAAATATCTCTATTTATTAAGTACTCTGCCAAAGCCTGAAAGAAACCTTCGCTTTGTTTATCAATATGTGCTTTTGTTAACCACTGCTTTCCTAACTTTACTTTCTTTTTAGCTAAGTTCTTACAATAATCAACTGCCCCAGAAGTGTGCATTGCTTGAATAGCTTTATTGAGTTTATCGTCACTGATTCTTGCTTTACCATAAGCCTTTTCTAATGCTCTCTTCTCTTTTTTTGTGCCTAGTTCTAAAGTTTTGATTGTAAGCAAAGTATTTTTACCTGTTTTTATATCTGATCCTAACTCATGCCCTTTGTTGGCGTCAGGGTTAATATCTAATAAATCATCCTGAATCTGAAACGCAACAGTTGTGAGCATTGCGAACTTGTGTAACATATTTCTTTGTTTTCTATCGGCACCAGCTAAAACTGCGCCAATGTCAAAGGCAGCTGCAACTAGACAAGCTGTTTTCTTTTCAGCCATTTCAATATAATCCTGCTCATTAGCCCTGATCTTCTCTAATTCAACGTCTAATAATTGTCCATCATTGACTTTTATGAATGCATCATTGTAGATGCTCAATGCTTCTCTTATCTTGTAATGATCAAGTTTTGAAGTTGATAAGCACTCAGCACCAAGTGCATATAAGACATTCCCTAGAAGAATACTGTTTGAAACTGCAAACCTTGATGATTCGCGATTGTACAAAGAACCCTTATACTTTTTCTCACCAAATTTATCAAGGAATTCATCTTTCAAAATTTTGTAAATGGTTGGCTTACCTCTTCGGTTTTCATCTTCATCCATAAAATCGTCTTCTACCAATGTAGCATTGTGAAATAACTCTACAGAAATTGCTTCTCTTAAAATATTCTTAGTGCCATAACAGCCTTTGTAAGCGAGCAATAAAGTAACTGGCCTAAATCTTTTTCCACCGTTTAGAACAAATTTTTCCAATCTTTTGATGTTCTCAACCATCTCTGGGCTTAATGACTCATCCTTTGTTTTTTCATCAAAGAAGGTCTTAATCTCTTTATCGATTTCCTTTTTGCTTTGCAACAAAACCTTCTTGAAATTTTTCATTGGTCCAAGGATTAATTAGTTATTTAAAAAAGTTATCTCTGAAGAACAACTTATTCCGAGAATATCTCTGCTTGAAACTTGTAGATGTGATTGTCAAGATTTTCCCACGCGCTAAAAGACAAGCCTGCTTTTTGACATAAACAGTTAAGGAATTGTCCAACCGTAAAATGATTTTCAGTCGCGACTTGTGGTAGAAGTAGTCCTGAGCGTCCATTACTTCGAATGATTAAACCATCTTTGCCAATTTTTATCTCGCGATTATAATCTTCTGAGTCATTAACTTCTATGAGTTTTGGAACTGTAAGAACTGAAATTTCTATATGGATGTTTCTCATCTCGTCCTTTGTTACAACAGGAAATCTAGGATCACCAAACGCAGCGCTTCTTGCCGCTTCTATAATGGTTTTATATAGGGGCATAACGCCTTCAGGGAAGCCAATACAGCCTCTTAGTTGCTTGTTCTTATGTAATGTGACAAAAGCCCCTTGTATCTTATCAAGATGCAATACATCGTTTATATCAGGCTCTTCATTTTTGAACCTTGTCACGATGGCTTCTTTAGCAAGTTCTAGAAGTAATTGTTTATCTTTATCTTCCATGCAAAAAGAACTAGGTTATAGTTATATAAATTTATTCATTAAGAAAAACTATTTCATAGCTTTAAAATTGGTAACAAAGGTCTTATTCTCTTTTTTCAACCTTTCAACAGCTTCTAGAACCGCTTTCTTTGCATCTTTCTTGCCATTGTATGTTTCAACAATTAACTTTGGGATGCCAATCAATGGGTGTTCTACATTGTAAGCTGCAACCTTAACATCTTTATCGTTCCACAATTCTTTCTTTAAAACATTTGCGAATGTGTGGCTAGAGCCATTTATGTTAACGATAATTTTGTATTTTGTGTTCTCGACAAATTCTAGTTCCATAGATTTCTGTGAAATGGCATTTATTTATAAAACTTATTGTTTTTTGAATAAGTTTTATGTTCAAAAACTTTTGTTTTTGTTGTATAAATTTAACTAAAAAATAGTCGCCAGCACCCGACCCTAATCTTCTCGACTTTCTTCCTGTGCTGTTTCATACTTTTCTTGATTGGAAAGTCAAATTCGAAATAGTGAGTCATGTGATGCTTTGACCTGTCTATGTATTGATTGATGAACTCCTTTGTCTCAGCTTTGTGAAATGTATAGATAATTTTACTTAGTGGCATCGCTTTTTCTAAGAATCGTACATCAGTATGTTTTTCTTTTGTGCCAAAAGGAGGGTTTTGGACGATTAAATCAACTTTTTTGTCAAAATTACCTATATCAGAATTTATTATTTCGTAGTCTCCTTTAACTCTTTCTAAATTCTTTTTTAGTACGTCAATAGCTTTAGAATCCGACTCAATAAAATAAACTTTTTTTGCACCTAATAACATACAACCAATGCCTAAAATTCCTGTGCCTGCACCAAAATCTGCGATCACTTTATCTTCGATGTCATTGTTTAAGTATGCGAACCATAATACATCTGCAGCTATCTCAGAATCAGTAGGATACTGTTCTAGATACGCTTTAGCGTCGACAAACACATCCATTTTTGAAAGTGATATTGCGAGTTCTTTTTTAGTCATAACTCTGTAAACAAGCTTTTCTTTTTAAATTTTGAGCAAATAAAACGTATGGATAAATCTATACAAGTATTTGAAGCCTGCAATATATGAATTGAAAACATAGTAATATATTTAAAGAGTTTAGGTCTCATTTTTTTTGGGGTGATCAACGATTTTAGGCAACAAGAAAATTAATTTGATGACTAAAAGGATAGGCTGTTTCGTCAAAGAATTAGCTGTGTTAAAAAGCAATCTCACTGGTATTTTCAAGTCAGTGAAAGATGAACTTGATATTCATTTGGATTCTATAAATCAAAACACGAATGAGATACAATCAAATTACGAAACTATTTCTCAAATGGAAGTCAAGATTGACAAATTAACTGAGAAGATTGATGAAATGCAGATGCAATTGAACCCTAATGCTTATATGTATAATGTTGATAATGTCGTACTTTCAATGCGTGAACAAGAGCTATTCTTGGGTATTTACACAGAAGAAGACAGAATTTCGATGCCAGGCCTTTCTAGGAAACTTGGTTTGACATTACCAATGTGCGAAGCACTCATAAATAGTATTAAGATAAAAGGAGTTCCTATCGTCAGACAACTTGTCAATGAAGTGATGCATGTTTCGCTAGATTACACCTTTAAGGATTTACAAGCACGTAAGAATTTGTTGAAAATTGACGCTACTGTTACTCAGATGATGGGTTAGTGTATTTCTCTGCTAAGAATCCTTCATAGAATGGAAGTAGATTCGCGGGTATATGATTTATTATTTGTAAACTTTCTCTTGACCTCTCGTTTTCGAATCCATCTAATATCGAACCAGTTTTTATGTCTAAAATTAGTAAATCAGTAAGTTTATTGTCTATTTCATCGCCGAGAATATATGCGTATGCTTCTGTAAAGAATGCCTCTGTTTCAAAAGAATCACTGTATAAATCTTCAGGAGGTTTCTTGTGCTCGAAAAAAAATTGTAAATTTTGATATTCCCACAAAGTTAAACCACATTTTTTAGTTATTGCTTCTTGTGCATCTCCATCTCTGTACCATCCATCAGTCAGAGGAATTTTTTCTACTTGTTCACTAATTTCTTGAACCATTGAAACATAATTCCTTATCTCATCTTTGAACCCACTCACTTTTTCATCTGACAAAAAATTGAACCAATAATCATGCGTTAGCTCATGAATCATGCTCGCTGTCCTCGAGCCTTG
>JADHVI010000016.1 GCA_016784125.1 Candidatus Woesearchaeota archaeon
GCTTGTATCCATGTCTCTTAGGTAACTTTCTTCCTGTTCCACCCATTTTTATTCTCCTCTAAAGATTTTATTTAGTTTTGTTTATTTAATTTTTTGCTCTTAGTTTTTTTCCATTCAAAAATTCCACAATTCCACATATAATAAACATCCATGTTAAGAAATGAAATATTATTGCTGGAATTGCATAAGCATATCTTCTAATCATGCAAGAAATTAATAAGTCTCCTTCCATAAGACAAGCCGGGCCAGTCATTTTAAACAAAAAACCACTCAAAAACAAAAATCCTATTCCAAAAATAAACCATTGAATACTTCTCATAAAGAAATATATCTCAAAACAACTATAAAAAATTTTCTACGATCTCCGATACCCAATCTTATTACACTTAGAACAAACCAGTCTCTGCTCGAACTTGCCGCCACCGACGTTCTTTGGTCCGCCGAGCTTTTTCCATTTATGTCCTGTAAATATGCATTTTAATCCCATTATATCTCCCCAGTAGTATTTAATGATTTTAAATTATTTAAAGTTTCGGTTTTTCTTCAAAAAGTTTATATACTTTATTAATCATTATTGCTAATAGATGACAAAAGAAAAACAAACTTGGTTTAATGGTCCTTATCCTTGGCTAATTTCAACTATCGCATTTCTATTACCTAGTATAAACTATTTTAGCAAAGGAGATATGACTGGAGGAGCAATTTTTCTAATTTCTACTGCTATGTTTTTCATTAATTTTGTAAATCGAATACGACAAAAATAAACTTTTATTTCATACTCATTCTTGCTTTCTTAGCTAAAGACACTAAAGAAGGTACTTTGTGTTCATTGTAATATGCTCCCATGTATGCGCAGTTTGAGGCACATGCAGGGTTACAGCTATCGATGAAGTCTGATTGTGTTTCTAGGTATTCTGGATAGTTAGATTCTCTTAAGTCTGTTATTAACCCACTCTTCATGCTTTGGTCTTTGAAGCAGTGCATTATTTCTAGTTCTGGACCTACGCTTAAGGTTTTGTGTTTACCTATATTACAGTCAAAGGTTGGATTTTGAAAGTATTCTAATGGCTCTATTAATATTCCGTTTTGAGATGCTAACATAATTGCATTATAAGCTTTTTCAGCTTCTGGATGTTCACTAAATCTTTCCATAAAACCTACTGGTCTGTACCCTGAAGCTATTGCTTTATTAATCGCAGGAACTTCTAAACCAAGTGACAATACAAAATTGTTTTCCATGGCATACGAAACTATCTTTGGTATTTCTACAAGTGAATAATTACTAAGAACACTATTTAGTTTAATCAAGGTTCCATTTGATCTTAATCTTCTAAGTCTATTTGTAAAACCCGGAGAATGTTTAGAAAGAACTTTATGTGAGCCTGAAACTGAATCAATTCCATCTAAAGATAAGTTCAAAACATCTAAACCAGCAAGAGATAATTTTTCAACTGCATTATCATTTAACCTAAAACCATTGGTTGTCATGTGTGAACCAAAATTATGTCCTGATAAATAAGCAATACTTGAAAATATGTGTCTCCAAAGCATTGGCTCACCACCTGTATAGTTAAAGTATCCTGCATCAAGACTTCTTGCAGACCGAACAAGTTTTTCAAAGTTTTCAAAAGTCATAATCATACTTCCAGGATTATTCTGATCACAGTAAAAACAATCCAGATTACAAACATATAGAGGTAACATGTTTATTTGAACAGGTGTTGGAGTAGAAAGAGATTTAATCATGGCTTTAGCTGCCCTAGCATATTTCTTTCTTTTATTAGCCAAACCAAATTCTTTTATAATATCCTCAACTAATCTTTCTCCATCAGGTTCTATTCTAGGAATAGGATAAGTGTAATCTATGAACTTCAAAGATTCAATATCTTCAGCAATAGTGCTTTTTATGTGTTCAACAACTTCTAAGTTTAATCCTTTCCAAGCACCATGTACAATAGGAATATTTTCTCTAGCAATTTGCATTTTGTCTGAAGATAAAGGACCAAATCTAATAACGTTTGACTCTTCGATTCCAGGAACTAAAGAAACATCTATAGAGTAATAATGAGGATCAACTGTATCAATATGCCTTGCCCTTGGAAGATAATCAGTACAACTCCATCTCATAGGCATGGGAACCTCTGCAGGGCCAGTATCTACAAAACTAAAATTACTTTGAGATTCGCAAAAACTTTCAATTATTCCAACTAAATCTCCATGCTGCTCCGGACCTGCAACAAAAGAAACACATCCATTACGTACAAACTCATCGCCAGAAATTGAGCCTGTTAAAGCTGCGATTGTATGCACATTAGGAATACGATTAAGATTAATAATTAAATCCCTAATAGGATCCGCCAAATCTTCGACAGGATGAGTATGAGGCAAAGACATATAGTAAAGAAAAGATTAGAAGTTAATATAAGTTACTGATTAGGTTATACTCAATAACTTTTGACATAGTGATTTATATACTTCGGCTCATTATCTGTTTTTTATGAAACAAGAAAAGGAAAGGATCATTCAAAAGCTTATTCACAAACCTGTTATGTCTTTCAATGAGTTGTGGGATAAACAAGGTAGCAGCAACTTGTTCACTTATCATCTTAACTCTCTAATAAAAGACAAACTAGTTGAAAAAACAGAGAAAGGCTATCAATTAACTCACAAAGGGAAAAAACAAGCAGCGTATATTGAAGGTGAAACAGGTAAGGATGCCAAGTTTCCTTTAGTAGGATCAATAGTAGTTGTTTTCAATGAAGACAAGGACAAGGTTTTAATGATGCAAAGAAAAAAAGAGCCTTTTTACAATTATTGGGGCTTTGTTGGTGGCAAACTCACATTTGAACAGTACATCTTAGAATGCGCAAAAGAAGAATTAGATCAGGAAGCAGGTTTGGAATGCGATTTAGAACTGAAAGGTTTGTTCTCATCCAAAACTTACAATAATGAAAAACTCTCCTACAATCATCAAATGTTCATTGTCAAAGGTGTTAATCCTAGAGGAAAACTTAAGAAAGAAACTAGGGAAGGATCTCCTAAATGGATTAATATAAAAGATGTAGAGAAACTAACAAAGTTTCCAAACGTTCCTTATGTAATAGACATTGCTTTAAGCAAAGAATTCAAATGGCTTGAAGCTGATAGAATTCAAGAAAATGATGAATTCGTAGAGATGAAAATCTTAAAGAATCAAACCGTTTAATTTCTTGTTTGATTAGTTAACTGCTTTTTTCCCTAATACTAACACAAACTTATAGGGCACAACCAGCGGTTCTTCATAATTATCAGACACTCTTTGCAATTCTTCAACAAGATTTCTTCTTTTTTCTTCAGATAATTTTTGGGCCCATCCGTAAGAAATGATTAAGTCAAGGTATTTTTTCTTGGTAAAAGAAATGTTTTCTTCATACACTTTGAAATCAATATTAGTAAACAAACCACTTTTCTTTAGTTCATCAACAGACAATTCAGCAAGCTCAGCAGTTTTTGAACCTGTCGGACCTCTATTTGGACCAGCGTACTTATCAACAACTACACTAACATCTTTAACAAACAATGATTTTTCTTTTTCTTGATGCGACCAAAACAATGCTACAATACCTCCATCTTTCAAAGAACGATAAATTTTTTCATAGCGAGTGTTAGAATCAACCCAATGCCAAGCCATTCCAGATAGAACAATGTCTAAAGATCCTTTCAGAATATCAGCTTTTTCAAATGAATCAAGTTTAAAACTAACATTAGAGAATGATGCACATTTCACCTTTGCAATATCAATCATTTCTTGACTAACATCAAGCCCAGTAACATCATAACCTTTCTCAGCAAAGAAAATAGTTGCTTGACCAGTGCCACAGCCAACATCTAAAACAGTTCCACTCACTACTCCAGAAAAAGCTATAATATCATTAATCAGACTTAAAGGATAACTAATTCTTGCTTGGTCATATAAACGACTTATTCGACCAAAAGTTCTCCCTTCTTCTACACTCAATCCCATTGTTATCTCCCCAAATATATTTAATGAGTTTGATTTATTTAAATCTTATCAATAACTATTCACTTATTGATTTAACTAGCAATAAACTCCAATCTAAGGCACTCTCATATTGATTATTCTTTTCTAGAATATCTACTAGTGTTTGATATGTTAATTCTTCAGGTTTATCCAATATCCAGCCTTGTCTGAATAACCAAGAGACTATCCCTGGTTGAGCAGTTTCTACACCTAGTTTATTATGTCCCATTGCCAATAAGGCTTCTTCAGAAAGAGTTAGTAACATTTTTCCTATCCCAAATCCTCTTAGGTTCTCATCAACGGCTCTGTGATCATTTGTAGGGAGAGGATATATCTGTTCTACTTCTGGATGTGACCACATCATATTAAAGCGAGCATACGAATAACCTCTAGGTGCTAATACTTCATCTCTAATTTTAAACGGTTCATCCACTTTATAGTCTATTACAAAGTGTTCATTAGAATAATCGAAACTTTTGAAAACATGAAATGTTTGGTCTTCAAAGCTAAATTCTCCAAGATATACTGTTTTTGAAAGAAATCTTGAATCTTTTTCAACTTCAAAAGGAAACTCATTAATATTTAAGTTTTGCTTTCTTATGTCAGTAAAATCTATGTTAGGTTTGCGTCCTTGATTTTCTTGTCTATGATATCTTCCTCCTATCGCTTCGCACACTTCACTAATCTCTGTCAGCGTTCCTCCCTGAAGTACTTCATAGATACTTTTCATTATATTGGGAGTTAGTTTACTTCCATTAATCATACTAATATCAAAATTACTCATTTTTATTGAAATACCCAAACTCATAAATTTGTTTAAGACCCTGCTTTCTGATTTTGAAATTCCCCGTCATATTTACCTTTAGAATGGGAAGCATCGATTAAATAGAACTGAGCAATTGGTACGCCTAGTTCAATTAGAATTGGTTCAGATAAGTTTCGATTATTCGCTTCTAATATTGGTACACCTTTCCACCCTGGATTTAAGGTTCCAGCAGTTGCCACAGTATCAAGACCTCTTCTACCTATACCTGATTTAGTTGTTATTTGCCCAATATAATTCTCAGGCATATTAATTTCTTCAATAGTATAAATCATAATTTGTTCTCCTGGAGGTAATAATATTCCAGTCTCGGTAATACTCGCACCATTTTTTGTATCAACTATGCTTGACAAAGGAATATGAACACCATTTTTTTGTACTTGCATCAAATGGGGCAGAATATTTATTGTATCAGTCAAATATTTTATTGGCACTGAAGTAGGAATAAAATCCAATTGAGATGTTTTAATTATTGATATATAAAATCCACAAGTAAGATCTACAACCCCAGTAGATTGAACTCTGTTATAATGTTCTTCATTCAAGTCTTCAAACTCATTTATCTCCGTCTTATCACCATACAATTGTTGAATTTTACGAATCCAAGGTAGTGCTATCTCATTCTGATATTCTAAATAAGAATTAGCCCAATTAGTTTTATCAAAATTACCACCTTCAAAATGCTTGAATTGTTTAAGATCAACCCAGTCTCTCGGAACTCGGACCAAACTGTCCAATTTAAGATTTTTTTCCATTATGAACAGACATAACAATGATGCACTTATAAATTTTATGTTTTTGTCGCCACTACTAAGTAATTAATTTGCTTTTGATGTTGACATCAAAGATATTTTATCTGCGCATTTATTTATTTAAATTTTATTAAAGACAAAGAACACCCCCCACAATCATTACTTTGCAATAACAACCTATATATATTGTCGCTAGTTTCCTAATCCGCATCATGAACAGAGAGGACAAAGATTTAATTTCAGATTTGACCAATGAAGAATTCATTAGGTATATGAAGGATTCTAATATTAATATCCGAGCTCTATGTTCAGATCATGATTATGACCATGATAAAAATTTATTCTTATTAAGAACTAACAACGCCGCAGAGCAAAAAGCAAAATTTTCTGCAATTCATGAATTATCAATTCAAGTGATTTTTGCAATGAAAGATTATATGGTTAAACCAAGTACATTAACTAGACCAGGCGCATTAACTAGACAAGAATTAGGAATTAACCTAGCAATTCTTTTTAATGAGCAATTAAATGCAGAAGTTTATTTTTGGAAAGATACAAATGGAAGATTATTACAGCCAAAAACATTTTCAGATGAACACATTGTTGGTCAAGCATTAAAAAAATCTCGTGTAAAACATAGAACTATTGGAGAGTTAGTTAATACAAGTAAATATGTTCCAATAGATAAACAAATAAGAGAGGGTGCAACCGTTTTTTATAGGAGAGTAAAAGATGCATCTAAACATGCAATGCGATTTGTAAAAGAAAGAGAAAAAAATTACTGTCATCAACGTACAAGAAGAGAAATCTATCAAGAATTAGGAAGAGCAATCATAATTCCAGATAGTTCATACGAAACTCCTTTAGTAGATTTAATAAAAACCGGGATTAAACAATTAGCTAATAGAAGAATTAATGCTGTTTGTAGTGAAACTGAGGCAAAAAATAGGATGTATTTTGATGGTGAAGTGCCTTTTGAAATTTCTTCTATGGTTTTACAAACAAACGTATTAAGAGGATTGCTTGGTAAAAACGGAACATTACATCTTAGCAAAGTAAGGGCATTTGCGGATCTTTATAATATCAGTCAGCATCTTAGAACAAGACTAAAAACTATATCTAAACACTACATTGCAAAATAAAATTTCGATACCTTTATAAAAAACTCAATGTTCTCTATTATCTGGGGGTGGAAGTCGCAGAGATTTTCGGTCTGAACCAAGATTTCGGTTTTGGGAATGGGCATTGCTTGCAATGTCGAACGCACGAGTCTTCGGACAAAGGCACCGCACCGAACGGATGATGTGACGGAAACCTTCTCTTTTCTTTTAAACTTCTTCAACAACATTTATATACGCTAATTCATTCTCTTTTTTTCATGGGGAGAAGGCATAGTTGGAAAACGGCGATTATCTTTGTCATTATTATATTCATTATTTCTTTATTATCAAAAATTTTTGGTTTAATAACTGATTTTTGGTGGTTTAGAAATTTAGGTTTTAGTAATATCTTCCTACTCACATTAGAAACTAAGTTAATTTTGTTCTTCCTAGCATTCATTATTTTCTTTGCATTCTCACTATTCAACTTTTGGTTGTCTTCTAAGTTGCAAAAGTCTTACATCTCTTTTAAGATTAAAATATTAATCTCTTTAGTCTTCGCTTATTTCATCGGTATTGCGACTTATAATAAGTGGTTTATCGTATTACAGTTTTTCAACCAGACTCCTTTTAACATTGCAGATCCTATCTTCATGCAGGATGTTGGTTTTTATATCTTCACTTTACCTTTCATAATGGTTGTTTGGGGTTTTTTAATGAAACTCATCTTCATAACTCTAATATTCGTAGCAATTGATTACTTTCAAAAACACATCGCAGTCATGTTTAGTCAGCCTAATCAGGCTCAAACATTATATGTTAAGCCTAAAATCCCCGCTCTAAAAAGAGGCGCGTTAATTCATCTAGCAGTTTTAGGTTCTGTTATATTCATTCTTTTAGCTTTCAGACATTATCTTTCTAAGTTCTCAATTATGTTCTCTGAAAAGGGAATCGTTGTTGGTGCGGGATACACAGATGTAGTAGTATTCCTTCCTATGATGAAATTCTTAACAGTTCTAGCAATAATTGTTGCAGTTCTATTCTACGTGTGGATTTTCTTCATGTCAAAGAATAAAAAGAATCGCACGTTAAAACTAGGTAAGAAACACTTTCTAAAATACGCAGTTATTATTTACGTTGTAATATTGATTCTTGGTCCAACTATGATTCCCGGGATTATTCAATCTCTAAAAGTTTCTCCAAACGAAATAAACTTAGAGAAACCTTACATTGAGAATAACATTAAATTTACAAAAATAGCTTATGGATTAACAGACGTTGAAGAACAAGATTTCAAAGCCGAACGAGGCATAACATCTGATATTTTGGAAGAAGCTTCAGATACTATGGATAATGTTCGAATCTTAGATTGGAGACCTCTAACGCAAACTTACAAGCAAACTCAAGAAATCAGGTTATACTATGATCTTTCAGGTATTGATATTGACAGGTATGAAATAAACGGCAAGTACAGTCAAGTAATGCTTGCACCTAGAGAGATGAATCAAAGAAAAATCGTTGAAAACGCAAAGACTTGGGTTAATCTTCACATGGTATACACACATGGATATGGAGTTGTTATGAGCCCTGTTAACAGTGTAACAAAAGAAGGTTTGCCAAATTATTACATCCAAGATATTCCTTCAATTTACAATGTTGATGATCACAATTTAAACATTGACAAGTCACAAATTTATTACGGAGAACAAGATAACGCATTTGTTCTAGTAAATACTAATACTGAAGAATTTGATTATCCAAAAGGCAGTACTAATGAATACGTTCAATACGATGGTAAGGGAGGAGTACAATTAGATTCTTTTGGCAAGAAACTCTTTATGGCTCTAAGATTCTTAGATATTAAAATACTATTATCCTCAGACATCAAAAAGGATAGTAGAATAATGTTTAGCAGAAACATACAGGAAAGAATTTCTAAGATTACACCTTTCATAATGCTTGACGAAGATCCATACATCGTTATAAGTGAAGGTAAATTATATTGGATACAAGATGGATACACAGTTACCAATAACTTTCCTTACTCTGAGAAGTTTGCAGGCATAAATTATATTAGGAACTCTGTGAAGATAGTTGTTGATGCTTATGACGGTACAGTTGACTATTACGTTGTTGATCCTAAAGATCCTTTAATACAAACTTATGCGAAGATTTTTTCAAAACAATTCAAGTCTTATGACTTGATGTCCGATGATCTGAAAAAACATGTAAGGTACCCAGTAGACTTATTCAAGATTCAATCATATATATACAATACTTATCACATGAACGACCCAACGGTTTTTTATAACAAAGAAGATGCTTGGCAAACACCATCAGAGATCTATGGCACAAGTCAACAAATACAAGTTGAACCTTATTACATAATTATTAAACTACCAGGAGAACAAAAAGAAGAGTTTGTTTTAATGACATCCTACACGCCAATTAGCAAGGATAACATGATTGCTTGGATGGCAGCAAGATCAGATGGAGAAAATTATGGTAAACTATTACTATACAAATTTCCAAAAGACAAACTAGTCTACGGACCTTTACAGACAGAAGCTAAGTTTGATCAAGATTCAGAAATATCACAACAGCTAACTTTATGGTCTCAGAAAGGCTCAACTGTTACTAGAGGAAATTTGCTAGTAATTCCAATTAAAAACAGCATTTTATACATTGAACCATTGTACATACAAGCAGATAAAGGTCAACTTCCACAACTAAAGAGAATCTTAGTTTCTGACGGCGAAAGAGTTGTTATGGAAGAAACGCTAGAACTGGCTTTGAGTAAGTTATTTGGAAAAGCAACGTCAACAACAATGACAACCACAAATGAACAAGGCGAAGAAAAGACAAAAGAAGACTTAATCAAAGACGCACAACAATACTACAACGCAATTCTAGAATCAATGGGTAATGACTGGAACGCATTTGGAGAAAACTTTGACAACTTAGGAGAAGTATTGAATCAATTAAGTTAATTCCCGACTTCAACCCAACATTTTTCTTCTTCTACTTCACAGAATGATGAAGGGTGTTCTACATACGCACCAGTTGGTTGGTCAACTGAGCAAATCTGCCCTTCTTGGTCACAAGGATCGGCATCAAATGAACCTTGCATTGTTGGCACTATCATAAAATAAAGCACTATTAGAACTAATATTGCAATAATAATAATCACATTCGTTAGTACAGTCTTTAAAGTCATATCTATTTATTTATTAGAATTATATAAAAACTTTTCCGAAAACCTTTCGCTAGTTTCTAAAGAACTTTTATTAAGCTTTTTTCCTAAAAATAACTATGAAAAACAAAAAAACATATAAATATCTACTAACAAATATAGATATCTGTTAGGTGATAAAGATATCCTTAACAGATTTATACTGGAAAAAGAAATTATTGGTTTTCACATGACATTTCAAGGAAGAATTTGAAATTTTAAACAAACCAATAGAATTTGTTTTAGACATACTAGACCTAGGACAGCACATTTTAATTTCAAAGAAACAAAACAAGTACAATGTTTTTTACCCATACAAGAAAAAACGTCTGTGCTTGTCATATGCTGAAAAAGAACAAATAATAATTATTCACATCAAACCAACAAAATGAAAAAATTCATGAAGAACTGCTACAAATGCAACACAGAAGTAAAAATAACAACCACAGAGAAAGAAGGCATTAAATTAAATTGTTTGAAGTGCCCAAACTGCGGAGAAGAATATTTTACGTCAAGCGAACTAACAAAATTTGACATCTTAAAAGGTAAAAAACAATTAATTAGAAAGTTTGGAACATTAGGAGATTCAACAGTTATGAGGTTCCCAACCAACATCCTAAAAGACTTCAATATAAAACCCGGCGATTATGGAGTATTCGAAAAAAAACCAGAAGGAATTCTAATAAAGCCAGTACATTCGAAAGATATCAAACTCTAAACAAAGTCATCTGGAGTAACATTTGATTGATCGCCAACGCCGTACCAAACAGGTTCACTATTAAATACGCTTCGAGTGTCTACATATGTTTTCCTATCACGTCCAACTCTTTCTCTAAAATTTTGAACAACTTGGATTCTAGGAAGCAGCATAGCAGATTCGTCAGAAATTGAAGTTCGATGAGAATTTGCAGGGTCAAATATATACTCTTTACCTTCAAACTTCAAAGGAATAAATGTGTGCATTTCCCCAAACTCATGTTTTTTCTTCCAAAGTACTTCGCCTGTGAACAAACTAGAATCCATTCCTGCTTCTTGCAAATATAATTGTGCCAATGCAGATATCTCTACGCATTGAGCTGCTTTCAAACCAATAATATCGCTCAATCTAGGAACACCTGCTCTATACATCCCTCTCCTAGCCTCAATATCTGGTTTAGTACCAATTTTTTGAGCATAGAAATTGACAAATGAATATAATGTTGCAAATAAATCTTCATTAATATCAAAGTTATCTGATTCTAACCAAGACTTAACACGAGGTCGATCCAAGGTATGATTAACATCCATGATTTCATTAACCATTTGAGAAACGCCATCCCAATCAATCAAGAGCATGGTTTCTAAATCCTCAGAAAACAAATTACCTCCAACAGGGTATTTCAGTATCTTTCTCAAGGAAAGGTATTTCAATAGATTTTCCGAAATATTTGATTGTTTTACTTGTTGGTTGGTCGTTCATAAACAGAGGTATATATCCAACATTAATATGTCTTTAGCAAATTAATTCAGCAGTATCCTTTAAGATACCCATAACATTTAAATAAATAGCCTCCTAACTAAGTAAAAACACATAGTGAGGTGTAACAGTATGAAAATAAATTATCTTTTGATTGGATTGCTCACACTCGTGCTTCTTTTAGCAGCATGCGAAGGTGGATCCGATTTAGGAAATGAAGAATTTAAAGCAAAGTTGATTGAAGCCAATCTAGGTATTGATTCCTATTCTTTCGACATGACAACAACGTCCGACATGACTATGGAAGACAAAGGCATGCCTATGAATGCAAAAACATCTGCAACTGTAATTGGAAGCTATAGTCGATTAGATAAGAAAATGGGGATGACTGGAACTACAAGTGTTGAGTCCATGGGAATGAATATGGATGTTGAAACAGAAGCTTACATTGACGGAACAACTATGTATACTAAATCAATGGGTATGTGGATTAAGTTGGAATTGAGTGATGAGATCTGGGAAGATCAGGATCAGATTAAACAGATGACTGACTTAATTGAAAGCGGAACAATTGATGTTAAAGCAGATGAAGGTCAATACTACGTTGTTGATATTAGTCCAGATCTAGCAGTCGTTGTTGAAAATGTTCTAAAACAACAGCAACAAATGGATTTATTCGACGAACAAATGAACTTTGGCGATATGATTAAAGAATATTCTTTGACAGTTTGGATCAACAAAGATACATTTATAATTGAAAAGGTCAGCTATAACATCGACATGGTTATGAACAATGATAACATGGGCGGAATGATGAATGAACCTTTCAGCATGGATGTTGCATCTACTACAGAAATGACGATGTATGGCTTTAACGAAGAAGTTACTATTGACATTCCTGAAGAAGCTAATGACGCATTCGACTTTGGCGATTTAAGCAGTATGTTCGAAAATATGGATGTTCCAGAATTAGCATAAACATTTTTTTTATCTTTTTCTTATTTTATTTTTTCTAAAAATATTTAAATTAGTTAACCACAACACTACTCTATATGAAATATTTATTTATCATTCTAACAATCACCCTCATCATCACAAGTTGCGCTCCAAAAGAAGATTCTAAAGTAGCATGCAAGGATATTTCACCTTTATTTAGCGAAGGAGAGACCATCTGGAATGAAGATCATTATAATATTTATAATTGCGGATTATCAACTATAACCCAATCAGAGATGGTTAAGCCTGCACTAAGAGATGATAAATGGAAAAATGCAAGGTGCAATGATGGAACACCTTTTGGTTTCTCAGTACAATTATCAGGATCAGATGAATGGGTTATAATGCTCCAAGGCGGGGGCGTTTGTAATGATATAAACCTCCCATGCAAAACAAGAGGGAAAATAACAACTCCAAACAACCCTGACAGAGTTTTGGTTCAACCAAAAGTTACAGGCGTATTCAACCCTGATTCAAGAGCAAATCCTGATTTCTACGAAGCAAACAAAGTTTTTGGATTTTACTGTTCAAGCGATGTATGGAGCGGTACATCAACAAGCACCGTAACAACTACTGGAGGAGAGTTTTATTTCTCAGGACAATATAATTTCAAAGCAATGATTGAAATTCTAAAAGAAAGATATGGATTAGAAGACAATAATCCAAACACCAAAGTACTATTAGCAGGAACATCTGCTGGTGGACAAGGAGTTATGGCAAACGCACACATAATAAAAGAATTAATGCCAACAAGCTCAAGTGAGAGAAGAATAAAGTTAGTAAATGATGCTGGAAATACATGGAATTTTGACGATCCCGAATATAGACCGATAGGAATAGATATAACATTTGCAGAAGCTCAAGAACAATCATACGATTTTTGGCATTCATCATTAAACCCCTATTGTGAAGAAGCAATGAACAATCAAGGCAATCACCCCGGGCAATGTTTTATGACACACATAATGTATCCATATGTATACAAAAACCTCGACTTACCATTCCTAATACAAAGTTCCAGTATAGACAGCTTCTTCATCAACATGCATGGAATCGATCCAGAAAGAGATCCAGAGGCATTAGAAAGATTCAGAACAAACAGTTTAAAACAAATGGAAGGTATTGATTGGTTATTTTCAGGCGGAGACAAACCATATCATACATTGATAATGAATAACTTCGGATTAAAAGCAGGACATCAAGGGCAGACATTTGGCGGAATATTAGGACATTTCTGGCAGGACAAATCACCATTAAGAATTGTTTACAAAAACTAAATCATTTCTTACTCTTTGTAACTATCTGCATATGTGGATAAGCTATATGTATATCCTTCTTCTTAGCAATACCATGCAAGAACGCAGAATTTATTTCTGACTTCATAAGCCTCAAATACTTGTAATGAGCTAGATAACGTACATTCAATTCAACAGAAGAAGGTTTTAATTCAACACGAACAATTGGTTCTCTTCTAGAATGGGTCGAAGCATGCTTATCCATTTCATCAACATTATTTTTCTCGTCCTGTACTTGAGCCATTTTCCTCTCAATCACATCTCTTTCCTTCTTGTTATCAGCTTCTTTATGATGATCTCTCAAAATATCAAGTGTCTCTAATAAACTCTTCTTAATTTCCGACATGTCATCTTTTGAGCTTCCAACATATTTATTTACAACCTTAAAAGATACATCCTTCAAAATCTTAACAGTTTTTGGCCAATCACTTTCATATGTTATGTCAACAGCCAGTTCATCCCACAGAAAATTACCTGTCTTAGTAAAATTCATTACAGAGCCTGTCAACACCATCTCATTAGGAATAGTTATAATTTTGCCACTTAATTCATCAGTGTTAGGCAGCAATCCATCCATTATTGTGTACATTACTTGTATGTCTAATACGTCACCCCTTGCATCTCCAACCTTTATTCTGTCACCGACGGAAAAAGTTCTGTTGAAAACAATGGTTAGCCAACCAACAAAATTCAGTATTGGCTTTTGCAATGCAAATGTAACTCCAAAACCAATTAACCCAAGTGATGTCAACCAAACACCAAGATTACCAATAATTACTGATAATATTCCTATTAAAGCGATTATCCAGACACCATACTTAACAACTGAGCGAACAGAATAGTATTCTTTTTCTTTGCCAACATATTTGAAGTATTTTAACAAGACAGAGTTAGTGGCTGAAATGAGTATCTTAGCGATAATCATAATCACAATTATTGTAACTAGCTTAGGTATCCAGGAAATAAGAGTAAGAGATATCGAAGTGTAGTTCTGTAAGAGAGTAGCGTGAAATTCAGTTCTGAAGATATAAACTACAAATATTAATAGAAGTATTGCTCCGTATACTAGACCGTTTTTTTTATGCCCCATACTACCCTCTTTTTCCCTCTAGGACTAATTTTGTAGTCATAATATAAAAATCTTTCTAAAAGCGTCGTGTTAGTAGTAATTAGTTTCTTTTTGGCAATTAAGGAAAAAGTATTTATATATCTTAACTATAGTTAATACTGGGTGATATAAAATGACGTGGAAAATAGATTCGTACGGATTCTTGTACGAAGAAGAGGAGGATGAAAACAATGGTATATGAAGACCTATTCGGAAGAAAATATACTGACGAAGAGCTGAATAACTTTCCAATAGGATGGTTTGAATGCTTAGAGTTACACATGGCAGACGATCAAGCAGAGTAAACAAACTATTACAATACAATAACTTCTTATAATATTTGAAAGAACATAATAATTATTTCTAAATCCATTACTAACAACAAGATTTAAATACGAATTCTTAATCTTTCTAATTGTAAATAAATGATGCGCAGCATCCCAACTAACGGGAGGCAAAAAGACCAACGCTTATTTGCGTTGCGGGGGTTGCAGAGTCTGGTCAAATGCGCAGGACTTAAGCCCATAAAAAACGGACATGCGCGTATTGAGCGCGTCGTTTTTATTTTTAGAAATCCTGTCCCTTAGTGGGTCCGTGGGTTCGAATCCCTCCCCCCGCACTTTTTATTTAAGTTTTAAAATGAAACAATACAACTTCCAATACTGTCAAAAAATCATTGTTCTGTCAAAAGACAAAAAAGAAATTTTTCTTTGCAAAAGAAAAGGAGAAGCAGATTATGACGGTGTTTTCTCATTCATTGGCGGTAAGATGGAAAATTCTGATAAAACAATCATCGAAGGTTTGAAAAGAGAAAAAGACGAAGAAGTAGGTATAAATTTCAAGATAAAAATATATCCGAACTTCTGCTTAAACTTGTATTTCACAAAGAGTGATGGCAACGCAATGATCATGCCACACTACTTAGCAATTCATAAAACAGGAGAAATCGATTTAAACGAAGAATATTCTGAATACAAATGGGTAAAAATAGACAAATTAAACGAATTTGAACCCAAAATACCGACGATTCCACATGCATTGAAAGAAATTTTAAGATTAAAACAAATTGCAGAAGAAAAGGAATTTGTGTTGATTTAAAAATAACTTTCATCTATCAAAAAGATACTTAAGATAGTAATATCCACATAATTTTATTCCTATATGAATACACAGCCTCACAAAATAACAAAAAATTTATAAATACGAACTCCATAAACTCTGATTAGGTGATAATAATGTGTTGCGGAAAAACATTAGGAATAATCTTTTTCATTATAGGTATTATATACCTAGTAGCCGACCTAGTCGCAGGATGGAATTTCTGGGGCATTAATTGGTGGACAGTAATGTTCATTTTGGTTGGACTTGGTGCATGCCTAGGCAAGAAAAAGAAGTAAATTAAAAAAAAAAATTATTTTTCTTTTTTTTTTATTCTTCTAACCAAACATCAATCGTGGCAGTAGTTGTATCTTCACCAATATTACTGATTAATAGACTAGAAAGTTTTACTTTGTAATCACCAAATGATTTGGTTGCACCTTCAGAATAAGTTTTCTCATTGCCATTAAACTCCACAACTACCTCTCTATCTTCAGAGTTTGCAAGAAGAGGGGAAAGAGTATTAGTTCTACCACCCATTTCGAAAGACACATCTTCCCCAATACTTAATACGAAATACTGAGCTTCTGGCACGTACTTAAGAATATGGAATTCTAAAGTTTTATCTGAAAAGCTAACTGTTTGGATTTTTATCATCAAGTTTCCAGCAAGACTTTCATCGCCTTCCTCAAATACGAATTCTTCATCATTTACACTCAAAAGAATATTATCGCCATCTAAGTCCATTTCAAAAACATATTTTTTGCCATTGTAAAAAATCGTTTTTTCTAAATTTTCAGATTCCAATTCTATTTCTGCGACTTCACCATTAAAATAACCATCAACTAAAACAGGTTCATATTCATCCAAGTATTTCTCTAATAAATCTGTTCCAATGGAATGTTGAATAACTATAACTTTATCATCAGAAACCCATGCGTAGAAGTTATCATATGGGTTAAAGTAAATATCTTTGTCAGTGAAAGCTAAATCCTCACCGTCTATCAACGCAATGCTTGTATCTTTGTCCATCTTGTTGAGAAGATTTCCTAATTGGGTTCCGTCGGAAACAAGCACAGCAACTACTGCCTCTGTTTCTCCATATGAATAAGTTGCAGCATAGAAATCAAACTTGTAGCCTAAGAAATCCTTATTTTTATTAAGTTCGTAATCTTCAAAATCATAGTCACCAACTCGCCTATCTATCAATAGGTTATCAAGATCCAATTCTTCCACTGGTTCAGGAACTGGAATTGGTTCTGGATCAGGAACAGGATCAGGATCAACAACTGGAGCCAGATCAACATCTCCTGTAGAATCATTAACAACAGGATTATCTGTTGTACCATCAGCGTCATTACCTACGACAAAACCATCATCAACATCAGAAGAACAAGATGCCAACATCATCAAAACAATAACTGCACAAATAATCAATACATTTTTCATGAAAACCACCAAATAATTCATTGATTTACCAGTATATAAAATTATCTAAAACTTGAGCTCTTTAAAGTCATTAATGTTTAAACCATAATGCTCGTATATTGCATCGCCATGCAACGGAGTTGTTTGTGACATATCAAACCCTAGTAACTTAACAATCGCTTCGATTTCTTCAATAGAAGAGCCTTCAATTTCCAAATAAGGAGGTATTTTGGGCCAAGAATCAATTTCCACATCAGCTCCATTCAAGGAATAACTTTCTCTTTTATTTTCTTGATATAAAGCAGATTCAAAACCTAACTTTCTAAGAATTTGATCGGTTTTTTCAAAATCACTTACCTCAACTTCTAATTCTTTAGCGCCATCAATAGTGTAAGAGTCAAGCTTTTTTATCGTAAGAGTTGATTTATCTCCTTGGTCTCTAAGTCGCAGCCAAGTAGCATGCTCCTTTGGTTTAAAGAAGTAAATATTTCTTCTCTGTTTTCTAGACATCAAAAACTTTGCTCCTAAAGATTCAAGTTTTTTCTTTATCTTTCCAACATCAATATCCAATATTCTGATTTCAAACTCTGTTTCCATAATTTAAAGAATGTCGCGAACAAGATAAAAAGGTATCGATTAGTTGAATAGTCACAAAGAAGTAGTAAATTAAGCAAGATTTATAAATAAATACGAGTTTTACAATTAAAAATGTTTAAAAACCCTTCACATTTTCCAGAAAGAATGCTTAAAGTGTATAAGAGGAAACTGATAGCAGGACTGTTGGCACTTCTAGTCGTATTTGCGATTATATTCGCATTAGCACTTCTTGACATTAGAAGAGGAATACCGATGTTCGGATCAGGACTTGGATTTTTAGCAGAGAACGCAGTCATCGCAGTACTTTGCATACTAGCGATGATAAAAGTGATAGCAGAGATAGCAAGGGTTGAAAAGTAATGAATAAGATAATCATCATACTAGGAATACTAATACTTGTATTAACAGCTTGTAATCCAGTACCAAAAGCATGCTCTAGCGAATTCGACTTCTCATCAGCAAGAATATCAAATGATAATATGCTACCAGAGTCGCAATATGTAGCAAAAAATCAAGACAGCTTGTTCTTTAGCGATGTAGCAGGAAATGGAGAAGGACAAATAGAAATAAAGATCGACATTGTTCAAAAACAAATAACAAAATCATATTATTTCCAAGGAGAAAAAGAAACTGAGACATATCAGAAAGGAGATGAAGACTACTCAGTAATTCTAGACGAGATAAAAAACCTCTCAGAGAAATACTTAAAAGAAGCAATGATTGTAAATGGCTACGAAAAAGAAAACCAAGTAGTCATAGAACAATATACTAGTTGCATAAAGAAACTTGATTAAGTTTTCTAAATAAAAACATTTAAATCACTGAAGATAATAAGTAGAAGAATGACTAAATACAAACAAGCAATCTTGATAAGACAGGATCTTAAACTTCCCAAAGGAAAAGCAGCCGCGCAAGCAGCACATGCAAGCGTAGAAGCAACCTTAAGAAGTGAGAAAGAAAAAGTTATCAAATGGCGAAGAGAAGGCATGGCCAAAATCGTTTTGAAAGTTGCAGACTTAAAAGAATTACATAAATACAATCAGCTAGCAAAAGACGAAGGACTAACAACTGCAACAATAACCGATGCCGGCAGAACAGTCATCGCACCAGGCACAAAGACTTGCGTCGCAATTGGACCTGATGAAGAAGAACTAGTTGATCACATTATTTCTGAATTGAAATTATTGTAGATAAATTTTTAAAGAAAAAAAACCATCTTACATATTAGGGGGTGGAATTTTGAAATCTGAAATAGTAGATAAATTAGCAGCTTTAATAACTGCCGCGTTTGGACTGGTAGCTGCTTTAGCTTGGAATGATGCAATAAAAGCCTTATTCGTTGGACCATGCGGAGCAGAAAATGCAGGTGCATTGTGTTCGCTTTCATCAGGAGGACCATGGGTTTATGCAATAATCATAACCGTTATCGCAGTGCTTGCAGCAGTTTGGATTGGTAGAGTTTCAGCTAAATCTAAATAATTATTTTTTTATTTCTTTTTTTTCGAAACCTTTTTAACTTCTAAGAAAGTAAATAATCACATGTTACCAGAAGACCAATTGATAAAGGAAAGATTACGAAAGTTAAACGAGATCAAAGAAAGAGGTATTAATCCATACCCATACAAGTATGAGCAGACACATCATGCTGCAGAATTAAAAGAAAATTTCAAGAAGCTTAAGAAGGAAGAACACACTAAAAAGAAAGCATCAGTTGCTGGCAGAATAATGATTCTTAGAAGAATGGGTAAAGCCACCTTCATGGACTTACAAGACGAAACAGGCAAGATACAATTATATTTCAAGCAAGATGATATTGGAAAACCAGACTATAAACTTTTAAAAAAATTAGATATTGGAGATTTTATTGGTGCGAAAGGAAATATTTTCAAGACAAGAACAGGCGAAGTAACAATTAATATAAACAAATTCTCCATTCTGTGTAAAGCACTTAGACCTCTACCAGAAAAGTTTCATGGGCTAAAAGATCCTGAAATTAAATACCGGAAGAGATATTTGGATTTAATCATGAATAGTGAAACCAAAGATCTATTCAGGAAAAGAGCTCAAATAATAAAAGAAGTTAGAAAATTCTTGGATAATATAGGGTTCTTAGAAGTTGAAACTCCTATCTTGCAAACATTGTACGGCGGAACAAATGCAAAACCTTTCAAAACCCACATCAACGCATACAACATGGGCATGTATTTGAGAGTTGCACCTGAATTATATTTAAAAAGACTCGTTATTGGAGGATTCGAAAAAGTTTATGAGATTGCAACAAATTTTAGAAATGAAGGAGTTGATCAAACACATAACCCAGAGTTCTCAATGATTGAATGGTACGAAGCATACGTTGATTATCACACCATGATGGACCGAGCAGAAGCAATGATTAAGAAAATTGCAAAAGAAGTCAATGGTTCTTATACATTACCTGTCTTTGATTCCAAAGTTAAACTAAACGTAAACTGGCCTAGAATGCCTATGAAAGAAGCTTTGAAAAAACACGAAGGAGTAGATGTTGATAAACTTAGTATAAAGGAACTTCAAAATATTTGCAAAAAAAACAAACTAGATATTCATGGAGAAGAGAGTAAAGGTAGTTTGCTATTCATATTATTTGACAAATTAGTTACTGAAAAACTGAAAGATCCAACATGGATAATTGATTATCCAAAAGAAGTTTCGCCACTTGCAAAAGCACACAGAGACAATCCGGAGCTAGTAGAAAGATACGAATTATACATTGGCGGTAAAGAAATATGTGATGGCTGGAGCGAATTAATAGATCCACAAGCGCAAAGAGAAAGATTCGACGTTGAACAAAAAGCTATGCGTGAAGGAAATGAAGAAGCACACCCAATGGATGAAGATTTTATTGAAGCGCTAGAATATGGATTTCCTGTTTGCGGCGGAATTGGTATGGGTATTGACAGATTAATAATGCTAATAACAAATAATTGGTCAATCAGAGATGTAATCTTCTTCCCGACGATGAAGCCAATAAAGTAGAAACATTTTTAAAACTCATATTTTTCTCTCCTAGGATGGAAAAGTGCATTGTAGGATTAATTGAAAAAGTAAAATTGAATGGCAGTGAAGAAGAACAAGAGATTCTAGCAAGGATTGATACTGGTGCTACAAATAGTTCAATAGATTTAAAGTTAGCTTCAAAACTTAGACTAGGGCCAGTCATTCAGTCAAAAATTGTCAAAAGCACCCATGGTGCAAAACTTCGACCTGTCATTGAAGCTGAAGTCGAAATTTGTGACAGAAAAATAAAAGAAAAATTTACACTTGCAGATAGAGGTCATATGAGATACCAAGTCTT
>JADHVI010000017.1 GCA_016784125.1 Candidatus Woesearchaeota archaeon
TATTTGTTGGAAAGAGAACCAAAATAAAATTGAAATAAGTGCATTACTCCGAAAAAGAAAATTGCTATCCCAACATAAGTATATGATAATCCAAGTCTCTCGATTATAAATAATGGTAAGAATACTTGTGTTGCAGGTATGGACGCATGCATCACAACACCCAAAATAGCCATACCTCTAAGTTCTTTGATCGATAAGAAATGTTTTATTTCTGCCAACCAATTAAAGTTTTTCCTCTCAACTTTCTTCTTAAGTTTGGATGTTTTGGAGGCCAACATGAAAGCCATTACTAAAAGAATTACTGCTGTAAGCATGAATGGCGCTCTAACAAATAATTTATCTGCCATTAAACCGCCAACAATTGGACCTATTATTGCACCAATTTGCGCCAGACTTAAACTCCAACCAGCATATTTACCTCGCTCCTTCTCAGAAAGTGAGTCTTCAATTTTTGCTATTGCAACAAGAATGACTCCTGCAATAGCAACTGCATCTAGAACTCTTGCAATTATAATAAGTGATATGTTAACACTTACAATATATAATATCATGGCTATGATTTCTAATATTAAACCAAGTATTATGACTCTTATTCTTCCGACATTATCAGCAAGCCGACCCATGATTGGAGATGAGAATATCATGACCAGAGGTAAAATAGAGAATACCAATGCTGTCTGAAAATCATCCAAGCCCATACTTTTAATGTAGGGTGCAAGAATAGGATAATACAAATAAATACAGAATGTGAATAAGAGATTAATTCCTGTGGCACGTACGTACTCTCGATGATGCATGTTTAATCCTCAAAAATATTTTCTTTCTTGTGAAGTGCTGATGGAGCTTCTCCGCCATGCCACGTGAATCGGGGTCTAATTCTCATAGGATACATTTTTTCATTTGTATCATCAAAAATTACCGCCGCACCTTTGAATCTTGGAAGATTATCAAGTTGTACATTCAATCCTTCACGCATATACGACTGCATCAACATTCCTAAAGCCTCAGTATCAATTTTTGCAGTTATTCTGTGAGATATAACTGTATCAGATTGAGTCATTACATCAGTATGTATTTTTCCTGGTTGTTGAGTTGCTAATATCAACGAAATTCCTGGTTGTCTTCCTTCTCTTAATATTGTCACAAGCGGATCTGTCGCCATTGTTTTTCCTTTCACAGGCAAAAATTCATGAGCCTCGTCAATCACTAACCAAACGAGTGGAAATTGTTGTTTAACAACTTCTTTATCACCAAAATAATTAACAGATTTGTGTATCTCCTGGTATTCCTCATTTTTTCTAGCAACCATTCGCTCGATGAAAAGTTTCTGAGATACTAAGCCAATAACCAAATTTTTTATGTTCCATGATCCGGGCATTGTTGCATAGCAAGATACATCAAGCACTGTCACTTGACCACCTTTAGCAAGATCTTTCAAAGGCGTTCCTTCCTTGTCGAAAACACCCCAATTTTCAGCGTTTCTAAAAAGATTTTTTGCAGCGTTTTTTTCTTCTATACTAGCATCCGAATCATTTGTTATTGCTTTGATGATACTACTTAGATCATATTCTTTTCCCGTGTCTTTCAACTCAAATATAATTTTTTCAATCAAGACACCAATTGGTTCGTGCGGATTAATTCCAAATGTTATATTCCAATCATCAGCATCTAATTCTGATGGTTTCACCGAAAATGGATAATCAGTTGGAATTCCTTTTTTTTTATAATCGTTGTAATAACCTTTTGGTGTATAAATCTTAACATCTAACCCTTTGTCTTTCAAACCCCAATCTTCCAATAATTCAGAATCTTTCTTATTAGGATACTTCATAGTCCAATAGATGCCCATAGTGTCAAGCATAATAATCGAAATATTTTGTTTTATCTCCAAAGGTAAATCCGCAACGCCTTCTGCGATTACACCCATAGTATAACTTTTTCCAGAACCACGTTTTCCACATACAAATACTATATGAGAACGAATCATATCCAAATAAATCTTGTTAGCCAAAGAGCTCGTCCGACCCATCTTAACATAGTGCTTTCCAATAAGAATTGTACCATCTGTTCCAAACTTTTTTCTATCAGATTCATTTCTACCAATAACTATATCATACATAGTATATTCTCAGAGAAGAACTAATATAAATATTTATGTAAACTAATCAGTGGTCTATAATCAAAAGCTTTATATAAAATATGAGTATAACAATGTAAGATTCAAAGAGGTGAAAAACTCAAAAAAAGGTGATTAAATGGCAAAAAAGCAAATAAAGAAAACTTCTCACGCTAAGACTACAAAGAAAACAGCTACTAAAAAAACCATAAAGAAGACTCCAATAAAAGTTCAGAAGAAAGAATCCAGAACAGGTCTTTATATTGGATTAGCAGTCGTAGTTATTGCAGTAATTGTAGTATTGATTATTACACTCTCTGGAAATGAACCTACAGCCACTGGAAATGAACTTGAATTCAGCGGCAAGACAGTTGCATTCATAAACAATGAACCTGTCTATGAACAAGAATTATTACGTGAAATCAGTCAATTACCACAAGAGCTTCAAGTAGTAATGGACGCGAAAACTACTTTAAAACAGTTGATAGACAAAAAATTGTTGTTGATGGAAGCTGAAAACGCAGGCACAAATGTTGATAATGATATCAACACCGTACTCGCACTCAATGATTTAACAATGGATGAGTTAAAAACCAATCTTGAAAGTCAGGGATTCACATATGAAGAATTCGAAGCACAAATTAAAATATCTGTGTTCTTAAACAACACTCTATTTTCGAATGTTGATGTGAGTGATGAAGAGGCCACAGATTATTATAACAACAACCCATCGTTCTTCATTGTTCCTGAACAAGTTAGAGCCAGACACATTTTGGTTTCAACTAGTGAAATGAGCGAAGAAGAAGCATTAATACTCATCAATGATATTAAAGCTCAAATTGATGCAAATAACTCAGTTTTCTGTGATTTAGTTACAGAATACTCAGATGATCCTGGTAGTTTGGAAAGTTGTGGAGAATATCCTGCTTTTGGAAGAGATTCAAACTTTGTACAAGAGTATAAAGATACCTCATTCAGTAACGCTATTGGAGAATCAAATATAGCTAAAACGACTTTTGGATACCATTTAATTCAAACTCTTGAAAAAACGTCTGAGTCAGTACTGGAATTTGAAGTTATAAAATCCCAGCTTAAAGATAACTTAGGATTCGAGAAACAAAAAGAGGTATTCACACTATATATGGAACAGCTGAGAAACAGTGTAGAAATAACCAACTGTTTGGAAACACCTGACGCAGAGATGTGTACAGACAAAGAAGATATACCCACAACACCAACAACTGTCAATGGAGATGGATTAGCAACATTTGCACAATGCTTAACCGAAAAAGGTGTTAAAATGTATGGTGCTTATTGGTGTAGTCATTGCGAAAATCAAAAAAACACTTTTGGAGATGCATGGCAATACATTACCTATATGGAATGTGCTGAAGAAAACGATCCAAATGTACAAACACAAGTTTGCGTAGATGCAGGTATACAAGGTTATCCAACATGGATGATTGATGGGCAATTACATACAGGTGAAAAAACATTCGAAGAACTTTCAGCTTTAACTGGCTGCGTATTATAGTAAATATAGCAAAATTCGATATGTTTATAAAGCGAGGACCATTTCCTCGCATAGTGTAAATGAGTCATTTTTCGAGCAGAACCTTAGGGTTCGACGATGAAAAAAAAGACACGTTTACACGACTCAGCCCGACACCGAGAGTACCTATTCGAGCACGACAAACCCACAAAAACTCGCTACGTTTTTGAGGACACAGAAACTTCGTTTCTGATGTGTCAAGCTATGAACATGGGGGTTAGTGATTCGGGCAACAAACATTTTAACATTATAATCAACAATCATCAAATCACATAGAACAAGTTTATTATTCACTTATTCATTTGAGAAATTTTAGGGTTTTTAGTAAGCTCGTTCTAAGAGAAGTATCATATTCATTAAAAATGTATAAAACAAAAGCATACTTCTTCTCGTGATTTGCTGAAAAAAAGGAGGAATAAAAATGGCAAAAATAGCACAAGTATCAGCAAAATATATTATTCATGCAATGATTCAAATTGAAGGAGTCGTTGACAAACCAGACGTCATAGGAGCAATCTTTGGACAAACCGAGGGTCTTCTTGGAGCAGATTTAGAACTTAGAGAGCTCCAAAGGTCTGGAAGAATAGGAAGAATCGAAGTAAACACCGAAACAAAGGCAGGAAAGACAACCGGAGAGATCATAGTCCCTTCATCATTAGACAAAGCAGAAACCGCAATTGTCGCTGCAGCTTTGGAAATAATCCAAAGAATTGGCCCTTGTAATGCAAAAACAAGAGTTGATAGCCTTGAAGATATTAGAATTTCAAAGAGAAAACAGGTTCTTGAGAGAGCAAAAGAGTTATTGAAGACCCTAACAGGCTCAGTACTTCCTGATAGCCAAGAACTTGCAGATGAAGTAGCATATTCTGTAAGAGTAATGGAAATCCAAGAATATGGAAAAGAAAGACTTGCAGCAGGACCAGCAATTGACGAAAGCGAAGAAATAATCGTTGTTGAAGGAAGAGCAGATGTTCTTAACTTACTGAAACATGGTTTCAAAAACGTTATTGCATTGAATGGAACAAGTGTTCCTCATACAATAGTGGATTTAAGCAAGAAAAAGACAATCACCGCATTTGTTGATGGTGATCGAGGCGGAGATTTGATTATTAAAGAACTATTAGGTGTTGCAGAACTAGATTTCGTAACTAAAGCGCCCGATGGAAAAGAAGTCGAAGAGATTACAAAAAAAGAAATTCATAAGGCTTTAAGAGGAAGAATCACTGCTGAACAAGCAAAGATGGAAGGTCCAAGTTCCTCTTCACCACCCAGACGTTCTGTTCCTGAAAGAAAAGTTGAACAAAAGAGGGATGATACACGCGATAAGCCTCGTGAAAGAATTGTTACTTCAAACTCAAGCGCTAAAAAGATGAAAACTGAAGAAAAGAAAAACTTTAGTGAAATGCTTGAAGATTTAATCGGAACCAGAGGAGCTTATGTACTTGATGAAAGTTTGAATATTCTAGGAAAAGTTCCTGTTTCAGAGCTTCAAAGCACTATCAAGAGCTTGAGATCTGGAATATATGCAGTCGTGCTTGATGGCATAATCGACAAAGATTTGGTCAGCATTGCAGAAAGAGCATATGTTAAGTTCTTGGTAGCAATGGAGTCAAAAGCCAAATCAACAAGATTAACAGTTGTCACAGGCGAAGATTTAGAATAATTTTTTATATTTATTATTCTTATTATTTTTATGTTAAAATCCAAAGATAAATGGAAAGTGTATAAGAATGTGTTCTCTGAATTCTCTATGAGAACTCTTTTCAAGCTTAGCACAGAGGAACATTTTGAGGAATTGCTCGAACCAATTTTTATCGGTAAAGAAGCAAATGTATTCTCTGCTAGCACAAGAGAAGAGGATGAAGTCATCGTTAAGATTTATCGTTTGGAGAACTGTAATTTCAATAAGATGTATGAATACATCGCAGCAGATCCAAGATATTTAAATGTCAGCAAACAGCGAAGACAAACTGTTTTTTCTTGGGTTCAAAGAGAATACAAAAACTTAATGATTGCCAGGGAAGTTATTCGAGTTCCAACACCTATAACTTTCAAAAATAATATTTTAGTAATGGAAATGATTGGAGGGCCTGCATATATGTTAAAGGATGCTCATCCAAAAGCACCTGAAGAATTTCTCAAAAAAATAATTGAGAACGTAAAGAAGTTAAAGGCAGTAGGCCTGGTTCATGGTGATTTATCACATTTCAATATTTTAAACCATAACGAGGAACCCGTATTTATCGATTTCTCACAAGCAACTCTAACAAAATCTCCTAACGCCAAAGAATTATATTATAGGGATATTGAAAATATCAGAAAGTTTTTTTACAAACTTTTAGACAAGAAAATAGTTGATAAATTATTGGAGTGAGTTCAATAAAGTTTTTATACCACACTTTGTTCTTGATTTACCATGGAAGAATTTATGCACGAGCTAAAGATACCTAAAGCAAGGATTGCAGTTCTCATAGGTACAAATGGCACTACAAAAAAAGAGTTGGAAGAATACACTAAAACACATATTGATATTGACTCAAAAGAAGGCATTGTAACTATTACAGGTAATGACGCAGTAAATTTATATCAAGTCAGAGAACTTGTTTTGGCTATTGCACGTGGTTTTAGTCCAGAAACAGCTAAAATGCTTTTAAAACAAGATTACATAATTGAAATGTTGCCTCTTAATGAATTTGCTGATAAGAAAAAACATCTTGAAAGAGTTAGAGGCAGAGTCATTGGTAAAAGAGGTAAATCTCGAGAAATAATTGAAACTCTTACTGAAACAAGCATTTCTGTTTACGGAAAAACCATTTCCATAATTGGTTTGGCTGAGAATGTTACATTGGCCAGAAATGCAATTGAAATGCTACTTGAAGGCGCCACTCATTCCGGTGTTTATAGAAGACTTGAGAAACAGCGAAGAAAACAAAGAGAAGATCGCATGATTGGTTTTTAGTAGTTCAAAACATATAAGTCCTGTGTTATATAACAAAATTCTTGTTCATCTAAATCTTTTATTTCATGACATCGTATTGCATCATCTTCAAATAAATCAATATAACATTTATATTTTTCTTCAGGATTATTTAAATCACAAGGTATTTCTTGTATGGGTTCAGGATCGGGCTCTGGATCAGGGTCAATAATTGGGATGGGGTCCTCTGTGTACGGCTCTTGTGGCTCAGGAAGATTTGGACTATCAGGAGCCATATTATAATAAATACTTAAACCCCCACCAATAATTACCATAAATAATACAATAACACCAATTAATATGATACTATGAGCATTTGATGTTTTGGCTGGTTCTTGCGAACGAAATATCTCATCAAAGGCAGCATCAACTGCCTGAGGATCCATATTTCGCTGTAAGAGATAAGTTCTTATAACTCTTGGATCTCTTCCTTGATTAAGTTGTTCCCTAATATAAGAAACCAACTCTGAATAAGCCATTATGAATCTTTAATTAAGACAATATTTAAATATTTCTAAGAACTCATAAAATTAGAAATATTTATTAAAGATCTACAAAGACAAAAAAAGTATGACAGAGACAACTATGAGTCTGGATTCTTTCAGCGAGTCTAAAGAAGAACCTTCTTTACCAGATACAACTGAAAGAAAACCTGTTAAAGCTCACGAATTAGCTAAGAAACAACGAGATATTTCTATAGCCGAATTCTTTGAAAAGAATAGACATTTACTTGGTTTTGATAATAAAAGAAAGGCACTTCTAACAACAGTTAAAGAGGCTGTTGACAATTCATTGGATGCTTGTGATGAAGCAAGTATTTTACCAGATTTGGAAATTGTCATGACAGATATGGGTAATGATCGCTTTAGAATTTCTATTGAAGATAATGGTCCGGGTATTGTTAAAAACCAAATACCTAAAATATTTGCTAAACTACTTTACGGTTCAAAGTTTCATAGTTTAAAACAAAACCGTGGTCAACAAGGTATTGGTATTTCAGCCAGCGTCATGTATGGACAATTAACAACTGGCAGAGCTGCTCTAATCAAAAGCAAGATTGGTGTCGGTCATCCTGCTCATTATTATGAATTAAAAATTGACACTCAGAAGAACAAACCAGAAATTGTTAGAGATGAAGAGCGAGAATGGAGCAAGGATCATGGTACAAAGATAGAGATTGATTTGGAAGGAAGCTATTTGAAAGGCTCACAATCTGTAGATGAATACTTAAAACAAACGGCCATTATCAATCCTCACGCCACAATAATATATGTTAATCCTAAGGGCGAACAAATCATCTTTCCACGTGCAACTGAAGAAATCCCCATACAACCAAACGAGATTAAACCACATCCTTATGGTGTTGAACTTGGAATAATGATTAAGATGCTTAGTTGGACTGTTTCTAAGAATATAAAACAGTTTCTCCAAACAGAATTTTCAAGAGTAAGTAGTAAAACAGCTGATGAAATATTAGAGAAAGCATTCATTCCTCCAAAAACTAAACCTGCAAAGATTTCAAGAGATATGGCTGAGAAACTAATTGAAGGTATTAGAAACACTAAAATCATGATGCCTCCATCAAATTGCATTAGCCCAATTGGTGCAGAACTATTGGAGAAAGGCTTGAAAAAAGAAGTTAATGCAGAATTCTACACTAGTGTTACAAGGCCACCAGCAGTTTATAGAGGTAATCCTTTCATCATTGAAGCTGCACTTGCTTATGGAGGTACACTCAAAGCCGAGGGTTCAGCACAAATTCTGAGATTTGCGAACAAAGTTCCATTATTATATCAACAAGGAGCTTGCGCTGTAACTGAATCAATCGGCAAAACTAGTTGGAGATCTTATGGGTTACAACAATCTGGAAATAATATTCCACAAGGACCTTGCGTAATATTGGTTCACATTGCATCAGTGTGGGTTCCCTTTACAAGTGAAGCTAAAGAAGCAATGGCTCATTATCCAGAGATTGTAAAAGAGATTAAACTCGCTCTTCAAGAAGTTGGAAGAAACCTTCAAAAATATGTTTCCAAAAAAAGACGAGTTAAAGATGAATTGAAAAAAAGGAGTTACATAGAGAAATATATTCCTCATGTTTCAGAAGCTCTTAAAGAAATTCTACAAATATCTGACATTGAAGAGCAAAGTATCACTGAATTACTTGAAGAATTACTTGAAAAGAATAGAGGAGAACTTGAGAATATGGAATTTGATGAGAAGAAGAATGTCGAATACAATGAAGAATTTGCGAATATAGGTAAAGAAGAGAAAAAAGAAGAAGAAGATGAACGAAGTACTAAAGAAGATAGTGAATGAAGCTAAGGATATTTTTGATAATATCAAGCGTAAGAACAAACCAGTTCTAAAATCACCTATTAGATCTCTAAGCAATGTTCGTTATGACTCCAGCGATGGATTCTTTGAGTTAAATGGCAGTATGAAATCGAGAACTCTTTCCGCAAACACTGTAAAGACCTTTGCTCAAACACTTAAGATGATGGCTCTATCAAAAGAATTGATTGAAACAGAGGATATTGCTACAAAAAGAGAAGCATACTATGTTAGCAAAAACTGGGCTGAAGCTCGGTTCAAGGAACAAGCAGAATCTGATACTGTAATGGATGATGTTGAAGCGATGTTTCAAGTTAATAGGGAACAGCTCGGATTTACACCTGAGGAAAAAGGTGGAGATATTGCTGGAAAACTAATTGTTATAGACAAGAATCCTGACACAGGAAAAGAAATTAGAATTGATTGCACAAAGTTTGGAAGTGGCGCGTATTCTATTCCATCAAGTGTTGAAGAATTAAAGTTTGAGACCAATGCACAGTTTATCTTAGCAATTGAAACAGCTGGTATGTTTCAAAGATTAGTAAAACACAATTATTGGAAGAAATCTGATTGTATTTTGATAAGTATGGGTGGAGTTCCTACAAGGGCTTGTAGAAGATTCATTCGTAGATTAAGTGATGATATGAATCTGCCCGTGTATGTTTTCACTGACGGCGACCCATATGGATTTTTGAATATCTACCGAACACTTAAGGTTGGTAGTGGAAACGCCGCACATATTAACAAATATTTCTGCGTTCCAAAAGCAAAGTTTATTGGCATCACACCCCAAGATATTATTGATTATAAACTTCCAACGCATCCATTAAAAGATGTTGACATCAAACGAATTAAGGACGGTATTAAGAATGATCCATTTGTCAAGCATCATAAGAAATGGGAACGAGCACTTAGACAATTGATGCAGATGAAAGTTAGAGCTGAGCAGCAAGCACTTGCAAAGCATGGATTAAACTTTGTTGCTTCTAATTATTTACCAGACAAGATGAAAAAACCAAATACTTGGTTGGATTAAATATCTAATAAAAAAATTAATAAAGATAAATAATAATTAATCTAATAATAGAGGTGATAAAATGTCCACTATGGGTATTGTTGAAGGCGTAATAGGAATTATTCTGGTTACTTTGTTTGCATACTTGGTTATTACTAAACTACTGCCTATTGTTAAAAAATTGCTTGAAAGATTCGCAGGTGTAAAAGAAATTTCGGATCCACTCATTGCGTTCGTGAAATTGCTAATAGTTGTTACGGCTTTGGTTCCAATTATTGGTTATTTAAGCACGATAGGAATTCCATATATTGATATGATTGAAGGACCTATTCATATATTGGAATCACTCCTTGGCGACATAACTTGGCTAATATATATGGCTATCCTAATATTCATAGGTTTAACTATTTATAGAAAAACCAGTCAAAAAACACAATAATTTTTCTTTCTTAATTTAAATTTTTTAAATAAACTTTTTAAACATCTAACCAAAACAAATCTTCATGTTAAAAGCAGATTTACATTTACATGCTGGAGAGGATAAATGTCATAACATAAAATATAGTTCTAAAGATTTAATTGACAGAGCCGCGTCACTTGGCTTTGAGGTTTTAGCGTTTACTTTTCATGATCAAACATCTTATACTGAAGAGTTAGCAGATTATGCTAAGAAAAAAGGCATTCTTCTTATTCCTGGCATTGAAAAACATATTGAAGGTAAAGAAGTTTTATTGTATAATATAACTGCTGAACAGATAAAAAAATTAAAAAGTTTTGCAGATCTTAAGGAATTAAAAAAGAAGCATGACATCCTAGTAATTGCACCTCACCCTTTTTTCAAACGAAAGAACTGCTTGGATAAAAAACTGATTGAACACATTGATTTATTTGACGGTATTGAGTACGCACATTTTTATCTTTCTTGGTTAAACTTCAACAAAAAAAGCGTAGAGGTTGCAGAAAAGTTTTCCAAACCTTTAATCGGAAACTCCGATTCACACTATTTAGTTCAGTTAAACACAACTTATTCATTAATTGATTCTGAAAAAAACATAAAGTCAGTTTTCAAAGCCATTAGAAACAAAAAAGTTGTATTAAAAACAAAACCTGTTTCTTTGTTCTATTTTATCTGGCGAACGTTTGTAGTCATGCTAGACATGGAATAGGAATATTTATATATCAATAAAGTAGAGTTTCATTATGTCTAAATTTTTCAGACCCGGGGATGAGAGAGAGATATTAGCGGCTAAATGGGAGTTGGAGTTTGAAGAAACATTTCACTTCAAAAACTTCTATAAATTAGCTCACGAATTCTTATTTGAGCAAGGATGGAGAGATCCAGAAGATGGCGGTGAGAATTGGGAATTTTTATACTTTGATCGAACAGTTCCTCCAAGTGGTGTTAGAGAACATAGAATTTGGTGGAGAGTTGCATACGTTCCAAATGGCAGCCAATACATGCGTTACATGATGAAACTTGATTTCTTAACATTGGTTATGAGAAAATCAGAAGTTGTGATGAATGGAACCAAGTATAGCACTTGGGCAGGAGATGTGATTTTAAGAGTTGAATCATGGATCCAACTGGATTATATGAATAAATGGCAAAAACATCCTTTTCTTAAACATTTTGATAAATTCTTCAGAGATAGAATATACAAAAAATATTGGGAAGCACATAAAAAAGAATTATATAATATGAGTTATGATCTTAATAGAGAACTAAAACATTACTTGAAGTTAAAGACGCCTGTCAAGACTCCAAGAACTTTCAGAGCCGAGAAAGGCGTGCCATCCTAAATATTTTTATAAACACACATCTTCTTTACTTTTATGAAAGAGTTAGTTGAAGAATTAAGAAAAATTATTGGAAATAAAACTTCAGAGCAAACTCCTTTATTTACTAAGAAGGGCTTTGAAGCAATAAAAATTTCAGAGAACAATTTTCATAATATAAAAGATTTAAAAGAAGATAAAACTCTCTGCTTTGTCGACGGAGGCAATTCTGAATTGATTTCAGCCAATAATATCTCTTTGCAATTCATAAGAGTGGCAGCTGTTGGATATAAGGGAAATAAAAAAGTTTTCTTAGAAAAAAGAGAGTTTTATATCTTAATCAGTTTTGTTGAAAATAGTTACAAAGCTAAAATTCTTCCAAGCAATGAAACAATCGCTTTTAGTTTGAATGATGAATCATTAAAAGACGGTAAGAGTGTCGCTAAAATTTCTAGAATAGGAGATTTTATTAGAAGAATCGAAGAGCTCAAACTCGCTTCAGAAATTGCTGAGAAAAGTGATTTTATTATCATAGATGGTTCACTAGAAGAAAAGTTTAGTCAAGAAAAACAGTTCTTAGAAACTTTGTTTGCAAAAAATGTGTTTGTCGCGAGCATTAGCAAAACAAATTCATTAATAACAACTTCTGGGGAACAGGTGTCAAACATTTTGTTCAACATGAAAGCTGGTAAGTGGTTCTATCACCCCATTGCAAAAATTGAAAGTGATGAATTTTTAGCAGACATTGTGTTTGCAAAACTCAATGAACAAAGTAATTATATTTTCAAAATAGCTGTTCATAAAAAAGAGTTTGAAGAGCTTCTATCACAACTAGCAGCTAATAGCAACGACCCCATATTTTTAGGTTATCCTTATGGACTAATAGAAGTCGATAGAATTGCTAGAGTTAGCAATAAAGAAGCAGAATACTTGAAAACCAGGCTGATGATCGAGTTCGGAAAGGACTGGGAACAAATAAAAAAACTTGAAAACACAAATAACGCTCATAAAATTCTAGATAGTATAGGCTAATATCACCCGTTAAATTTTTATAGTACAACACTAACTTATTCTAATAGAGGTGGGGAAATTTGTATGATGTCATAACTATTGGTTCTAACACAGTCGATGTTTTCGCAAAGACAGATTCAGAATTAATAGAAATCAAGACTAAAAATTCTGTCGAAGAATTAATTGCATATCCTCTCGGAACAAAAATTCTCATTACTGATTTAGAATTTAAGATAGGTGGAGGAGGAACAAACACTGGTGTTGCATTCTCAAGACTTGGCTTAAAAACAGGTTATCTAGGTAAAATTGGGAAAGATGAAAATGGCTTGAAGATTTTCAAACTCTTAAAAGAAGAAAAAGTTGACTTTCTAGGAACACTTGGAGACATTTCTGGTTATTCAGTAATTTTGGATTCCATAGAAGAAGATAGAACTATTCTTCATTACAAAGGCTGTAATAATTTTTTGACTTTCAAAGAGATTAAACTTAACAAGCTAAACACAAAATGGTTTTATTTTGCCAGTATGATGGGGCAAAGTTTTGAAACCATGAAGAAACTTGCAGAGTATGCTTCCAAGAAAGGTATCAAAATTGCGTTCAATCCTTCTTCTTATATGGCAAAAAAAGGATTTTCGAATTTGAAAAAAATATTGGAGAACACCAGTATTTTAATTTTGAACAAAGAAGAAGCAGAATACATCGCAGGAATCGGAGAAATATCTGACTTAGCAAAAAGATTGAAACTTCCCAATATGGAAGCCATAATAATTACGAATGGTAAAAAAGGTGCATATTACTATAATGGGAAAAAACAATATCATATTAAACCAACAAAGAAGTTGAAAGTCAAAGAAACCACTGGTGCTGGAGACGCTTTTGGATCAGCATTCATCGCCACCAGAATTATGGGTAAAAGCGTGGAAGATTGTCTTAAATCAGGTGTTATAAATGCAGAATCTGTTATTCAGAACTATGGAGCTAAAGAAATACTGTTAACAAAAAATAATCTTTTGAAAAAACTAAAGGCAGATAAAAGACCTATTAAGAAGACAAAAGTATAAAAAAGTTTATATATAATCAATATTTATACACAACTAAAGGGGTGGGCAAATGAGTATTCAAATAAAGAAACTTCTCACGAATGGGAAAGCAATTTTCCTAGCTTATGATCAAGGCATGGAACATGGACCGGTAGATTTCAACCTAAAAAACTGTGATCCAAATTACATAATGGATATCGCGCTCGAGGGACATTACAATGGAATCATTTTACAACATGGGTTAGCTGAAAAATATTATCAAGACTACTATAAAGATATCCCGTTAATTGTTAAACTTAATGGACATACAACCATAACCAAAAATGAACCTATTTCAAGACAATTTTGCAGTGTTGAAAGAGCCATGAAGTTAGGCGCATCAGCGGTTGGGTACACTATATATCCTGGTAGTGATTATCAAGAAGATATGATGGTTGAGTTTAGCAAAATCGTTGAGAAAGCTCATGACTATGGTTTACCAGCAATTGTTTGGATGTATCCTAGAGGTAAATATGTTCAGAATAGTGGAGATTCACAACTTCTAGCGTATTGTGCAAGATTGGCTGCAGAATTAGGCGCAGACATTGTAAAGATTCCATACAATGGAGATTTAGAGGGTTTCAAATGGGTTGTTAAGAACGCCGGTAAGACAAAAGTGGTTATTTCTGGCGGTATTAAAGCAACGGAAAATAATTTTCTACATAAAGTTGCAGAAGCAATGCAAACAGGTGCTGCAGGATTCGCTGTTGGAAGAAATATTTGGCAACACAACAAACCTTTTAGTTTAACCAAAGCCATGCAAGCAATTGTGTTCCATAACAAAACAGTGGATGAAGCCAAAAAGTTCTTGGAATGAACTTTTGGATCCAAAAGTAAAAAAACGATTTTTGAGAGCTAAGAAGTTTCTAGAGTAAATCCTCTTAAAAGCACAAAGTTTATATAATTTGAAACACAATTATTCTCGTGTATTAGACAGAGGTTAGCGATGGATAACATTTTAACTCTTAATAGGATAAATAGGTCTGACTCAGACGAAGTCGGATTTAAAGCCGTTGATTTATCCGAGCTATATAGTAAAAAAATTAACATCCCAATTTGCTTTGTAATTAAAAACACATTATTTGATAATTTTATTGAAAACAATGGCATGCGAGCTCACATTGATAAAATTTTGAGCAAAATTAATTATTCAGATGATAATAGCATACAAGATACTTTTCGTGAAATAAAAGAATTATTCTCAAAATTCGAATTTTCTGAAGTAGAAGAAAACGAGTTAATGGAAGCTTATGAAACTCTGGCCATTGACATTGATCATATTGACATCGCTAAATTAGTAACTACTATTGACAAACCTTACTTGACTATAATTGGAAGTCCAAATTATGTTGATGATTCTGAGAATAACGAAAACATTTTTTACAATATTCGAGGTAAAAAATCTTTGATGAATACTTTGAAGAGTTGCTGGTTAAGCTTATACTCTCCAAGAGCATTGAAATATAGAAAGGATAATGATTTCCAAACAAGGGAAAAGATGGCTGTTATTGTTCAAAGAATGGTTGAGAGCAATATTTCGGCCCAAGCATATACAGACGAAGAAAACATAGTTGTCCAAACATTCATAGGATACCAAGATTACCAAGAAGAATTCGAAAAAGATGTTGTAATATTTGATAAGGGAACTCTTAACATTAAAAATACTAAGATCAATTTTCAAGAATACCAATATATTCGAGATATGAGAGATAATAATTTAGTCAAAAAAGCTTTGAAAGTTGAAGGTGAAAAACAAAAAGTTAATGATAAAGACGCTGAAGAATTAGCTCGGATTACAAAAAAAGTTGAAGGTTTTCTTGAGAAACCTGTTAAAGTATTTTTGAGCATAGCTAAAAGTAAAATATACTTAATATTTGCAAATAGAGTTATTAGAAAGAAGAAAAATGCTGTTGAGGAAGAAACCATATCTGAAGAACCACCTATAGAAAACACTTCTAAAACAACTGATAGTGATGAACCAGTTGAGATGGTTAACATCGATGATGACGTAGCGTTTTTGGACGAAATAGAAGCTTATGAAAAAGAAGTTGAGAAAGAAGATTCTGATTGGGTTAAAGATGGCGATATAGGTCCAACAATTCCTCCAATCGAACTAGAAGTCAAAGAAGTAAATGAACTGATTGATGATGTTTCTGTACCTAACGAACAAACAGCAGAAGAAGAAATGCCTGTACTGAAAGAAGAGCCAATAAATGACGAAGTTGAAGAAGTTCCAATTCCTGAAGAGCAATCAATAACTGACGAAGTGACTATGGATGAAGAACCCATATCTATTGATGATATTCCTGAAGCAGCGCCAATAATAGAAGAGGAACCTGCTAAAATTGAAACAGAAGAAAGTGATGATTTCATATTCTCAGCATTTGAAGAGTCAGAAAAAGCAAAAGATAATGAGGTTGTTAGTAAACCCGCAGTAGAAAGTGTTGAAGAACCAGCCATAGAAGAAAATACTTCTGAACCAATACTACAAACAACAGAAGAATCAATACTAAAAGTTGATCCAATGGAAAAAGCTTTAGGTTTGATAAAAGAGATGGCTGTTCTGAGCGATGAAGCAATTTACGACACACTTAAGAAAAAGCATTTAGAGACCATCGGCAAAGAAGCAGAATCATTTGAAGATGCAATCAAAGGCTTAAAGACAGTTATGAGAGTACCATTTGTTGAAGAAATTAATAAAATTCATGATATCAGACAGAAAGTTGAATCACAAGAAGATATAGAAATAGAAGAAGCAACTATTGCTTTGAGAACAGCTAAGAACTTCTTAAGTATCTTTAAATAATAAGAATATTTCTTTAGTTAAACTTTTGTGTATATAATATTTTAATTCTAATTTTATTTTCCAGCCAGACTTCTTTATGATATGCTTGGATTCTACAAAGTCAGGGAAAACAATTACGAGTTTATTTGTAAAACCATAACTATTTTTCAAGAAACAAACAAATGTTTGCTCCAAATCATTGACTTTTGAATTTTTACCATAAGGTAAATCGGTTACAATAGATTCTGTCTTCTTGTTTAATTTCAAAGCATCTCTTTTTTCCAGAGTAAAATTCTTGATTTTGTAATGTTTTAAGTTTTGGTCGCATCGTTTTAACATTATTTGATCAATATCATAACCAGTGATTTTGCAACCAATTAAAGCTGCTTCTATTAGCAAACCACCAGATCCACAGAATGGATCCATCACTTCTTTGCTGTCGACCAAGTTAACTAAACACCTCGCCAATCTTGGATCTAAAGAAGTTGGATGATTATATGGTCTAAGATGCGCCTTTCTTTCTTCAAATTTATCATTATTCTCCCACAACTTCAAACAACAAAATGTTTTCTTAAAGAAAAGTATTTCAAAGAAAGTTTTTGGTTCTTTCAGATTTACTTTAGGATTTTCTAGTTTACCCCAAATTATATCGGCCAGTGTTTTCAAATCATGATTTTTACTATTTACCAGTTCCAACTTAAAATCTTCATTGTAGAAATCATTAAAATTAAATTTTTTCATATCCTCAAGTAATTTTTTCTCATTGGAAACAAATAACACTCTGAAAACCTTCTTTGTATAAGCTAATTTTGTGTAATCAACTAACTCATTTAGTAATAAACCGTTTTCAATAACCTCAAATTCTTTATTTTTAGATAAAGCCATAACTTCTGCGATGCTTAACTTTAAATTTGCTTTGCTTAACAAGTATAAGTACATAAAATTATAAAATCGAATTCAGTTTTAAAATGTTGTCTAATAACTACTTCAGAGTAAGGTTTAAATAAGATTTGTATTTACTAATATAATGTGTGGAGTAATTGGGATAATTTCTAAACATAATAGAGATGATTTAGGAGCACTAATAGCCCACGGATTATTTCAACAACAAAACAGAGGTGATTTCTCTGCAGGTGCAGCAACTATTAAAAAACTTGATATGAGTGGATATACTTATAGAAGACAAAGAAGAATTGTTGAAAGAACAGGATATGGAGTGGTTGATCCCCTAACAATTGTAAAAGGTTTAGGTAAAGTAAAAGAAGTATTTGCAGAAAATAATTATCAAAATTCCCCACTAGAAAAATTAGTTGGATTTATGGGTGTTGGTCAAGTTAGATATCCAACTGCGGGATATACTATACCAGACGAAACAGAAATTAATTCTAAAAAGGATATGGAAAATAGAGATAAAGCAAGCATACAACCTTTAGCAACAGGAACACACAGCATGATTGCAATGGTTCATAATGGGGACATACATAATTTTAATGAGATAATGAACTATTATCTAAACCAGGGAATTTCACAATCAACTCATAATGATCTTGAAGCATTACTAATGGTTTTTGCAGATAAATTTGAAATGTATTCTATAAATGTAGCTAAAGAAGTAAGGGTTTTAGAAGCTATGAAAGCAACAATGCAAGAAGTAAAAGGAACATATAGTGGAATTGCAATAATTAATAATGTTGGATTGGTTGCATTTAGAGACCCTGAAGGTAGAAGACCTTTATTTTTTGGCGTAAGAAGAAATAAAAATACTGACATAACAGATTTTGCATTTGCATCTGAAACAGTTGCATTAGATAAAATGCTTTTTAAAGGCACATCTGAAGGCACATATTGCAACGGGAAAAAACTATATGATGAAATTAAACCAGGAGAAGCAATGTTCATAAGCAAAGATTTTGAAGTTACAAGACAACAGCTAACACAACCTAAACCAACTCCATGCCCATTTGAAATTGCTTATTTTCAAAGAGCACCATCATTTATACACGGAACAAGGGTTCTTAAATCTCGAGAATTAATAATTGAACAAATGTGGAACGAATTTAAAGAATCAAAAACTTATGATAGAATAAAAAGTTTAGAAGAAGAAACAATTGTTGTTCCAATTCCAAGAACTGCAATTACTGCAGCTATTGAATTAGCAAGATTATCAGGCGCAACGTACTCTCCTGCAATAGAGAAACATCCTGATTCAGCAAGAATATTCATGCAACCAACTCAAGAGCATAGAGAAACTGAAACAGCTGCAAATCACTATATTTTCAAAGAAAAAGTAGAAGGAAAAATTATTTTCTTAGTTGATGATTCTATTGTTAGAGGAACAACTTCTAAACTAGACATAAAATACTTAAGGGATCTTGGAGCAAAAGAAGTGCATTTTTTCTCAACATTTCCTCCAATCAGACATCCTTGTAATCACGCAATTAATATGAAAACACACGAAGAACTAGTTGGATCAGGACGAACTGTAGCTCAAATTAAAAAAACTCTTGGACTTCGATCTTTTGAAACTCTTAAATATGCAACCGCTCAACAAATAAGGAATTCTGTGTATAGTTTAGAAGGAACGCTTTGCAATGAATGCTATGCAAAGTAAACATTTAAATATGTTTTTTAATAATTCTTATTATGAGAGGCAGACCAGTCAAAAGCGCCATAAGACAAAACATTATAGACATTCTTTTTCATATGAAGAAAGGCTATGGCTACGAGATCCATAAAATATACTTAGATTTATTTTCTGGAGTTAGTCAAAGAGTCATTTATTATCACTTAAAAAAAGGTCTTGATACACAAGAGTTCATAATTGAAAACATTAAACG
>JADHVI010000003.1 GCA_016784125.1 Candidatus Woesearchaeota archaeon
TTTTATTTTTTTTAAATAAGAAACTAATTCTTTCAAAACTTTTTCTTTAACACCAGGAACAAATTTAATGGTTCCGGCATAGTCATGGCCTCCACCACCAATCTTTCCAAAGGGTATTTTTTGTTTCAAGGTCTTTAAAATTTCAGTGATAGAAAAATCTAAGTTCTCAACTCTGAAGGACATAAAGTTATCTGTATGTCCAATTGTGATTCTAGATCCTGTATTCATTCTATGTGCAATGCCAACTAGCTTGCCAGCTGTAGGGTATTCACCCATTATACTATTTGAACCAATATCAAATGAGAATAATTTTATTTTTCCTGCAGCTTCTTTCTTCAAAAATTTCTGAATGACTTTTTTATACGCTTCTTCCCTCTTATCTATTTCTGGCAACAAGATATTCATAATCTTTTTTTGATTGTCATTGAATAAATCATAAATTAAATCTGACTCCATGAAACGCATATTGTAAGCTTCGAAATCAACGCATTTAGCGAGTTTCTCTAAGAATGGCCTCTTAGGAACAAGACTCATGTATGGTTTCAAAATCTTATCTGAACTTTTATCAGACACTCCAGACAAAGCTGCATACAAAGGATTGGCCTTTCCAAGTATGTTGGCAACCTCAAAACCAAGCATTCCGCTCGTGATATCACCTGTTGCACCGGATTTTCTAGGGTTCAAATGTATGTCAACTATTTGATCAACCTCTTTTGAGAAAACATGATGATCTAAAATTATTATAGAAATATTATACATCTTTATACGCTTCAAAGCAAGCAAGTCTTCTTCACCACTCCCATTATCAATAATAACAAGCAATGGTTTCTTATCATACTCTAAATTATCTTTAAAGAAAGAAAGATCTCTTAAGGCATCTGGATAATCATAGAAAGGAGTCCTCATAGGCAAGCGTTTGTATTTTTGCCAGGGCTTACTGTTTTCATTCTTAATAATTGGATGAATAACTTCTTCAATAGCTAATGCTCCACAGTAACCATCACAGTCAGCGTGATGTCGAATGATAATCAAAGCTCTATCTTCAACAGCTTTCTGTATTCGTTTTGCTGCTTCTTTGATACTGGGTTTTAATTTTTCTATGTCGTGCTCCATTTTGTATGTCCAAAGTGCAATATTAAGTCAATGCCTAAGTTTTTAGATTCTACTGGTAAATCACACGAGCCATAACATGAACCAGCCCAGATAAATATCTTTGCTTTGGTTTTTCTCTCTAATTCTTCTTGAATATCTTTAGCTCTTGGTTTCAAACCATCTGGTAAATGCAATAATACTTTTTTTGCTTTTGACTCCTTAATCTCTTTTATTGCAGGTTTTAAATCAAAGTTATACATGAAGAAAGAAAAATAAAGATTATATATAAATTTTTAGGACAAAGCTTTCACAGCATGCAGGACTTCAATGTTTTCAGTTGCGCGCACATAGTCAGATTCCAGATTTTCTGCAGCTTCAAAGTAAGCTATTGATTCATCAATATCCCCAACGTAGTTATATCTGATATTAGTTGCAATATTGATTGCTAAATCGTAGTTGTACGAAGGATTATTTGGTTCTGCATTCACAAGTTCTCTTAGTTGTTCAATGGCTTCGTCGTATTGTTCTGTTTTGTGATACACAATTGCCAAATTACTCATAGCAATAGTGTAATCTGGATTTTCAGCTAAGGCCATTTGATAGTATTCGATTGCTTTATCATAATCTTCTTTGGTTGTATAGTATACGCCGAGATTGTTCATTATATCAGAACTTCGCGGGTGAATACTCAAACCTATTTCATAAACTTTCAAAGCATCGTTGTCATCTATACCCATTAAGTAATTTCCTAATGAAGCGAAAAAACCAGGATCATTAACTGTTTGCTGAAATGGTTGGTCAGTAGACATCTGTAATGTTGCAACTCCCTTTTCAGCTGATACCATTGCTGACATCATTATTACTAGAATAATTGCTATAATTGTTTTTTTCATGTTAATCTCCTTTTTATTATAAAATGATTAGAAGGTATATAAATTTTTTGAAAGAAAAATTATTTTTTAGAAGTCTTCTTTACAGGTGTTTTTTTAGTCTCTTTTTTAGGTGCAACTTTTTTTACTGCTTTCTTTTCAGTCTTCTTCTCTACAGGTTTAGATGTTTCAGTTTTTACTTCTTCTTTCTTTTCTTCAACCTTAACTTCTTCCTTTTTCTCTTCGACTTTAGGAGTGTCTGAAACCTTTGGTTTCTGAGCATCATCAGAAACTTTTGTTTCTGAGATTTCTTTTTTTTCTTCAGTAGCTTCTGCTTCGCCACCTTCCGTAGGTGTTGTCTCATTAGCTTTGATCTTTTCAACCTCTGCTTCAGGCACGACTTCTACTTCTTCCTCAAAATCTCTCTTTCTCTTCTCGATCTTCAAAACTCTGATTTCAAAGACTCTAACTGGAAAGATTTTAGCAAGTTTACTCTTCATATCCTTTTGCAAGGAAATTCTTAGAAGATCTTCAATTGTTTTTTCGAATGTGTTCTTGTTAAGAGTTTCTTTCAGAATTTTCCTGATGTTTAATCTTAACTTGGTTTCGATTGATTTGAAAGCGTAACTATTTGTGATGACGATGATTTTGACTCTTAATCTTTTACCGTCAGCACTCTTTACGATGAATGAATCGTCAATTTTGTTTCTTCCTCTTCTAACAAGTCTTTTCATGAATGATGGTATTAATTCGTATTTTGTGATTTCTGTGATTCCTTGTCCTTCTCTGACGTCTTTAATTTTGAATTGGACATTTGTGTTTTGCTTTCTAGGATCACCAATTACATTAGAAAGATTCATAGTCATATATCTGCCTTTCATGACGCTAGGGTCTGCCAATAAGCTTTCTCCTAGAACTCTGCTACCGAATATTTTCGGACCTATGACAGGATACCACTTCTTCTTCTTGATTTTCTTCGTTGAAGTTTGCTTTTTTGCCATGTAGTCGCAGAAAAATTGAAGGGTTTATAAATGTTACTTTCTTATATTATAGAAAAATCACTCATTGGAAGGGTTAATCTTAAACATCTAAGTCCAATACTTTTTTTGCATGTTTCTCAATAAAGGCTCTTCTTGGTTCTACTTCTTCACCCATCAATACGACAAACATACGATCTGCTTCAATTGCATCTTCAATTTTTATCTGTTTCAATGTTCTTTTTTCTGGATTCATAGTAGTTTCCCATAGTTGATCAGGGTTCATTTCTCCTAATCCTTTATATCGTTGGGTTGATGCTCCTTGGCCAAGTTTTTTTAGCCAATCATCTTTTTCTTCTTCTGTTTGGGCGTAATGCTTTTCTTTACCTTTCTTTACTAAGTAGAGAGGTGGTTGTGCTAAGTATATATATCCTTGTTCAATTAGTTCTCTCATTTGTCTAAAGAAAAATGTTAGTATGAGTGTTGCTATATGATTTCCATCTACATCTGCGTCTGTCATAATTATTATTTTATGATAACGCGCTTTGTTAATATCAAATTCTTCTGCGATGCTTGTTCCAAGTGCTGTAATTATGGTTATGATTTCTTGGCTGCTCATAATCTTGTTAATTCTAGCTTTTTCGACGTTAAGGATTTTTCCTTTTAATGGTAGTATCGCTTGAAATTCTTTGTTCCTTCCTTGTTTTGCGCTTCCACCTGCCGAATCTCCTTCTACTAAATAAATCTCACATTTACTTGGATCTTTTTCTGAGCAATCTGCTAGCTTTCCAGGCAGAGTTGTTGATTCCAATACACTCTTCCTTCTTACTAACTCTCTGGCTTTTCTGGCTGCTTCTCGTGCCTTTGCAGCACTCACAGCTTTCATGATTATGTTTTTTGCAATCTTAGGATTTTCTGCTAGGAATGTGTTTAGGCCATTTGTTACCAAGCTATCTACTATTCCTTTTATTTCACTGTTTCCTAATTTTGTTTTTGTCTGTCCTTCAAATTGTGGTTCGGGTATCTTAACAGAAATAATCGCTGTTAATCCTTCTCTTGCATCGTCGCTTGATAGCTTGCTGTCTTTTAGTATTCCTTCTTTCTCAGCGTAGTTGTTCAAGCATCTTGTTAGTGCTGTTTTGAAACCTATGAGATGTGTTCCACCTTCATGTGTATTAATATTGTTTACAAATGAGAAAACGTTTTCTGCGTATGCGGTTGTGTATTGCATTGCGACTTCTAGTTCTGTGTCTCCCTTTGTTTTATGCAAATAGATTGGCATGTGAATCTCTTCCTTGTTCTTGTTTAGAAACTTCACAAAGCTCATGATTCCACCTTCGTAATGGAATTCTTTACTCTTCACATCATTTCTTTCATCTTCTAAGATTATTTTTGATCCTTTATTTAGAAATGCTAGTTCTCTTAATCTGTTAAGCAAGGTGTCATAATCAAATTCTGTTGTATCAAATATGTCTTTGTTTGGTTTAAATTTAACTGTTGTTCCCCTCAAATCAGTTGTTCCTTTTTCTTCTAGTTTGCCAATTGGAAACCCATTTTCAAATCTTTGAAAGTATTTTTTTCCGTTCTTATGAACTGTGACATCTAAGTATTCTGATAATGCGTTTACAACTGAGACTCCTACTCCGTGCAATCCTCCTGAAACTTGATATGTTTTTTTGTCGAATTTTCCGCCTGCGTGTAGTTTAGTCATGATTAATTCTACGCCGCTAATTTTGTATTTTGCATGTTTGTCAGTTGGTATTCCTCGTCCATTATCTGTGACTGTTACAGCATTGTCCTTGTGGATGGTCACTGTTATTCTATCACACTCACCAATCATTGCTTCGTCAATTGCATTATCTACAACTTCGTAAACCAAATGATGTAGGCCTCGCTCGCCAGTACTTCCTATATACATTCCTGGTCTTTTCTTAACAGCTTCAAGGCCTTCTAGAACTGTAATTTTTTTTGAGTCGTAATTGTCTGTCATTTCGTATCTCTGCCCCTCTAAAAATGGATGTGAGAATCCTCTAATAATTGGTTTGGATTTCTTTAAAAAACTTTCGGTTGAATTCTGGCGTTTCAAGCCCTCTACTTTAAGAATTCTTAGGTTTCAGCCTTTAGAATTCAAGGGTTTCAAGGGTTGTACTGCATGAATTAGTAAGCTTTTTAAGCTATGGAACTCAAGAGTTCATCATGGAGCAAAAACTCTTATGGATGACTGTTGTGCTAGTATTGGCAGGAACATACTTTATAGGATCAGGTGTAACTGGAAATATCATATCCCAAAGCTGCTGTTTCCCACCAAACTGTGCAGAAGAAAATATCTGTGAAAGCGCAAGACCTCATATTGAATCACCTGCAAGAAGCTTCAATGACAGTTTGATATACCTTGGCTTAATCGCAATGTCATGTTCTATAGGAATCTTTTTCTTGCACAAACATGAACATTTGAAGTAAAATATTAATATCTAGATATATTCCTATATTTCATGGGGGGTTTAGAAAGAATTGCTGAATCTTGGAGAGATTGGACTACTAATTATCCTAAAATTGCTGCATTTACGACAGCTTCGCTTTCTTGTTCATTCTTAGTTGGTTTGGGGGCTTTAGTTGATGCTAATTTTCCGAGAACAGAGGGTTTAAGTGGAATAGTTAGTACGCTTCTCGCATCAGCAGTTGTGCTGCCAGGCATTGCGTATGACCGATTTAAATCTTATTCTTATGATACAACGTTGAAAAAGTATGATCTCAAATATTATGATATCAAGAGTAAACTCAAAAAAACAGATTTTGTGAAGAAAAAAGTTCGCAATTTTTTCACAAGAACATTGGACTCCTTCCTTGAAAATCCAAAAAAAACTGCTGTGGCGTTGTCTCTTGGCTTGACATCGCTATCACTGGCAAGGCGCGTTGTTCAAGATGGAATTGAGCGTGTGTATCATTGGATGGACAACATTGAAGCATTCTTATCTCTTGATACTGTGATTTTAGCAGGATCTTATTTAATCGCAAAAGTAGGTGTTGGGACTTGGGGTGTATATATTCATTCTTCAAATAGAAAATTTTGGTCTGATTACAAGAAGTTCAAAAAGCTTAGTGAAGATGTTGAAAATGCAGACCTATCATCGCTAAAGGAAATTGCTGATAAAAGTCCAATTGATTTTTTTGTTTATGAATATGCTCGTATCTGTTTTTCTAGAGGGGAAAAATATGATGCTCTAGATGCTTTGAAAATGGCTCGTGAAAAAAGTGCTTTGAATCACTTATTTTGTCTTGAACCCTATGTATTTGCAACCACTATTAAAGGAGAGATTTACAAACATGACAAGAATATTCAAGAAGATCCACTTTCATTTCCAGATTACTATGGTTTAGCATCTCAACTCTTAAAGATTGGCGAACGAAAAAAAGCGATCGAAGTAATTCATAAATTTACTTTGGAAGCAGAGAAAAATTCTGATCTTGCAATGGATGCCAACGTTGCTGAAGCTATGTTCTTAGAAGGTATTGATGCGACAGAAGAATTAGATGTGCAAGCTTTGAAACTCTTGTCAATGTCAAAAAAATTTGAAAGAATTGGTGATCATGAAATTCTTACCATGAATGATACTAAGTATTCTGGAGGAGCATTTATTTTTAGGAAAAGCCAAGATAGAGTTTTTTTGGAAGACGAACAAAATTTTGACTCCGATTTAAAAACGAATTTTGATGGTATAAATACTGATAAAGAGTTCCGAATCATAAAACCTCCCAGAATTTTGCCTTATAATTTAGGGTTCTTGGGGATGATGGAAATTGCTGCTGGAAAAGCTCTTTATAACCTTTTGAAAACACGGTATGATGTTAACACTCAAACAAAGATTTCTCGTTTCATGGCCAGAATACATGTATCTAATCCCATATATGATTCTGAATCTGACCAATATTATTATTCGCAATTGAAACAAAAAATTGAGGGTGTTCGCAAGAAGGCTCAGAATTCTAATTCTGGTTTGTTGCCTTACTTAGAAATGATTGAAGATAACATGGATATCTTGTTTACTGGATTGGGAAATCTGCCAAGAGTTGTTAACATTGATGGTCATCAATTCAATTGGATTGTGGGAAAATACATCACGAAAATTGACAATCAACAGCATTCTCCTGTACCTCCTTGTTTTGAGTGCTCTAAGCAAATTGAACAATCAGTTAGTCCTCCTAAAAGTATGGAGGGCGATGTGATTAGAGATACTCTTCTATTAGAATATCATTCTGAATTCTCCAATGTTCATAAATTGCCAGAAATAGATGAATTCACTTTTTACAAGGCAAAGTCTGATGTTATCAAAGCAGTTTCCAATTTTTGTTATGTTTATGACAAACCACAAAGATATATGGCTGCAGGAGAATTCTTGGCGAACGCTATTTACTCTATGGAAAAACTCAGAGGGTATTATACTTCTACGCATGATAGGATTTCTTTAAGTCATCTAAGAGCTGGTTTAGAAGGATTGATTCTCTCTTTGGCTTAATTTTTCTTCAGTGCCGTCGCCACCAACGAATCCATGTATGGTTTCAGCTTTGGTATGTACACTTCTAATTCTTTATTGTTTTTTGTGTCAAAAATTATGTATATATCGTTTCCTACTTCGGGTATTTCTGACCTTAATTCTTCTAGCTCGTCTTTGTTGAATAATATTGAGAAGTTTGATTCAAAGATTCTTTTTTTGGAATCTTGAAACTCGTAGTATACGTTCAATTTTATTTTGAGTCCTCTGTCTTCTGGCTTTATGGATTCGTATGTTGCAGTCACATTTTTCAAATATTTAATCTTTGCTGTGATGCACTCAATTTTTTTCTCTATGCTCTTCTTTGTTTTCAATCCTAAAAATCCTGTGATGCCTATGAGTACGATTAACGCTAGTATGTTGAATAATGAGTGGTTGCTCACGAGTATTATTGCTATGAGGCTGAATAGAAATATTACAAAGCAAACTAATGTGCCAATACCAAACGCTATGGTTAAATTTAGCTTCTTCTTGCCTTCGTATGCTTTTACTCTTTCCTCTGGTGGTTTAGGAAATACCTTTAGAGTTATGTCACTTCCCACCTCTTTTTGTTCTTCCATTTTAAATTCTGGTTGAATAGTATGGTCCGTACAAATTGCCTATAGTTCTGATTGCTGACATCAAATTGTATATTATTAGCAATTCTTTGTTGTCGGCTTTTTTAAATTTTTCTTTGTTTTTTAATTCCTTTTTTTTCTGCAAAAATCTGTTTATGTTATCCTTTTCGAATTTGTAGAATAATGCGTGGAACATTTTTAAGAACTCATTTGTTTCTTGGAATAATTTGATTGTTTCCTGACTCATAGTTGTTTTCTCCTCGTATGCGTGTTTGATGATCTCTTCATAATAATCCCCTATTTTTTCCAGATCTCGTATTATGACATAGTAGAACTGTGTTTTCAAGCTGTCTTTATATCCTATTTTGTTTAGTATTCTTTTGCAAAAGTCTGTAAATTTGTCTATACTATTTTCCATTGTCAGTAAATCTTTTAATCGGATATACTCTTTTTTTTCGATTGCTTCCAAACTGCTCTTAGCTATTTCTTCCAATAAGAAAAACGTTCTTCTCAAGATTGTTTCAAATTCTTCTTCTAGCGTCGCTGAAACGTTTTTTATTTCTAAATATTTCTCGCCTTGATCAATTATTTCATACCCCATCAAAGAAGGGATTTTTTCTTGTATTTTTTGATATACCTTGCTGTCTTTGTAGTTAACTCTGATTTCATCCACTCCTGCTTGGTACAAATATGCGATGTATAATGGATCATAGTTTTCATCTGCATCAATTATTATTTTGTCTGATTTCTTTACTTTATTTGTTGAAACTATTATTCTTCTTTCTTGCTCTTCTATTTCTAGTTCGTCGCCTTTGATGACATTATTTGCTTTTACCCATTTACTGGGTAGGCTAATGACAATTGTTTTGCCTGCTAATTGTATTGCTTTTCTTTGCATGGCATTCCAATAGTTGTTTTATTATATAAATATTTCGTTAGTATATAATTATATATCTATATATAAGTTATTAGGATAAATTATATAATTTTATTTCTGGAGATACATATTGTTTTTCCGAAATTGATGAAACATATTTGGGAAATCCGGAGGTAAATCAAATGGATAAAAAAGATATAAAATTTTTGACGCACTTAAGAAACAATGCAAGGGAAACATTAACTATGATAAGCAAGAAAACAGGTATTCCGATATCAACGCTTTATGATAGGTTGAAAGTACACGAACAAAGTTTAATCACGAAGCACACAGCTTTGATAGATTTTGCAAAGCTTGGATATCTTTGCAGAGCTCACATAGCCGTTAAGGTAACCATAGATGAGCGAGAAGTAATAAAAGAGTATCTTATGAAGCAGAACTGCGTGAACTCATTGTACAAGATTAACAATGGCTATGACTATCTTATTGAAGGGGTATTTGTGCATGTAAAGGAGATGGAAGACTTCTTAGAAAGATTTGAACAGAAATTCAAAGTTTTAGAAAAGAATGTACATTATATCATAGAAGATGTTAAAAGAGAAAGTTTCATGACGGATGTTAATGCTGTTTTGTCCAATGTATGACTCTTTTTTCAATCAAAGAAGCTACTTTGTTCAAAGCATATCCGAATATTCCTGTGATAATAATTAATGCATACATTTTTGGAATCTCATATGCGAGATGAGCATTGATGATTGCGTTGCCCAATCCATTGACGGATCCAATGAACATCTCAGTAACAATTATTAGAATAATGCAAAGTGAAATTGCAATTCTTATGCCTGAAAAAATGTGTGGCAATGAGCCATAGAAAATGATGTTCTTGAAAAAGTATGGTTTTGGAATGTTGTAAACTTTTGCCATGTTAAAATATGATTTGTTGAGATGTCGAACTCCATAGGATGTATTTACGAGTATAATTGTGGTAGTTAGCCATGCAGCCAAAGCAATTTTTGCAGTGTCGCCTATGCCAAAAAACAGCATTGTTAGGGGAAAAAGTGCAGTCACAGGTATGGATCTGAGAAAGTCAATGATGAATTCTAGTGAATCATAGAGTTTTTTGAAATATCCAATAGCTAATCCTGCTGGAATACCAATAACTAGACTTATGGCAATTCCAATTAACACTCTGTAAAATGTTAACCCCATATCTGACAATGTTTCTTGTAGGATAATAATTCTAAAAAATTCTGTTCCAACCAACAATGGATTTGGAAACATCAATGGATTGAAAACTTTGCAGTAATAGATGAGTGTTCCAACTAAAAAAAACAGTCCTGGAATTAGTACATATCTAATTACTCTTTTATAATTCATAGTACGCGTCCTCTTTTAATTGTGTGCAGAACCTCCCGGTGGTATTTATTGAAATGAGGCAATGTTCCTTTGCTTCTGGGATTGTCAATCTTAATGATGTTCAATATTTTGGCGGGTCTTTCACTTAAGATGATTATTCTATCAGACATCATTACTGCATCCTCAATATTATGAGATATCATGATTGTAGTGGGTCTTTTTTCCTTCCACATCTCTAGGAGATATTTCAGAACATTTGTTTTCATATAATGATCTAGCGACGAAAATGGTTCATCCAATAGGAACAGTTCGGAGTCATAGACAAAAGCTCTTGAAATAGCTAACAACTGCTTCATGCCACCACTTAGTTCATAAGGGTAATTCTTCCTGAACTTCCACAAATCAACCTTTTGAAGAATTGTTTTTACTTTCTTAGAACTAATTTTTTTACCTAGAGAAGTGTTTTCTAAGACAGTTTTCCAAGGAAGCATTGAGTCATCAGAGTTTTGGAAAATAAAGCTCTTCCTAATGTTTTCCTTGGAATACTTGATATGACCTAGGTAGTGGTCATCTAAACCTGATAATATTTTCAAAAGAGTGGTTTTGCCACAACCATTCGGGCCTATGATTGAAATGAATTCACCTTTCTTAATGGAAAGGTTTATTCCTTTCAAAACAGCGTTTTTTGAGAATCTCTTTGAAAGATTCTTTACCTCTATCATTTTCACCACTCATTTATATCAATAATCCTTCAACTTCAACTGATTCGCTGAGAAACTCCTCTGCATATAGTTTATCTGCTAGTTCTTGCACTTTGTCGGAATCGATCTTATCTGAACGAAAATATTTGCAAACTGGCAGTCTTGACTCTAGTTCGTCATCTGCAGGTGTGAATTCAGAGTAATACTCTCGAGCTTCATCATGGTTGCTGTTAATGAAGTCTATGGCTTTGTTTACTGCATTGATGATTTTCTGAGCTGTTTCTGGATTATCATCAATAAATTTTGTCGACATGACACTCGTTTCCCATAGCATGTCTTCCATGAAGTAGTTTCCAATTGGACTGTCAACCAGTACTATTCCAATTCCTTTTGCTTCTGCTAGGCTGACAAGCGGTTCCATAACAAATACTGCGTCTGCACTGCCTGATGCTAGAACATTTATTTGTTCTGATGGGTTGGTTTGTATGATATCTACTTTTCCTGTTAGTCCCTCTTTTTCGAGCATTATATTCATCCACCTTACTCCTGTTGAACCTGGAAATGAGGAAATTGTTTTGCCTTCCAGATCTTGAATGTTCTCTATACCTGAATCTATACCTACAATCAATGCATCAAAATCCTTACTAAGCATTCCTTGACTGAATATTTTTAGGAGGCCAGGTGTTTTTGTTTCAATTATCATAGGAATCAACACATTTACTCCTCCAACTCCCGCATCTAGATTTCCATTTATGACTGCTTCCACGAGCTGATTTGTTGATTGGAACGGTATAAGTTTTGCATCCAATCCTTCTTCTACGAAGAAACCTTCTGCTTCTGCTACATATGCTGGCAAGTATAGTAAATGCTCTCTATATCCTATATTTACATTTTCTAAGGCTTTTGCAGTAACTTGTCCTGTTACAGAGTTGTTCTCATTGTCCATCCAAAACAAACCTATGCTGGCAACTGCCAGTAATATAACAGTTATGCCAATGATTAAACTAATTTTTTTCATATCACATCACCAACTGGTGACAAAACAATATTTTATATTAAGTCTTGTTATAATTATATATTATAACAATACGTAAATTTTAAATAGTTCTTTAGTTTAACTAAAGGCATGGACCTCTCGATACTATCAAAAATAGGCTTAACGAATAACGAAGTAAAGGTATATCTAAATCTGTTAAAATTGGGTTCTATTCCTGCAGGGGTATTAATCAAGAAGGTTGAATTGCATAGAACATGCGTATATGATACTCTAGAACGATTAATTGAGAAAGGAATTATTTCCTACGTTATTATTTCCAACGTTAAATACTTTGAAGCAGTCAATCCTGCTCAGCTTTTGAATTATTTAGATCACAAAAAAGACGAGATTGACGACTATAAGAAAGAAGTTGAAAAAATATTGCCCGAGCTAGAAGTTAAGAGGAAATTATCTAAAGAAAAGCAAGAAGCCAGCATATTCAAAGGCAAAAAAGGTTTGAAATCAATATTTCAAGACACTCTTCGAGCTGGAAAGACAATGTATGTTTTTGGTGCTCAAGGAAAGTTTAGGGATATATTTCCAATTTATTATCACTTTTTTCACAGAAATAGGGATTTCAAGATGAACATTATTTACACAGAAGATGTTCGAAGCAAACAAAGAGAAAAAGAATTAAAATTAATAGAGCAAAGATTTATCCCAAATGAATTTGATTCTCCTGCAACTACTTGGATTTATGACGATAAAGTGGCAATTGTCGTTTGGGAAGATCAACCAATCGCAACTCTAATTAGAAGTGAACAAGTAGCAAAAGCGTACAAGAATAATTTTGACTTACTATGGAATATTGCTAAGAAATAATTTCTTTTTCTAAAAAAATTGTATTCTCATCTCTTAAAAAAAAACAATGGCCTTCACGTTTGGGGGATCATTGGGGGTGATGCAACACGGTGAAGGCCAAGAAAGAAGTATGACCTAAAAAAAATTATTAAAATTATTTAGTAAGGTTGTTTACCTTACTATTTCGATTCCTAGTTCATCAGACATTGCTTGTTGTCTTGCAACTGATTCTTTGCCTGTCAACTTGCCTAGTATCCAAGGGCTCTTCACTCCTGTGATAATTGTCATCACTGTAATCTTACCCTTCATGTTTTCGAGCACTCTGGCTCCCCAGATAACGTTGGCATCATCATCCATACTCTCTGTTACTAGCTCTCCTACTCTGCTAATCTCATCTAGAGTCATGTCTGGTCCGCCTGATACGTGTATAATTGCGCCTGTTGCGCCTTCATAGCTAATATCTAGCAATGGGTTACTAAGAGCTCCTTTTACTGCTTCTTCTACTTTGTTGTTTGTGTCACTTGCTCCTACTCCTATTGCTGCTACTCCGCCATCAGTCATGATGGTTTTAACATCTGCGTAGTCCAGGTTCACTAGGGATGGTATTGCGATGGTTTCGACAATTCCCTTAATCATTGTCGCTATTAGTTCGTTCGCTACTGCAAATGCTTGCTGCACTGGTAAGTTTCCTGCGATTTGCACTAATCTGTTGTTGTCTATAACTATCACTGTATCTGATTGTTGTCTCAGTTGTTGAAGTCCAAACTCTGCTTTGTCAACTCTGGCCCTTTCAATGTTGAAAGGCATTGTCACTGTTCCGATCACTATCGCTCCTGCGTCTTTGGCAACATTTGCAATCACTGGCGAAGCCCCTGTTCCGGTACCGCCACCCATGCCTGCGCAAACAAACACCATGTCGGAACCCTTCAAGGCTTCCTTTACTTCTTGCAAACTCTCTTGTGCAGCTTCCGCACCTCTTTCCGGGAATCCTCCGCATCCTAGTCCTTTAGTAACATCTCTCCCTATCAAGAACTTTCTGTCCGCTTCAATAACATTAAGATGTTGCTGATCTGTATTGCAACCTAGTATCTCGGCTCCTTTGATACCTTTCTTATAGAGCCAATTAATCATATTGTTTCCGGCTCCGCCTACACCCATAACTTTGATGTTAGCTTGTCCAACATCATATTCATAGTTCATTGTTGTTTTCTCTTGTTTCACTGCATTGTCTACTACAAAGTCCATTTTCTGTTACCCCCTCTTCGGTTTTTTTCCATTTTAGTTTTTTGTATTTATTTTATATGCTTGGATATATACTTTGGAGTATCAAAAAATTTATATCTAACCCTAGGTATAATCACTACTAGAAGTTAGAATTTTTTTGCCAAACGATTCAAACTTATTCGCCAAAATCAGTTTGAATGTGTCCTCGCCGGAAAACCCAATTAATATATAGTTCTCCATACTGGTATTTAAATATTTCCAATCTCTAGACTATACTTTAGAAACTCTACTTTTGAAACAACACTGTTCTGCGGCCCGGAAATAGCCCCATTTCAGACATCTTATTTAACTGATCTGGTTCTAATGTTAAATCTATAATGGTGAATCCGTAACGTTCTTTGATATCTATTACTGAGCGTTTTATTTGTTCTACTGGGATGTTGTGTCCTATCAAAAGAACGTTTGCTTTTTCCTTCTCTTCCCTGCCATGCAAGATGGCTTGCTCGACCTCTGTTATAGTCGTCATTTGTTCTACGAAATCGTTTAAAGCTGACTTCTTTTGTGCTACTAAATCTTGTAAGAATTCGGTGTTCTTTGTTTTGTTTAAATGGTATAGTTTAAACTTCTTAATCTTGTTTTCTTTTAGTATTTCAAGATCTTTTAATTTATTGATTATGCGGAAACAAGTAGCTACTGGGGTTTTAGTCTTTTTGGCGATTTCACGGATGTAGAATTCTTCTTCCGGGTTGTCAAAAAAGAAGTTCATAACTCTGAGCTTCTTCTCATCGAACAGTTTCCCCAGCAGTTCTATTGTTTCCATCTAGCCTCTATAAAACACATCTAATATTTAAAGCTTTTCATTTTTGGAACGTTGTTTCATTTTTGGAACACTTGTTTTTTTGAGAAAAGTTGAATAGATTTATATTATTGCTAAACTTACTGTTATTATGTCATGGGAAACAATCAATAGACCAGGTCAAACAGGTAGTAATAAACAAGTGTTGTTTGCTCAATATGATGCAAAATTTGGTAATAATAATTGGAGGTTGGCTTGGACTTGGGGAAATCAATTCTTAGATTTCTTAGGGGTTTGTCAGATCTATGAAGATGGATATTATCATGATTCTTTTGAAAGAGAAGCTGTATGGCAAGAACTCTTAATGACTGCATCCGAAGTATGGGATATTCAAGAAAATGATGTACAATCAGGATTAGATTATACTATTCAAACTGGCCCTGCTAATCATTTGCAAGATATTGCTGTAAGAAATGTAATACAAAGACGAGGATGGGAGTTTCAAGGAGATGAATTGATTAGAATAAGAAAACATGAAGACTACTGGGGAGCACTCATGAGTCCTGGATTAATCCCTTTTCATCAACCAGATTTAATAGTCCAACCATTGCTGGAAGGTTGGTGGAAACCACATACCATCGAAGATTTCTATCAAAGTAATAAAGTATTGCAAGCTAGAAAGTGAGTCCTAAAGCAGAAAGATCTTGTTTTAACTGAGAAAGAGACTGGTAATGAATTGCTTGAAAACCTAGTTCTTTTGCTGCTTCAACGTTTTCTATTTGATTATCAATGTATATACTTTCTTCTGCTTTGATGTCAGCATTTTTTAGAACGAATTCATATATATCTTTGTTTGGCTTAGCCATACCAAGTAATGCAGAACAATAAATTTTATCAAATAATTTATCTAGCTTGAACTTATCAAGTTTAAGCTTTATGCCGCTCTTTGTTTCATTTGCTATTGCCAATAAAGGATATTGCTTTTTTAGATTCTTAATGAAGCTATAGACCTCTTGATCCATAATTATCTTAGAGTCATATAAAGCTTTGACTTCTGCTGGAGTAGCGTCGGTTGTGATGTGTTCGTAGAATTCGTTCCAGAAAGTATCAATATCAGTCCTACCAAACTTAGCGTCAGGCCAGTATTTAGACCATATCTCTTTTGATTTTTCTCTTGTGATGCCTGCTAATTCGAGAACATCTGTAAAATCAGCCAGATTATTCAAATAATAAATAACTGCGTCAGAGACGAGAACCTCGCCTAAATCAAATATGATTGTTTTAATCATAATTTTCCTCCTGAAAATTATGGTATTCCAAAAAACTATTTTTTGTAATAATCAATCTTAACACCTAATGCTTTCAAGTCTTCTTTAAGTTGTGAAACAGATTTGAAATGTATTCCTTTAATTCCAAGTGAATTTGCAGCAATAATGTTCTCTTTCATGTCATCTGTGAAAATACATTCTTCATATTTTACATTTAATTCTTCACAAACTATATCGAAATTCTTTTTTGATGGTTTTAACGAGCCAATATAACAAGAAAATATTTCCTTAGTAAATAAATCTCTAACACCCCATTGCGTAAGTATATTGGTTGACATATTATTAGTGTTTGACAAAAGAACTAATCTATACTCCTTGCTTAGTATTTCTAATAGTTCTTTCATACCGTCAAGTAAGTATGATATATTTAATCCATCTTCAACGGTTTTAATGAAAAAAGCAATGTTTTCTTTTGTTATTGGAACTTTGAAAAATTTAAGGAAACTTTCTGCCATTGCCTCGTTAGTTTTCCAATCATGTAATTGTATGGATTCTTCATATAGTCTTATGAAATTAGAAGTTTTTTTAATATTAAAATGCTTTCTCAGTGTTGATGATAAACCTATCTTTTTTGAACCTAAAGTTCCCCATAAGTCAAATATAATCGCTTTAATCATAATTTTTCTCCTGAAAATTATGGTATTCCAAAAAATTCTTTTTTGTAATGATCATCTTAACTCTTCTTCTGTTTATAGAACTCTTCTTGGATTCTTTCTAATGTACAAGCATCATCAGGACTTCTATCGTCTCTGAGAGTTTTTACTCTAGGGAATCTTAAAGCATAGCCACTGCTGTATGTTGGACTTGCTTGGATTTCTTCGAATTGGATTTCAAGAACTATCTCAGGTTTAATCGTGACTTCTCGGCCTTTCTCTTGTTTGAAATGAGGTTTTAATAATTCTGTTAATTCTCCAAAGGATAATCCTTCTTCTGGCTTCTCTTTGACACCAGTGCCAACCTTACCTATTTCTAAGAACTCACCGTTTTCATTGACACAAGCTAATGTAAATGAAGTTAGCCAACCGCTTCGTTTTCCCTCGCCCCATTCAGCGCCGACTACTACTAAATCAAGTGTGTCCATGTAAGACTTCAATTTAATCCATGAACCAGCTCTGGAGCCAGGTTTATAAGGTGCTTTCAGATTTTTAAGCATCACACCTTCATTACCTTTCTTCACAGATTCATTGTAAAAAGCTGTTGCTTCTGCTTTATCGGATGTAACTATCTTTTTTGATAATATGATCTTGAATTCATCTTCTTTGATGATTTTCTCGAGTAAAATTCTTCTCTCTTCTAATGTCTTATTGAGCATTGTTTCTCCGTCATAATATAGAACATCAAAAACATTCAGTTCGACAGGAAGTTTTTTTGCAAGTTCCTCAATATTATACTTCCTTCTAATTCTTTGAGAAATATGTTGAAACACCATGTACTTCTTTGTTTTAGGATCATATCCAACTGCTTCACAATCAATTATGAAATTTTTACCTTCAACGTTTTTCAAAACATACTTTGCAACTTCAGGGAATTGTCCAGTAACATCCTCTAGTCTTCTGGTTAAAATTTTAATCTGATTGTTGAATTTATGTATTTGTACTCTGAAACCATCATATTTGTACTCGAGAACAGCAGGAACTCCAACTTTTTCAAAACCTTCGTCCATGGTTGCAACTTTCTGAGCAAGCATAACCTTAATTGGATTTCCAGGAACCAAATTTATATTTCCTAGTTCTTTCTCACCTTTTATGGCAGCCAAAGCTACTGTTGCAAAATCATTGCTTTTATCATACGCGCTTTGAACTAGCCCAACTACTTTGTTGAATTCTTCTCTATCGACGTCAATAGATATTTTTTCAGGATCGTAATTTACTTCTATAGGTAAGTAAGCCCAAACAATAGAATCTCGTAGTGCACCATCTCCTATGCCCACTCTTAAGTCTTCTAAGACAGTTCTAATAATGTACTTAGCCTCTTTTGGTTTGGCACTTGATAATAATTCTGCAATCAATTGAGTCTTCCTGTCAACGCTCCCCATGCCTTCCATGTCATTAAGCTTTCTAAGATTAGAGAAGACTTTAGCTACGCTTAAGCTAGTTGAAAATAATGTTGCTTGAGATTTTGTGCCAATTACTTCTTCAGAAACTAATCCGAGATCACCGATCTCCTTCCATAATTGTTCAATCCTGCTGATTCCAGCTCCTGAAGCAGTATTGATTGCTTTCAAGACGAGCTTGCTTGCCACACCAATTTTTCGCTTGTCCCAATCAGGATATAACTGTCCTCTTAATAACAAGATGATTGTACTTATATCCTCTTCATTGGTTTTCTTCAAAAGCTCAGATATATAGAATGTTTTTTCAAGTCTTTTGGAAGTGGATTCAATCTTCTCATACACCTCGACCAGGTCGGAGTATTTCATAAGATTTCATAAAGGAGGATCGTTTAAATAGTTTATCAAAAAGCGAAGCTTTTTTGGAAACTTCAAAAAATTTGGTTTTTTGTTAGTTTTTATCAAAGCAATATTTATAAATTGCTCTTGTTTTTCTCGCTCTATGAAACATCAAAAATCTTATGATTTTTGGGCTTCATAAAATTTAAGAGGATATTTTTATGAAATGTGATATTTGTGGTAAGAAAATAGAAAAGACATTCCTAAACAAGATTGTGGGCTCTTATATGCGTAACAGCAAACATAAGAAAAAAGTTGTTTGTCCAGAATGTCAGAAGAAGTACGGCAAGGAAGAATTACTAACTAAGTTATGAATTAATTCTCATGCCTCCGTAGCATAGAAGCTATTGCGGCAGCCTCGTACAACCGTTACGCCAGTTGATGTCAAAGTGGGTTTCCTCGCTTTGCTCGTCAAGCCCACGGGGTAAAGGTGAGAGCAAGCTGCAGGTCGGGGGTGCAACTCCCCTCGGAGGCTTATTATTACTATAAGAATATTTATAAACTAACAATTATTCTGTTCTTCTATGTCTCCTTATGATATTGGCGAGGTCAAAAGTGTTAGAAAGAAACTTGGTTTAACTCAATCAGATCTTGCTAAGAAAGCTAATGTTTCTCAATCGCTCATTGCGAAGATTGAAAGTGATAAATTAGATCCGACTTATTCTAATGCGGTCAAGATATTTGATGCTTTGGATTCTATGCAGAAGAAAAAGTCTTTGAAAGCCAGGGACTTCATTCACTCTGGAGTCATCGCTTGTCAAGAAGATGATTTGGTGCGGGCTGTTATTAAAAAGATGAAACGGCACGAAATTAGTCAGTTGCCTGTAATAAGAAATGAGGCTATTGTGGGCGTCGTATCTGAAACAAGATTAATTGATTATTTGATAGATAATCCTAATATGGATTTGAAAGTTAAGGTTGTGATGGGGGATATTCCGCCTATTGTTTCTTTAAATACTGATGAATCAGTTATTTCTAGTTTGCTGAAATATTTTGCGTTAATTATTGTTCAAGATATGGGTAAGCTTAAAGGTGTTATAACCAGGTCCGATATTCTTAGACGAATATATGGGTAGAAACATTCTTAATTATTAGTGCACTCTTTTTTTTTAAGAATAAGGCAAGATTAATTATCTTCGAGGTAGAAACATTCTTAATTATTAGTGCACTCTTTTTTCTTAAGAATAAGGCAAGATTAATTATCTTCGAGGTAGAAACATTCTTAATTATTAGTGCACTCTTTTTTCTTAAGAATAAGGCAAGATTAATTATCTTCGAATTTGAGAAGATATTATTTCTTGCTGTTACTAAGTTCTTTTAACCTTTCGGTTAAGAATTCGATTGTTCTTTTGTTGTCTTGTTCGTGCATTATCTCTCCGCACTCAAGGCATTTAAAGTTGTGTTCTATTGCTTGATCGAAAATCATTCTTGCGCAAGCATTCTTGCACATGTAAAATGTGTTTGTTTGCTCTTTCTCTAGGCGTTCATTTAACTTTTCGATTTGCTTTAACTTTATCTTCAAGGCTATCTCAGGGATTATCTTCTCATTGAAATCCCAATAACAAATGTACCATCCTTTAATCTTATCTTTTTTTCTTAGGAAGTGTACGATGTTATGTTCATATAACCTATAAAGTAAGTTTCTGGTTCTATGGATCTCTAAGTCCAGCTCTTCTGCTACTATGAACTCAGAGATCTTGTTCTTTCCCCTCAGATAGAACACTATTTCTAAAGCCTCTTCTCCAACCAACTCCGTAACAACCTCTTCTATGAGCTTTTTATTGATGGTCATCTTATTTGTTTTTTTTAGTAAACATAATTGTTCCATTTTATTTTTCTCCGTTCATCCTTGGATTGCTAAGTCTACATCCTATCTGTTCCTTAGCTAACAAGCCCCCAAGAATGTCTTGTGTTGCAAATAGTATTACCGTTTTTCGTCTTTATAAACTTTTCGGTAAAAAAAACTTTATTTGTATGGACGAGTACCTCTCTACAGTCGAGAAAATATACTAAAAACCACACTAATGTATATAAGTGTATATTAACTACTAATTAGGTACAATGTGATAATTGTTAAAAAATACGTAAAATAAGCAATATTCTGTAATGTGCATCTCAAGATGCAAATAAACAGAGATAAACTATTTCTTAATGGCACTGAGATTATACAATGCAAGAAAACAATGGTTTTCAAATTACTCAAAATATTTTTCTAAGAAAATTGCTTTTAAAAAATATAATGAGAGCCGCACATAAACTTATAGTCTTAATATATAAAAAATTCGAACGATTAGTAACAGCTGGCTTAATGTCTCGTTGCCTTGACACTTACACCACTGTCCTATCAAACCCATCTTTTATGGGAGTTCTATGTCTCTTTTCTAGGCGGGTTTCGTGCTTAGATGCTTTCAGCACTTATCCCTTGGCGCGTAGCTGCCCAGCCTACCTTGTCAGGTAACTGGTCGACCAGTGGCGCCGAACCACCGTTCCTCTCGTACTAAGCGGTCCTTCCTATCAGACACTAAACACTTCCAGTAGATATCAAACAAACTGCCTCACAGCGTTCTGAACCCAGCTCACGAATCCTTTTAATGGGTGAACACCCCCACCCTTAGATGCTTCTGCACATCTAGGATAGGATGAGCCGACATCGATGTAGCAAACCGCGCCGTCGATTTGAGCTCTCGGGCGCGACAACTCTGTTATCCCCGGAGTAACTTTTCGGTCAATGCTGGACCCCAATCAAGGAGTCTCAACAGATCGCTAGGCCAATGTTTCCATACTGAGATTGGTCATGATTGAATCCCAGTTAGGCTAGCTTTTGCCCTTGAACTCTACAGCGGATTTCTGACCCGCTTGAGCTAACCATTGGTCTCTATCGATAAAATTTCGACAGAGTGCCACCCCAGCCAAACTGTCTACCAACTGCTGTCTTCTTACGAGTAAGTAACGTAAATTTCAAAGAGTGGTGTTACAGGATTGCCTAAGACTTGAGCTGACGCCCAAATCCTCAAACGGCTCCCACTTACGCTATACAATGAAATCCACGTTACAACAACAGGCTACAGTAAAGTTTCACGGGGTCTTCGCTTCCCACTGGAAGTCTCCGGCCTTTGCACCGGAAAGGAGTTTTCAGAGGACTCTGGTTGGGGACAGTGGGGATCTCGTTACGCCATTCATGCAGGCCGTCAATCAAACGGCAAGGCATTTCGCTACCTTAAGAGAGTTATAGTTACCCCCGCCGTTTATCAGCCTTTCACTCCCTTGAAAAGGAGTTTCAGGTACTGACACTGGGCAGACGTCACCGACTATACGCACCTTTACAGGCTAGCAGTCGGTTAAGTTTTTGTTAAACAGTCGGACCCCCCTTGTTACTGAGCCTTGCAATCGCATTCATACGAATACGGATGCAGGGACCCCTTATACCTAAGAAACGGGGCTAATTTGCCGAATTCCCTCAACCAGATTAAACCTTCACACCTTGAGCTTCTCACCCAGGGGCACCTGTGCCGGTTCTGGGTATGATTATAAAAGATCTATTCACATTCCATTTTCAAAGCATCCAGGCATCAACTGAACGATTCTTAAGAACCGCTGTTCTAAGATTTAATCGAGTTCTCATCATTACAATACTCCCTCGATTTATTCCTATTAACATCTTTGACGAAAGATGTCAGTCTAGCCCGAACAGTCAGAAATGCGACTTGTGTTGCCACGCATACTTTTATAGTACAGGAATCTTAACCTGTTTCCCTTTCTGATCATTCGACTTACGAATTACATTAGGATCAACTTACCCTTGACTGATCTACATTGTCAAGGAACCCTTGCCCTTTCGGTGACAGAGATTCTCACTCTGCTCTGATCTTACTACCACCAGGATTCTCATTCCCATAGAATCCACAAACCCTCTTGGGAATGCTTCTACTCCTACAGGACGCCTGCCTACCACAATCATTACTGATGTCTACAGTATCGGTAATTGACTTAGCCCCGTCCATTTTAGGCGCTCACACCCTTGAAGAGTAAGCTGTTACGCACTTATTATAGGATGGCTGCTTCTAAGCCAACCTCCTCTCTGTCTATGGATGTGAACATCCTTCACCCTTTAACACTTAGTCAATATTTTGGGACCTTAACTGTAGTCTGGGTTGTTCCCCTCTCGGGACACAGGCTTACCCCGCGCCCCCGTTTCCCGAGGTCTACGATGCTAGGACATTCGGAGTTGGACAGGAAACCGAATTCTTTCGAACCCTAAATCCCCAATCCGTATCTCTACCATCCTAGTAATCTCGCTCGAGACTTGACTACGGCCAACTTTGGCAGGAACCAGCTATCGCCGGACTCGATTGGCTTTTCACCCCTAGGCCCAGGTTAGAAGAACGCTTGTACGCAGAACCTCTTCAGGCCTCCACCCCTTTTGACGGGGGCTTCACCTTACCCAGGTCTAGTTCGTCCGGCTTCGGGTCTGTTCCATGTGACTTGAGGCACTTTCATACCTCGCTCCTCGTAAACTGCGAGCGATTGGTTTCCCTATGGATGCTCCCTTACAGGATTATCCTTGCCACACAGAAAAACTCCCTGGCACGTTATTCAAAACGAACGATACACCTCCTAAGAGGCGTATCCCACTATAACTATTAGGTTTCAAGATCTTTTAACTCTCTGTCAAGAGTACTTTTCAGCTTTCCCTCACGGTACTGTACGCTATCGGTCTCGATTAATATTTAAGGTTAGGAGTTGTTGTCTCCTAGCTTCTTACCTCATATCCAAGAGGCAATACTCAGGATACTGCCACATCCTTCCGATGTTCTCTTACGGGACTATCACCCTCTATGGTATCTTGTTCCAAAGAACTTCAGATCCATCGATGAGGATTAAAAGGCAGTCCTACAACACCACATCTCTACTACATTTCAATAGCAGATTCAGTTTGCCTTACGCTGCTTTCTCTCGCCGATACTCACAGCATCACAATTGTTTTCTTTTCCTGCAGGTACTAAGACGTTTCAATTCCCTGCGTTTGCTATCCTTTCGGATTCAAGACGAAGTCGTATTAGGAAATCTCTGGTTCAAAAGCTACATGCGCCTCGCCAGAGCATAATGGAGCTTGTCCCATCCTTCTTCGCTTATCGAGCCAAGCTATCCGCCTAATAGTTTCCTTTATTTTTATATAATGCAAAGACTGGTTTGTTTATGTGCGGCTTCATTAACATGATATATCACAACACACTGTATGTTGTGGAAAGTTCAAAAGCCGGTGCTTTTGAACAAATCTAAGTAAGCATGTCTATGCCATAAGATTAACAGATGTTATCTAATTAATCTAGTGTGTAAAGTAAATATGAAGTGGACTCGTCGGGATTCGAACCCGAAGCCTTCTGGTTGCAAACCAGACGCTCTACCAGGTTGAGCTACGAGCCCGTATAAGTCCTATAGTAATGAGTATAAAAGGTAGGAATAAAAGAAACTATAAAATTATTAAATTAATAAAAAAAAGGAGGTGATCCAACCGCAGGTTCCCCTACGGTTACCTTGTGACGACTTAGCCCACCTCACTGAGCTTAGATTCAATCCAATCAAAAAACTGAATTTTACCAAAACCCTGCTCGGTTGGCTTGACGGGCGGTGTGTGCAAGGAGCAGGGACATATTCACCAGAAGATGATGACTTCTGATTACTAGGGATTCCATCGTCATGAGGATGAGTTACAATCCTCAATCTGGACTGGGATAAGGTTTAGAGGTTTAGCTTCTCCTTTCGGAGTTGCATCCCATTGTCCTCACCATTGTTGCGCGCGTGTAGCCTAGGAGATTCGGAGCATACAGACCTACCGTAGCCTGCACCTTCCTCCCTGTTTCCAGGGCAGTCTCTACAATGTGCTCGATCCTGCAAGCAGTCGTTAGCAATTGTAGATACAGGTCTCGCTCGTTGCCTCACTTAAGAGGACACTTTACAGCACGAGCTGACGACGGCCATGCACTACCTCTCGGCTCGTCAGGTAAGCCCTTCAGACTGACCTTCATTCTGCCGTCGCTCCTAGTGAGATTCTCTGCGTTGAGTTAGATTAAACCGCACGCCGCACCCCTTGTGGTGCTCCCCCGCCAATTCCTTAAAGTTTCAGTCTTGCGACCGTACTTCCCAGGCGGCGAGTTTAACAACTTCTTTTCGACACTGCACAAACCCGTAGCTTGTGCAACACCTAACTCGCAGCGTTTACGGCCAGGACTACTCGGGTATCTAATCCGGTTCGCTCCCCTGGCTTTCGTCCCTCACCGTCGGATCCGTTCTGGTCAAATGCCTTCGCCATCGGTAGTCCTCTGGGGATTATATCATTTTACCGATCCCCCCAGAATACTTTTGACTCCTCCCGGTCCCTAGTTTAGTAGTGTCTTCTGCAATTCGTCGAAGTTAAGCCTGACAATTTCACAAAAGATTTGCTAAACCGGCTACGGACGCTTTAGGCCCAATAATCGCGGTTGCCACTTGTGGCGCTGGTGTTACCGCGGCGGCTGGCACCAGTCTTTCCCACCACTTATTCGCCAAGAGATTTAGTCTTGGCAAAAGCCTATGCAAAGCATAAGCACTTGGAATTCCCCTATCACACTTGCGTGCATTGTAGAGTTTACGCGCCTGCTGCACCCCGTAGGGCTAGGACCAGTATCTCAGTGTCCTTCTCCGGGCTACCTCTCTCAAGGCCCGTACGGATCTTCGGTTTGGTGGGCCATTACCCCGCCAACAGCCTAATCCGCCGCCGTCCCATCCTTAGGCGCAAGTTTGGGAGATAAGTCATTCCAGACAGAATCTCCTATCAGGTATTAACCTCAGTTTTCCGAGGGTATCCCTGACCTAAGGGCAGATTAACGACGTGTTACTGAGCATTTCGCCTCTCTTACGAGAAGACTTGCATGGCTTAGTCGAATTCCAATAGCAGCAACCTCCCGCAGGATCAACGGGAATTGTTTCTCAATTTCCGAGTTCCAAAAATTTACAATTTTTGTTACAACGGGAATTAATTTGTATTTCTAATTCAACAAAAGTTGAATACCGCTAGAATTACTTGTTTTATATCCTATAGTACGTTCATGGTCGCTTATATTAGTCACAATTATTTAGAATTGGCTCTATATTTTAGAGCTATATAGTTTCATGGTTTTATTCCTACCAATACTTGAATTTTTATTTCAAGCATGAACTTCAGGTGTGTTATTCGTCATGCTAACGACCCGAAGGTCTCTGACAGAATTGGCGTTGATGAGTAGAAAATCACGATTTGGATTCTCGCCTTCACATCGATTGATTGTGAGATGTTTAGGGAAAAAAAGGCCATTTATAAATCTTACGATTAAAAGTATGATAATTTTTTTAGAAAGGTAAATAACTTGGAATTACTGGTCGGTTTCAGTACATATATGATCTATGCATTTGCAAGTGAAATTTTCATATTGTAAACAAGCATTGTCTGGTGGGGCTGTTTCTAAAAATGTGTTTGAATAACAACCGCTGCAAGTCAAAAGTCCACAGTCTCCATTTGAAACACAATATTTGTCTGAGTTAACTTCGCTATCTGCGGGCGCACAACTAACTGCAACGAGCGCGACGCATAGTATTATAGTAATTAGTAATATTTTCATATTCTTTATACTATATTTATATAATATAAATTTTCCCTTTATGGTTCTTTTATTACAACAATATTTAAATATTTCAATTACTCAAAAATAGTATAGGTGATTACTGGCACAGCGAAACGACAGAAACACGACAAATATCAGGATTATCTGTACGAACGGATAAAACATTCTTACAACGAAATATTGACTAATATCCCATTATATTCTCAGAAGAAAGGTCGAAGAATAGCAGAAATAGATATCTTGGCATTTCATAATGATGGCTGTGATATTTATGAAGTAAAATGTTCTTATAGGCCGGTCAAAGCAAAGAAACAACTGACAAAAATAAAACGATTAGTGCCAAATGTCAAGAACACATTTTTCTTCTGTGGAGAATCTGGTGTTTTAGAATCTGTTTGAGTATATAAATGAATTTTAATTCTCATTTAATTTTTTATTAATTATCCTTTTCCCAATAGATATCTGTTTCATCATAATTAATTTTAAACGCGATATACAAGAAGTCATCATCACTATTATTCACAACTTCATGCAAATCATCTGGTTCTATTACAATAACATCATTTTTTTCAACTAGAATTTTTGTTCCGTTCACGATAAAGAATCCATTATTGTTTAAGAAATAAAATATTTCTGTTTGTTTTTTGTGATGATGATTTTTTGCAACCTCATGTGGCTTAATTTTAATTTGTTGAACATGAGTTCCAGGTGCATTTAAATCTGTTTCAGTGAGAAACACTTTTTTACTATACCCCTCTTTTTCATCCCAAGATTTTTCCGATGACTTAATGAATTTCATAAGAATAATTTGATGAAGATATTATATAAAACTATTGGTGGAGAAAAAACTATTCTATTATTGAAGTGTGCATTATCTCAATTACGAAGTTGATAAACACATCTGGTAAGTCAAACCATAATTCTCTATCAGACCAACCACCATGTCTGAATGCAATGCCTTTATCTTCTGCCCATTGTTTAATCTCTTCAACGTCTTCTTTTTGTGTGTCAGATATGAATGCGATGTGAGTATTAATCTTCTTTTCAATTGGTGTTTGTTTATCTTCTGTCTCAATCACCTGAATATTTATCGGGATTGGTTCTTGTCGTATCATACACCACCGAGCATCTCCTTCTCTATAAACAAGCTTACAACCAAATTTCTCTAGAAGTTCTATAACTAATTCTAATTTATTCGGTGTGATGTTAAATGCGAAATGATGTAGTTTAGTTTCCATGTTTTTTAGTTAATTTTTATTTTTTCTTTGCTATAAATAACATTTTAGGTTTATTTAATTCTTTGTCTTTCAAAGTAGCCTTTGACAAGTCTCCGCCATAATGATCTAATACTTCAAATCCTGCTTGCTCTAAAAAGAATATTAGTTCTTGTGGAAAATATAATCTGCTGCTCTTAGTATAACTTCCAACTTTCTTGTTGTCTTTTAATCTGAGAAAAGTTCTTGTTCCAATAAGTCTTTGTTTAGTTACATCAACTTTTTCTTCGATAATCGCTTTGATACCCATAGCGGTTCTGTCTTTGCCAGTATCAACTCTTCTACCAACTACGCGGTTTTCTATAAGACCCATTGCATTCTTTGTTTGAACTAAAAGCAAACCTCCTTTTTTTAGATGTTTGTTGAAATTCTTAAATGTTCTAAACACTTCTTCATTTGTTTTATTAAAAGCAATTATGTTATTGATACAAATAATTGCGTCAAACTCCTTATTCATATTCAGAGTTTGCATAGATTGACATCCAAATTTTAGGTTAGGATAGTTTTTCTTTGAAAATTTCACTTTTGCAGGGTCGGCTTCAACACCTTCAGCATTGTAACCTTTATCATGAAGATGTTTAACATGAGAACCAACACCGCAGCCAACATCTAAAACACTTTTTATTTTCCCATATTTCTTGAATAGTTTAATAATAAAAGAAGTGTCCTTCTTACTCTTTGGCTCTTGACACATAGCCCACACAACAGGATTTTCAATTGAGTACTTTGAATATTTAATATATTTAGTTTTAATCGCCTCCTATGTTGACATGAGACTAGAGAATATATAAATTCTTTTCTTTTGCCGTTAAGTATATATAAAAAAAAGATTTCTAATTATTATCATGAAACAAGTTTATTCTAAGATGTGTGACTTGGCAAAACCATATTATGAAAAAGGACGTCCGATGGATGTATCGCATATTGAATGGATGATGCCAGAAGCACTTCTTGTTTGTCAAAAAGAAGATCTTGATGATTCTCTGTTGCTACCATTAGTTATCTTACATGATGTTGGATATGCAGAGGTGCCAAAAGATCATCCCTTTAAATTGGATGTGAGAAGAGCACATATGGCTGCAGGAGTGAAAATTGCTAGAAGGATATTAGAGCAGCTTAATTATTCTAAAGAAAAAACTGAAAAAATAGAGTATTACATATCTGTTCATGATAATTGGGCTTGGGGAGACAATGAAATTTACAAACAAGATATTATATTAGGAACATTCACAGACTTGGATTATGCCTGGATGGCAACACCTAAAGGATTTCTGGCTCTTATGAAAATACTTGAAAAAAATAAGCAAGAGATGTTTGAATTCTTAAAAACCAATGATAAATTAGTATTAAGACCTTTTTCTACGAAGACAGTTAAGGATTTATACGAAAGCTACTTGGAAGATAGACAAAAAGAGTTATTCTAAATTAAAGAAGTTTGTCTCTTAGTTTTTTTATCTGATTTCTCTGTCTTATAGCCTCTTCAAAATCTAGTTTGTCAGCTGCTACTTGCATATCTTTTTCAAGTTCAATTATTAGATTTGGAATGTCTGATTTTGGAATATGTTTTACATCTTCTATATGTACTTCTTTTTCTTTAACTGGTTTTATGATTGTTTGTGGAGTTATATTATTATCTTTATTATATTTTATTTGTATTGTTCTTCTTCTAGCAGTCTCTTTTAATGCGTTTTTTATTGAGTCTGTTTCTCTATCTGCATATAAGAATACTTTTGAATCAACATTTCTTGCAGCTCGTCCTATGATTTGTATTAGGCTTCTTGTGTCTCGCAAAAATCCTTCTTTATCAGCATCAAGAATTCCAATTAATCCAACCTCTGGAATGTCAAGCCCTTCTCTAAGTAAGTTTATTCCAACTAAACAATCAAATTTTCCAAGTCTTAGTTCTCTGATGATCTCACTTCGTTCTAAAGTTTTAATTTCAGAATGCAAATATCTTGTTTTTATTCCTTGTTGTGCTAAATAATCAGTTAATTCTTCTGCAAGTTTCTTTGTAAGAGTTGTTACTAGTGCACGATTTTCTTTTTTAATAACCGCATTTACTTCTTTTTTCAAATGCTCCATTTGACCTTTTATTGGATGAATAAATACTTCTGGATCAATTAATCCTGTTGGTCTAATGATTTGTTCTACAACTTGCGTTGAATGAGATGTTTCATATTCAGATGGTGTGGCTGAGACAAATATGATCTGTTCTTTTTTCATCTTTTTCTCAAACTCTTCAAACATTAGTGGTCTATTGTCAATTGCTGAAGGAAGTCTAAACCCATATTCTACAAGTGTGTTTTTCCTTGAGAAATCTCCTTTGTACATCCCTCTAAACTGAGGTAGTGTCTGATGGCTTTCATCAATAAATATAAGATAATCTTCTTTAAAATAATCCAGTAAACAATATGGTGGTTCACCAGATTTACGTCCATCAATATGTCTTGAATAGTTTTCAATTCCTTTACAAGAACCTGTTTCTTCAATTAATTCAAGATCATACATGGTTCTTTGTTTTAATCTGTGTGCTTCTATCATTTCAAGTTTTGGAAGAACTTCCTCTAATTCTTGTTTAATTCTCTCAATTGCTTTTCGTAGTTCACTGTCAGGTGTTACGAAATGTTTTGCTGGATAAACAAAGAAGTAGCTTAAGTCTTCAATTACTTCAAGACTGGTTTTTTCAAGTTCTACTATTCGTTCAATTGAATCTCCAAAGAATTCTATTCTGATTATATCTTTTCCATATCCTGGAATGAAGTCAATTGTATCGCCCTTTGCTCTAAATCTTCCAGGCATTAATTCAAGATCATTTCGTTCATATAATGCACTAACTAATTTTCCAAGTAATTCATTTCTTGAAATATTCATATTTTTATGTAGTTCAAAACCCATTTTAATGAAATCATTTGGATTTCCAAGTCCATAAATTGCTGATACTGACGCGATAACAATTATATCTTTTCTACTAGAAATGGATGCGGTTGTTGCAAGTCTCATTCGCTCAAGAGTTGCATTTATTTGTGAGTCTTTTTCGATATATTGATCTTTTGAAGGAATATAACTCTCTGGTTGATAATAATCATAGTAGGAAACAAAGTATTCAACTCTATTATCTGGAAAAAAGTCTTTAAACTCATTGTATAATTGCGATGCTAGTGTTTTGTTGTGAGCGAGAATTATGGTTGGTTTATTTATTTGAGCAATGATATTTGCCATTGTAAAAGTCTTACCAGATCCAGTAACTCCTAAAAGTGTTTGAAAGTTATCTCCTTTGTTTATTCCACTAACTAGTTTTTTAATTGCCTCTGGCTGTGAACCTTTTGGCTTAAAATTAGCTTTTAATTTGAAAGTTTCTTGTTTCATTCTAGCAAGTCCTTTTTTCTAAGCAATCTATTATAACTAATTGCGAATCTGTGTGCTTCATCCCTGATGGATTGAAGTAACTTTAAAGCTTTTGATTTATGATTTAAACGCAAGGGAAAATGTGACCCTGGGAAATATATTTCTTCAAGTTTTTTTGCAAGAGATATTACTGGGAGCTTTACATCAATACTTTTTAAGGCACTCATTGTAGAACTGAGTTGCCCTTTTCCACCATCAATTACAACCAAGTTTGGAAATTCCAGATTTTCTTCTTTTAAACGTTTATATCTTCGAGTTATTACTTCTTTCATAGATTCAAAATCATCTATACCTTCGACTGTTCGAATCTTAAAACGTCTGTAATTACTTTTGTCAGGTTTGCCATTTCTAAACTGAACCATTGATGCAACAGTGTTTGTTCCTGATAAATGTGATATGTCAAAACATTCAATTACTTTTGGTAACTCATTAAGTTTTAGTTTTGCTTGTAAATCAGTTAATTTTTCTAAGTCGCCAAAGAATGATAGTTCAATATTTTTTAAAACAAGTTTTAATAATTGTTTTTTCTCACCAACCTTTGGAATTTTTATTATTGCTTTTTTACCTCTTTTTTCTGTTAAGTAATCTACAAGTGCTTTGTCAACTACATTTGGAAGAATTAGTTCTTTTGGAACAGGATTTTCAGAATAATATTGTACTATGAATTGTTCTAAGAAATTATCCTTGTAGTCAAATTCAAATGTTTGTTTGTTTTCAAGTATTCCCTTGTAAATATTGAATAATAGTAAGTAAACCTTACCATTTTTCACAAGATAGTTTATTATGTCTTCATCATGTTTTTTATCTCGTTCCATTTTTTGCTTATCATTAACCCAAGTTATGGCTTTAATTTGATTTCGTAACTGCAATGCTGATTCAAAATTTTGTTTACTAGATTCTTTTTTCATTAATACTTTTAATGATTCTATAAGTTCACTAGTTTTACCTTTTAATGCTAGTTCTGCATGCTTTATTTGTTTATCATATTCTTTTTTAGAAACTTTATTTATACATGGTGCTGAACAAAGTTGTATATGATGTCTTAAGCATTCTTTTTTTGGTAACCTTTTACAAGTTCTAATCATAAAATTCTTTCTAACTAAATCTAAAATATAGTCTCTACTCTCACCCGATACAAATGGGCCAAAGAACTTTCCTTTTTCGTCTTTTTTCCTAGCTAATAGTAATCTTGGATATTCTTCATCTGTTAACTGAATATATGCATAACGTTTTGAATCTTTAAGAAGAATATTGTATTTTGGTAAGTGTTTTTTTATAAGATTATTTTCTAATATTAAACTTTCAACTTCTGTATCTGTTACAAAAAAATCAACTGAATCAATTTGTTTTACTAAAGAATCTGTTTTTGCATCTAAACTGTTAGTTTTGTTCTTAAAATAACTATTAACTCTTTTCTTTAGATTCTTTGCTTTTCCAACATATAGAATGATTCCTTTTTTATCCTTGTAAATATAACAACCTGGATTGTTTGGGATGGTTGATATGTCAATCATTTTAACATTGGTTTTAGAAATTTACCCGTATAACTTTTTTTATTTGCAACTATTTCTTCAGGTGTTCCTTGCGCAATAATAAGTCCCCCACCACTTCCACCTTCAGGACCTAAATCTATGATGTGATCTGCTGATTTTACAACATCTAAATTATGTTCAATTACTATCATACTGTTTCCTTTTGAAACTAAATCATCAAGAACTTTTATTAGTTTTCTAACATCATGAAAATGAAGTCCAGTTGTTGGTTCGTCTAGTAAATAAAGAGTTCTTCCAGTTGAATTTTTTGATAGTTCTCTTGTTAATTTTATTCTTTGTGCTTCTCCACCAGATAATGTTACTGAACTTTGACCAAGTTTAATATATTCAAGTCCAACTCTATTTAATGTTTCAAGTTTTCGTTTTAATATAGGAATATTTTCAAATAATTTTAATGCTTCTTCAACACTCATTGCTAAAACATCTGCAATTGATTTATCTTTGTATTTTACTTCTAAAGTATCTTGATTATATCTTGTACCTTTACACTCTTCACATTCAACGTAAACATCTGGTAAGAAATTCATTTCTATTTTGATTAGTCCATCTCCAGCACATGCTTCACAACGTCCACCTTTAACATTAAATGAGAATCTTCCTGGTTTATATCCTCTGATTTTGGCTTCTTTTGTAATTGAAAATATCTTTCTAATCTCATCAAATACTTTTGTGTAAGTTGCAGGATTACTTCTTGGAGTTTTTCCTATCGGGCTTTGATCAATAACTATTATTTTGTCAATATTTGCATTAATGATCATTTCTTTGTGTTCGCCAGGGGTCAATTTAGAATTATGAAGCTTTTTCATCATTGCTTTATACAAAATTTCGTAAATTAAAGTTGATTTTCCACTTCCTGAAACACCTGTTATAAGAGTTAATACTCCTGTTGGAATTTTAACATCTATGTTTTGAAGATTGTTATGAGTGCATCCTTTTAGTTCAATAAAGGAAGTTGATTCTCGTCTTTTGTCAGGTGTTGGAATTGTTAGTTTTCCAGTTAGATATTGGCCTGTTAATGATTTTGGATTATTTTCGATTTCTTTTGGAGTACCACATGCCACAATTAATCCTCCATGAATTCCTGCGCCAGGTCCCATGTCTATAACATAGTCTGCATTTCTGATTGTATCTTCATCATGTTCTACAACTATCAATGTATTTCCAAGATCTCGCAAATGGTACAGTGTATCTATTAGTTTTTTATTATCTCTTTGATGTAAACCAATGCTTGGTTCGTCAAGAATATACATAACACCCATTAAGTTTGATCCTATTTGAGTTGCAAGTCTGATTCTTTGTGCTTCTCCACCAGATAGTGTTCCTGCATTTCTTGATAATGTTAAATATCCAAGTCCGACTTGTTCTAAAAATTTAAGTCTTTCTTTTATTTCTTTTAACACTTGTTTTGCAATAGTTTCTTGTTTTTCTGTTAATTCAAGATTGTTAAAAAATTCTAAACCTTTTCTAATTGAAAAATCAGTTACTTCAATAATTGATTTTCCTGTGATTTTTACAGCTAAGATTTTACTTTTCAATCTTTTTCCAAGACAATTAGGACATGGTAGTATTCGCATAAATTTTTCTAGTTCTTTTCGTCTGTAATCTGATTCTGTTTGGTGATATAGTCTTTCACTTTGTGGAATTAATCCTTCCCACTTTCCATGACTTGACCAGTTAGCTTCGCCACCTTTCATACTCATATTAAACTTTATTTTTTCATCTGATCCATGCATTAGAATATTAAATTGTTCTTCGCTTAAATCTTTGATTGGTGCAAATACGCTGAATCGGAAGTGTTTTGCAACTGCGCCAAGATATTGACCTCTCCATCCATCTATTGCGTTTCGGTAAAGCATTACTGCGCCATCTGCAATACAAGTATCTTTGTTTGGAATTATCAAGTCTGAATCAAACTCCATTTTTATTCCAAGACCATGACAATCTTCACAAGCTCCAAATGGACTGTTAAAAGAAAACATTCTTGGTTGTAGTTCTTCAAATATAAGACCACATTTTGGACAAGCCATATTTGCTGAATGGATTGTTTCATTATTTTTATCATCAAGAACAATTAATAGTCCGTCACCTTTATTCAAAGCATTTTCACATGCCTCTGCAAGTCTGTTTTTATCAGTTGTACTAATTCTATCTATTACAACTTCTATATCATGTTTTTTATATCGATCTAATTGTACTTTTTCATCTGTTCGCTGAATGGTCCCATTTACTCGAACTCGAGTGTATCCTTCTTTGTTTAAGTCTTCAATTACTTTTTCATAAGTTCCTTTTTTCTGTCTTATAATTGGTGCAAGAATTGTTACTTGGCCTTTGTTATCTGCAGAAATATTTTCAGCAATTTTTTGTGGTGATTGTGATTCAATTTTAATATTATGTTTGGGGCAATATGGTGTTCCAATTCGAGCATATAATAATCTTAAATAATCATATATATCAGTAACTGTTCCAACTGTACTTCGAGGATTCTTACTAGTAGTCTTTTGCTCGATTGAAATCGCAGGAGATAGTCCTTCAATACTATCTACATCTGGTTTACTCATAAGTCCTAAGAATTGTCTGGCGTAAGCTGAAAGAGATTCAACATATCTCCTTTGCCCTTCGGCATACAATGTATCAAATGCAAGTGTTGATTTGCCACTTCCTGAAAGTCCAGTTATAACTATGAATTTGTCTCTAGGGAGGGTTACATTAATATTTTGTAAATTGTGTTCTCTTGCACCTTTAATTATTATGTCTTTAGTCATTTGTATTAATCCTTCTTTTAGCAAGATAACATTTCAAAAATCTATTTGATTTTTGTTTGTGTTCTCTTGCACCTTTGATAATTGTATCTTTAGTCATCTTACATAGTTTTAATTTGAAACTCAAAAAGTCTTTTTTTCCGAAAAATTCGTAAACTTTACAGAATCAATTTTGAGACTTTTATAAAGATTTTGGGAATTTGTCCAGTGGCGTAAAAAACCAGGATTAAATTTATATACTGTACAAATTATTAGTTTAATATGCAATATAAAGTATCCCATGGTGAAACTTTTGAAATCAACACACTTGTTTTAGACTTGAACGGAACATTATCTGTGAATGGTTGGGTTCTAGAGGGAGTCAAAGAGAGAATCGACAAACTCAACTCTTTAGGTTTTAAAATCATTTTATTCACAGGGAACCAGAGAGGAACAGCAGGCAAACTTTGCGGTGACTTAGGAATTGAATATAAAGTTGCACAAACTTGTAAGGATAAGGAAGAAGAAATGTTAAAACTTGATACTAACAAATGTGCTGCTATTGGCAATGCCAGGATTGATATTGGAACTTTTAAACATGCTAAATTATCAATTCTCACACTACAAGCAGAAGGAATACATGCAAAAGCTATTTCTCATGTAGATATTATTGTCCCATCAATTCTTGATGCACTAGACTTGTTCATAAACAAAGACTCACTTTGCGCGACATTAAGAGAATAATTAATAAATGCTTAAGTATATTTATTATCATGAAATTTTATTTATCATCTTTCAGGCTTGGAGACAAATCTGCTGAATTAGTTAGACTAATGCCTGAAAATAAGAAGATTGCATATATACCAAATGCTAATGATTATACAAATGTGGATTTGGATAGAAAGATCAAATGGGAACGACTTGATATAGATAGTTTAGAGAAAATAGGTTTGACTGTAGAATACCTTGATTTAAGAAATTATTTTGACAAAACTGATGATTTACGAAAAAAACTGAGTGGATTTGGTGGTGTGTTCATAAGAGGTGGAAGTGCTTTTGTTCTAAGGCAAGCAATGAAATTGAGTGGTTTCGATATAATCTTTAAAGAACTTCTAAAAAGAGAGGATTTTGTATATTCAGGATACAGCGCAGGAATCTGTGTTCTTGCGCCAGATTTCAAAGCGATACAAATAGTTGATGACGCTTCAGATTGGCCGTACAAAGAGCTTCAAGAAACAATTTGGGAAGGCCTTGGATATTTAGATTATATGATTCTCCCGCATTACAAATCAAATCATCCAGAATCAGCAGACATTGATAAAGAAGTCGAGTTCGCTAAGAAAAACAATCTCCCGTTTAAGACTTTGAGAGATGGTGAAGTAATTATTATTGAATGAAAATGATTTATTTCTTCTTCATTAAATATACTTTGACAGCCTTGCCAGCTTTGCGAAAATCTCCTTTTTTCAGCTCATAATGGTATATTATGTCAAATTTCTTTCTAAAAGTATCTTTGATTTCCTTATCTGTAAAAAAATGATTATAATGTCCATTGCGCAGCGTCCAATTTCTATTCTTTGATTTTGGACTAATTCCCGGAATATATCCATAATTATTACTAAAACAATATAATAAGAAGTGTCCATCTGTTTTTAGAACCCGTAATATACTGCTCAAATATTTTTTCCACTCAGATTTTCTTAAATGGTGAATACAACCAGAATCTAATAATGCATCAAAAAAATTTGAATTATATGGCAATCTAAATACTGAACCAACTTGATTAGATATTTTAACATCATTGTCTTTTGCATTCTTCTTTGCAATCTTGATAGCTGACTCTGAAACATCTATACCATGCACAGTAAATCCATTTTTTGCAAATAAAACAGAATTTCTTCCATTACCACATCCAATATCCAACACATTCCCATTAATTTTATGGTCTTTCAAATATTTGATATATTCTTTTACGACTGGAGAAGGATTTTTTGATGTATAGTGATCATCATTTGAAAATTTATTGTTCATAGATTTCCATCTTTTTTCGTACCTGTCGGTTTCAATTTTTTCGTAGTTCATGTTGATACATTTAGTTAGAGAATAGAGTTAATAAATATTTTGTTCTAAGAAAAAATCTGTTTTACTTTATCTGCCACTAGCTCACCCAGTTTTCTATGATTATGATTATCAATATGAACACCTTCTATTTCATCGACAACTATTGCATCATTTGGGTTAAGATAAAAAACATCTTCTTCTTCTTCAGCAAGTGTTTTGTAGGAATCAATCAGAGCAGTTGTTTTCTCGGTAGCTTCTTTGAACAGCTTTGAAGCAAAATCTGCATCTTCTTTTACAACTGCGGGTACGACAATCAGTATTTTTGTTTGAGAAGTATTTTCTAAAGTTTTCATATTCTTCACAGCGCTAATTAATGCTCTCATACCTTCTGTTATTTCAATAACTGATAAGTTCATCATTTCTTTAGCATCAGTTGTTCCAAGCATTATAATAACTAAGTTTAGTGGATTATGTGTTTCTAGAACTATTGGCAGGGTTTTGAGTCCATTTCTTAGAGGCAACTCTGGTCTAGGATCATCAAACATTGTTGTTCTTGCTCCCAAACCTTCTTCTATAATTTTATAATCTAATCCTAATAGTTTTTGTAAAACTCCTGGCCAACGATTATTCGAATTATATCTTTTCGTACCCATGCTTGAAGGAACCCATCCCCAAGTGTTTGAGTCACCATAACATAGAATAGTTTTTACTTTTGAATTGGTATCAAAAATATCTTTGTCCATACAAATTACTAATGAGGCGAATTATATAAAGATTTTGTAATAAAGAATTAGAATTATTTATGTCATGTTTTAAATATTAACTGATTAAGGTAGCGCATTAGTCCTTCTTTGACATAGTTTGGAAGAACCCTTAATGTTTTCAAATAAGATCCTTGTTGTGATAATTTAATAACTTGCCAATAAGTAAAAGGTTCGTATATAATTAAAGTCAATAATTTTGCAATAAACAAAGAGATTTTAAACTTAAATGTTCTCGGATTTTGTTTGTAGAAATAAACAATTTTGTTCATATGTTCTGCATTTAGAAATGCTGCGAGTCTAGTAAGGTCGTTTAAAATGTTTTTTTTATACGATAAGTAGTCTTTTCTGAGAGAATCTTCGATTTTTTCAGGCAATTCTTTTTTGACTTTTTCGTATATTTCTGTTCCTAAATAACAAGTCAAGGAAAAAAATTGGGTGTAGAATGGTTTTGGCGTTTCAATAAGCGTTTGTACTGTCGCAAGTCTATCTTCTTCGTTTTCAAAAGGATTATCTAATATAATATCATAAAACGCAGCTATATTAAACTTTTTAATTATTCTTGCTGCTTTAAGAAAATCTGCTTTTAATGATTTCCGCTTGTAGATATCATTGCAAACGCGGTCACTTCCACTTTGCAACCCCAAGTTGATCCAAGCTAAACCTGCGTCCTTCAAGTATTTTATTTTATTTGGAGTAATATAAATTGGGATTGCTCTGATAATGAATGGTTTTTTTATTTTTCCTTTGTAAATTTCACAAAACTCTTTGAGATAGGTATCACTACATGCTAAAAAACAATCATCTTGGAAGTTAATATATTCAATTTCTGAGTACTCATTTACTGTTTTTTCAAGTTCAAAGATGATATCTTTAATACTGCGTCTCCTAATTTTTTTAGTTTGATATAAATGCGAAATAAAATTATTACAACAATATGTGCAAGAAAATGGACATCCTCTGGAGCTCATAATACTATAAGTAGTTCCTCTATATCTAGCATATTTCTTAAATTTTTTTTTATCAATAGGAACTATAAAACCATTTTTTCCTTGAATAAAGCTATTTATAGGAATATGATCATATGATGGTATCTCATCTAAATTCTCAATAAGTGGATATAGAATATTTTTCTTTACTTTACCATTTTGTATGTGACCAAGATTGTTAATGTTATTTACATTTTCATCGTTGTTAATGGCATTCGCTAAATCCAGAATAGTTCTCTCGCCTTCTCCAATACAAACATAATCTGCGTCGTCCAAACACATTGCTGGAGAAATTGTTGGGTGTATGCCGCCCCAGATAATTGGAATAGATTCAAAATTATTTTTTAAATATTTAGTTAAATCGCGTGAATTAAAATACTCAACAGTCATTAAACTAATTCCAATCAGCTTAGGAGATATTTCAAGAACGAATTTACCGATTTGTTTTAAAGCGTTATTATTGTTTGGATTAAAATTTGGCAGGTGGAGAAGAACTGAATCATAACCTTTTTTTAATAAGCAATAGTGCAATGTTTTTAATCCTATTATATCTAAATCTCTTTGAAGTGAAATTAACAGAACACTTATTTTTTTCATATTCACAACGTTGAGTTATGATAGTTATTTAAATTTAATTATATACAAAGAATTTTTTTGAAAATTGCTAAGAAATTAGTTAGAAATATTACAATTTTTTTTCATTGTAATGACCAGAAAATTATTTTCTGATTTATTTATTCTGTCTCTTTCTCTTTTCTTTCTTCATCTTCTTACGTTGCCACTTCCAACGCATTTGACCTTTCTTTTTCCATCTCCTGGAACTTCTCTTCATTGTTTTCATGCTTCACAGCTTCGTATGCTGCTAATTGGACCTCCATTATGGTTATGCCCTGTTGGAACTGGCGTCGATTTATAAAACTTTGTAATACCGAGAACTAAGAATCTGGGCTAGTTTACTTTATTTTGAACATTTCCATTTAAGAAAGTTTGAATGTTTTTCAAAGTTATTTCTCTAAGATTATTCTGAGCCTCTAGCGTCATCCACCCGAAGTGAGGTGTTAAATATATGTTGTCTAATTTTCCAAAATTATTTCTAATCTCTTGTTCTTCTATAGCTTCAAACCACGCAGATAGACATTTCTCTTCGCATAATTTAAAGACTGTATCTAAGTCAACTAATTCTGATCTACCTGGATTTAATAAAACAGTTCCTTTTTTAATAAGAGAGAGTTTTTCTTTGTTTAAGATTTGCTCGGTATTCTTATTCAAAGCACAATTGAGTGAAATAACATCACTAGTCTTTAACAGCTCGTCGAGTGTCACTAATTTGAATCCATCTTTTTCTGAACGAGAAAAATGAACAACTTTCATTCCTAATCCTAATGCTATTTCTGCAATTCTTCTACCAATATTGCCCAAACCAATTACTCCTAGAGTTTTCCCTTTTAATTCCCAGCCCATAAAGCTTTCAAAACCCCAGTTTCCTTGCTTAACAAAATTCATGGCATCATGTGTTCTGCGTGAAATATTAAGCAAAGCGGATATTGTAAGTTCTGCAACCACCTCTGTAGAATAACCTGGAACATTAGTTAGAGTGATTTTATTTCTGTTCATCTCTTCAAGGTTAAAATGAGATACATCTGTGTGAGTTGTTCCAATATATTTAAGATTTGTATTATCAAAAAATCCTTTCTCATAATTTTCAAACAATCTTAATACTAGTGCTTCAGCACCTTGAAAATCTTCTTTCTTCAAACTATTACAATATTCTTTCTCACCATAAACAATTTTTAGTTCTTCTGTCAATTCTCTTAATCTAGAAATAAATGATTCTTCAAACGGTTATGATTTAAGATCATATAAAACCAACTTTTTGAACTTCATAAAAAATAGTTATAGATTGGATTATAAATTATTTTCTATTAGAGAATTTTTCCTATGTATTCTTCCAGCTTCTCTTCATATAGATCTTTCTTGACTTCTCTCGATCTAACAGCCAATGTTGCAATTGGTTTCTTGCTAAGCTTTTCCATGCCTGCAAATGTTTTTTGATCTGACTTTCCAGCCATGGTACAGAAAAAAGCTACTTTACCTAGTTTTTTCTTATTATCGCGAATAAATGTTCTAACGGCAGGTGTAACCATGCCGCCCCAAACTGGTGTGCCGATAATAACTAAATCATACTTTGAAGGATCATGTCTTAAGTCCCATAACTCTGTGTGGCCCTTTACCAGTGCTTCATGTCCGCCTTTGATATAGCCAAAGATTCCTTTTCTACTTTTCAAATCAATTAATTCTTCAATACTGCATTTTAATTTAGAAGCTATTTCTTCAGCTATCTTCTTAGTATTTTGAGTTCTAGAATAATATACTACTAAAGTTTTCATTTTAAGCCAAATAAGTTCCTAATGCTTTCTTGAATTCTTCTATCATTCGAACTTCTGAAGGATCTATCTTGTATCTTAAAGCTAAGTAGTATGATGTCCAATCCCCCATGCTAATTGCTGAGAACATTTTTGTTAGAAATGATTCTCCTTTAATACCAATTTCTGTTACGTCTATTCCTGCTCGCTTGTAGACTTCTTTTGTAACTTCCATTCTTTTAGCTACGCGATGTGGATCCAAATCAGTTCTAATAATTATGCAATACATTTCTCCAATAGGATTTTCGACGCATTCTATCTCGTTATGGTTCAACTCTGAAAATACATTGCTAAGAGCCATTATCTTGGTGTTCTCATTGAATTGAGTTTTCCATCTATATGCGACTGGCGAAAACAATTCTGACGAATAAATTAATGGTGTTTTACCAACTAATTTTTCCGAAAGGTTTATGCCTGTATCTGAGAATATTTTTTTATCCAAACTCTTAACTAAATGTTCGACTTCTCTTTTTTGGCTACCAATGATTCTTAATTTTTCCATTAATTTGAGCATTGGAAAGAATGAATATCCAATCGCTGCTCTTGGTTGTATATCACGAGGAATTTTGATTACTGCGGTTCTATTCAAAACAGACATCTCTGAAAGCTTTCCGCCAGAAGTAATCGTTACTATTTTACAGGATTTTCTAATCGCATCTTTATATGCAGAAACTGTCTCTTCAGTATTACCAGAATAACTACTGATAACAACCAATGTGTTCTTATCGCAGTGCTCTGGCAACTTATAGTTTCTATTAACAATAACTGGTATCTTTGCAAATTCATGCAAGTATACTTTTAGTAAATCTCCTGCTATTGCGCTTCCACCCATACCGGAAACAACTACTTTTTGAATTTCGCCTTCAATGTTAACATCAACATTTAGGTTGTATGCTAATTTGATCTGATTTGCAAATCCTTGTAGTAAACTCTTCATATCTGCTTTATCAAAAGAATAATAATCATCTGGGAATTTTAGTTCTTCATCCTCAACGTCTATTTGTTCATCTTTGACCATTATAACCACCATTATTTTATAATGCTGTGTTATTTATATAATTTATGAATGATGCTATTGATAAGAAGGTTGTTCTGATGTTCTATCTATCATTAATTTTGTTTTTGCATCAGGGGTGACTATCATTGTAAAATCTCGATTCCTAATTTCTTGAGCCAGTTCTTGAACATTGGACACCCTGTTAAAAAATCCTGTGGAATAACCCCCTACAGTTCTTTCATCGCGAGCATCTGATCCTGCAATCAACTTAATGCCTTGTTTCGTAGCCAGTGTAACTGTATCTAAATTGTTAATAGCGGAAGCTTTTAGATTGACTTCTAAAGCGTGGATGCTTGGAATCCTTTTTTCACTATTTCTCGCATATACTCCTGGCCGAGTAAATGGGTGTGCTGCTACAATAGCCCAGTTTAATCTTTCAGCTAATGCTCCAATTTCTGCAAATGGTAAGTTCGGTCTTGGTATATATTTATCCGATTCTATTCCATATATCAAAATGTGTCCTAGATCGGACGTGTACTCAACACCTCTCATTATTAATAAATCAGAGTTTTTGTACTGTTCCCATCTAGCACTGGCGTCATAAGAATTATGTTCTACGATTACAATTCCGTCAAGCCCATTTGCCAAAGCAGCTTCAATTATTTTATTTGGATCTGCTTGTCCATGGCTGTTGTGCAATGAATGCACGTGTGGATCGATATTTTGCATTTTGAACTGGGAGATTAACTTTTTATATAAATCTTATCTCTGTATTTATATGGAGAAGATTTTTATCAAGACTTATGGGTGTACGCATAACCAATCTGATTCAGAGTTTATGGCTGGTTTGCTAGAGCAGGAAGGCTTCAAACTAGTTGATGATGAAGCAAGCTCAGACCTCATAATTATTAATACTTGTACTGTGAAGGATCCTTCTGAGAAAAAATTTTTCTTTGAATTAGAGAACATTAAAAAACCCGTAGTTGTAGCAGGTTGTATTCCACAGTCTGACCAGAACAATCCAAAACTCCAAAACTATTCTTTAGTTGGTGTAAAACAGATAGAACGAATTGCTGAAGTTGTAAAACAAACATTACAAGGCAATAAAGTACGGTTTCTAAATCAATCAAACGATCAAAGTTTAAACTTGCCAAGAATAAGAAAAAATTCTCTCATTGAGATTATCCCAATCTCTTCAGGTTGCTTAGGCCAGTGTACATTTTGCAAAACTAAATTTGCTCGTGGTTCATTAGTTTCATTCAAGGAAGAAGCAATCATTAAACAGGCAAGAGCTGCTTTAAATGAGGGTGTCAAAGAGATATGGTTGACGTCTGAAGACACAGGTGCTTATGGCTTAGATATCAAAACTACTTTGCCCCATCTACTAAAAGAATTGCTCAAAATAAACAAGGATTACAAAGTGAGACTTGGTATGATAAACCCTGAGTATGTAATAGAATACGTCGATGAACTGGTCGAAATATACCAATACAAAAAAATGTTCAAATTTATACACATCCCTGTTCAGTCAGGTAATGACCGCATCCTAAAACTTATGAAGCGTCCTTACACAATCAAAGATTTCAGAAAAGTAGTACATCATATGACAAAACTCATACCCACTCTTACAATTTCGACAGATATAATTTGTGGTTTTCCAACAGAAACTGAAGAGGAATTTCAAGATACTATGAATTTAGTCAAAGAAATGAAATTCCCTGTGTTGAACATATCTAAGTTCTATCCTCGACCTAGAACTCTGGCTGCGAAGATGATTCCTTTGGATACAATGATTAAGAAAGCTCGTTCTAAAAAACTAACTAATTTGAACAAAACTCATATCTCGAACGCAGAATGGATTGGTTGGGAGGGAGAAATAATTGTGGATGATGTGGGTAATGAAGACTCTTTTTTAGGGAGAACTAATTCTTACCGTCAAATAGTTGTACGAGGGAAAAACCTCTTTGGGAAACATCTTAAAGTTAGAGTTGTGGATATATGTAGGGATTACTTTGTAGGATCTAAAATTGAATAAATTCACACACCCTCATACTCCTCATACTTCATCATACTAACAACCGTAAAATTTAAATATGACCAACTATTCTAGACCCTTATGAAAGAAAGAGTTACACTAACTTTAGAGAGAAATGTTCTAGAAAAAATAGATAAAAGTGTGGATGGTGGTAAAGTGAAAAACAGAAGTCACGCAGTTGAAATGCTACTAAGAAAAGCTATTGGTGTAGACAAGCCAACTAAGGCATTTATATTGGCGGGTGGCAAAGGAAAAAGACTAAGATTTCTAAGCAAGGACACACCAAAACCTCTGATGAAAATTAAAGGCAAACCAATCATACAGTATAATATAGAGCTCTTCAAGAAGCATGGTATCAGAGACATCATAATATCAGTAGGTTACAAAGCAGACCTAATCAAAAAAGAACTCGGAGATGGAAGAAAATTTGGAGTCAACTTAACTTATGTCGAAGAAAAAAATGCTTTGGGAACAGCAGGTCCACTTAAATTGGCCAGACCATTTCTAAAAGAAACATTCATTATGTGCAATGCAGATGAACTTAAAAATATAGACTTAGATGACATGTTCAACTTCCACCAAGCAAACAAAGGATTAGGAACAATCGCATTAACATCTGTACAAGACCCAAGTGCTTACGGAGTAGCATTATTAAATGGAAATAAGATTATGACTTTTGTCGAGAAACCATCAAAAGAAAATGCTCCATCAAACTTGATAAATGCTGGATTATACATCCTAGAACCAGATGTCATTGACTGTATTCCAGATGGATTTGCAATGTTGGAAACGGATGTATTCCCAAAACTAGCATCAGAAGAAAACCTTTATGGTTATCCATTTAGCGGACAATGGTTCGATACCGGAACACCGGAAAGATTCAAATTCGCAGAAGATAAATGGAGAGGATTTATTTAGATGAGTATATTTAAAACCTATGATATAAGGGGTATATATCCTGATCAATTGGATGAAGAATTAATATATAAAATAGGAAAATCATTTGTTCAAATTCTAAAAGAAGAAACCTTAAAAGAAAAACTAACAATAGTTATAGGAAGAGATATGAGGTTATCTTCACCTTCTTTATCAAAAAAGCTTATAGAAGGAATAATTGATACCGGATCTGATGTAATAGATATAGGATTAGTATCAACACCAACATTCTATTATTCAATTGGAAAATTCAAAGCTGATGGTGGATTACAAGTTTCAGCTTCACATAATCCTAAAGAATACAATGGTGTCAAAGCAGTAAGAGCTAACGCTTATCCAATGGGTTTAAGCAATGGTTTAGATAAGGTTAGAGATTTATGTACAAAAAATGAGTTCGAAAAAGTAGAACAGAAGGGACAAGTAATTAATAAAGAAAATGTTGTTAATTCTATTGTTGATTATTCTTTAAAATATTATAATTTTAATATTAAACCATTAAAAGTTGTTGCGGATGTTGCAAATGCAATGAGCTCACCTGATCTAGATAATCTGTTTGAACAACTACCTTGCGAATTAATTAAAATGAATTTTGAATTAGATGGAACTTTTCCAGTTCACCAAGCAGACCCTTTTCAAGAAAAAAATATTGTGGATATAAAAAGAAAAGTTATTGAAGAAGGGGCAGATTTAGGTATAGCAACTGATGGAGATGGTGATAGAATATTCTTTATTGATGACAAAGGAGAACTAGTTGAGCCAGGAATTATTAGAGGAATTATTGCTAAAGTTGTTTTGCAACACAATCCTGGATCAAAAATTTGTTATGATATTAGGCCTGGAAGAATTACAAAAGATATGATTATTGAGAATGGTGGTATTCCTATTGTTACAAAAGTTGGTCATTCATTGATTAAAATACAAGCAATAAAAGAAAAAGCCCCTTTCTCAGGTGAATCATCAGGGCACTTTTTTATGAAAACAAATAATGGATTTTTTGAATGCCCTTTGATTATTGCTTTGATAATAATGGACGAAATATCTAAAAATGGTAAACTGTCTGAAATCATAAAACCTTTACAGAGATATTCTCATTCAGGTGAAATTAATTCTATAGTTGAAGATAAAGAAGAAAAAATGAAAGAGCTTGAAAAAGTGTTTGGAGATGGGTCTAAAGTTTCATGGTTGGATGGAATATCAATAGAACATGATGATTACTGGTTCAATGTCAGAGCTTCAAATACTGAACCTCTTCTAAGATTAAATTTGGAAGCAACTTCCAAAGAGAAAATGGAAGAGATGACTAAGAAAGTTGTTGAAATAATAAGAAAAATCTAATAACTAGCTATTCCACTTATGCTTATTTCTAAACAAATGCTTTTTCTTCAAGAATTTTTCAACTTCAGGAATATCTTCAACAGTGCCCATGTCTAACCAGTAATCTTGAATCTTGCTGATCTTAACCATTTTCTTACCACCAAGCTTTGTAATGGCATCGATTAATTCGTACTCGCCCCGTTCAGACTTATTGATTACTTTCAAAACCTTAAATATTTCAGGAGTGAATTTATACAACGAAGTATTAACTAAGTTTCCAATTAACTTCTTAGGTTTCTCTTTAATTCTGACAAGATAATCCTTGTCTTGGAACATAACTCCATATTTGCCAGGGTGTTTGTCAACTCTTCCAACAACATGGCAATAACCATCATTCTTTCGCAAAACCTCTAAATCGCCAGGAGAATACAAATTATCACCTGCAACAACAACGAAGTTCTCCCGTTCAATATAGTCATGTAACAAGCTAACAGCATGGCCAGTGCCCAGTAATCTTTTTTGTTCAATGAGCTTAACATCCTTAAAACCATACTTTTTCAAGAACTCTTTAATCTTGGCCTGCTTATAACCAACAATTAAAAAGATTTCTTTGTAACCTGCTTTCTGAATATTGGTTAATAGATACCAAAGAAAAGGTTTATCATTAACCTTAACGAGAACCTTAGGAATATTCTTAGTCAAAGGCATCATATTAGTTCCTTTACCAGCTGCTAAAACGAAAATCTTGTTAATCTTTCCCTTTTCAGGAACAAGTATTTCACATAACTGAGAAACTCTCTTAAATTCAAAATCAGGAGTCTCATCATCATTTATTGGTTGAAGATGAGCATATTCTCCATGTTGAATTAAGGATGTGAAGCAACCAATATTATTGGCTGGAGCGATATCACTGTCACGCCTATTGCCAACCATCATAGTCTCATCAGCTTGCAAGTGATGATCCTTCAAAATCTGTTTCAAAAGATTCTTTTTATCAGCACCATAATCAACACTCTTATAATAAATCCTGTCAAAATATTTCTCCAAACCTAAAGCTTTGATTTTCATCTCCTGAGATTTTCGAATACCAACAGTTAACATGAACAATTTGTAACGCTTCCTAAGTTTATCAAGAGAAAATTCGACATCAGGAAAAGGTGTGATTTCAGGTTTTTTTAGCATAAAATAATTATAGTAAGAATAATAGCCTGCGTGGATAATGCTTTTACGCTTTTGCTCATTCTTAATGTCAAAAAAATCAACAATTTTGATGTACAACTCTTTCTCAGTATGCTTCTGTTTAAACAATTCATTACTCTTACTCAAAAGCTTATTGAAAGGAACATCTAAACCGGCCTCAATCATCTGCTTCATAGCAAAACGTCTAGCAGGTTTGACAAGTTGTTCATAACAATCATATAAAGTATCATCTAAATCAAAAATCACTGCTTTCAAATCAGACAATAACAAGATCTTCTTACGCTTCATTAATAACTAACCCCTTTTTCACTATCTGAAAATCAATCACATCTGATTCTTTAGATAAAGCATTACTAACATCTTCCTTCTTATTTTTTTCAACAAAGAAAACAACGCAGCCACCGCCACCTGCACCACAAACTTTAGCAGAAATAGCACCATTCTTCTTAGCTAACGCAATTAAAGATTCAATCTTATCAGTGGAAACAGAGTCAGCCAACAGCTTTCGATTTTCCCACTCCTCACCCAATATTAAACCAATATCATCAAACCGTTTATCAAACAAAACGTCTTTCATTTTATGAGCAGTAGCAACAATACGTGCGAATTTTTCATGAACTCCATCTTTGCCTTCAATTTCGTTTTTAATCATTTCCCAATTGCTCATGCCAGAGTTTCTAGGCTTGCCAGTATAACAAAGAACTAACCTATCTTCAAGCTCCTTAATATCAACATCAATTGTCTCATGAGAAATCTTATTCATTCCAAGATAAACAATGTTTACACCGCCATATAATGCGGGTACATAATCTTGGTAACCAGTCAACATTTTCAAAAACTTTCCTTCAATGTTCTTAGCAATCTCGTGCAACTCATCCATGGAAAAACCTTTTTTTGTAAGTCTATTCAAAGCACCACAAACAGCTATATTCAAAGCAGACGAACTAGACAAACCCGCACCCGGAGGAGCACTTCCTTTGACCTCTAATCTGAAACCCTGTTTAGGCTGGAAGAACTCAATAATCATCGAGAACAAAGATAAATAATGATTATGATGTAAATTATTGAATGAATCAAAAGAAACCTCTTCATCACTAATGTTGGACGCGAGAATAATTTTGTTATCCTCTCTTGTAGAAAGCTTAGCCTTAGCCAAAAGATTAATTGCAAAGTTAACTGTGAGTGCATCTTTATGAAATAGATACAAAGGCCAAATATCAACCGTTCCGCCAGCTAAATCAACTCTGGTAGGTGCTGAGCTTTCAATAATCATTTTACCAAAGTTTATAGTTTATTCTTTATAAATTTTTATCCTCTATAGAAAAATGAGTTTTCCAAAACATTTATAAATTTACGAGCAATTCTTGAAGATGAAAGAGAAAGAAAAGGAGCTAGACTCATATCGAAGATCGAGTTCGATGTTCTCTAAAAACAAAAAATGGTTAAGTTAAAACCTATACTACCAACACTAAAAGAAAAAAAACGATATCTCGTATATGAAGTGTTGAGCGAAAGGAAGATAGAACTAGACTTATCAAGGGAAATAGTTAAAAAGACAACTACACTCTTAGGAATATTTGATTCTGCAAAAGCAGGAATCCAGAGTGTGGAGTACGATAAAAAACATCAGAGGGGTGTATTAAGAGTGACTGTAAAAGAAGTGGATAAGTTGAAAACGACTCTGGCATTGATAAACCAGTTAAACGACGAAGAAATAACCATTCGCACACTAGGTGTGAGTGGGATATTGAAGAAAGCAAAGAATAAATACATCGCAGGATGAGGTGAAAAACATGGAACCAATGCAACATCAAATGATGGGATATGACCGAGCAATAACAATGTTCAGTCCAGACGGAAGACTATTACAAGTAGAATACGCAAAGAAAACAGTTAAACTAGGAAACACAGCAATCGGAATGGTTTGCTCAGATGGAGTTCTACTAGTGGCTGACAAAAGAATTGTTGACAAACTAGTAGTACTAGATGCAATTGAAAAAATATTTCAGATTGATGATCACATAATTGCAACTGCATCAGGAATCATATCAGATGCAAGAGTACTAGTAGAAAGATCACAATTAAAAGCACAACAACACAATGTGACATACGACTCGCCAATAGATGTACTATCAATTGTGAAAGACATCTGTAATCTAAAACAGATTTGTACACAATCAGGCGGATTAAGACCATTCGGAGTATCATTATTAGTAGCAGGAATGGAAGATGACACACCAGTGTTGTTTGAAACAGATCCAACAGGCATATTCAACCAATACATGGCAACAGCCATTGGAGAGGGAGAAACAGAAGTAAAAGATATACTCTACAAGGAGTACAAGGAAAAAATAACAGTCGATGAAGGACTGAAGATATGTATAAAAGCACTAAAGAAAGTGCTAAACGATGATTTCAGCGAAAAAAGAATAGACGCATCAGTCGTCAGAAAAGGAAAAAATGTAATGGAGAAAATACCAGCTGAAAACATTAGAAAGTATTTGAAATAAAATGAGTAAACAACAAAAATCAAAGATTTTTGGGCTTACTAATTTGGAGAAATAAAATGAGTAAGGGACAACAATTATTCGATTATCAGAAAATATCGATAAACATGGCTAAGCTGAAAACGCATGGTCAAAGTTTTGAAATAGTTGTAGACCCAGATCTCGCAATAGACTTCAAAAACGGAAAAGAAATAGAAATTAGAGATGTGTTAAAAGCAGAGGAAATATTCTCAGATGCAAATAAGGGATTACACGCAGCAGAGATAGAATTGCAAAGAGTATTCCAGACAAAGGATCCGTTACAAGTGGCGGACAAGATTCTAAGAGACGGAGAGATACAACTTACAGCAGAATACAGAGAAAAAGTGAGAGCAGAGAAAAAACAAAGAATTCTTGACATAATCCACCGAAACGGAATAGATCCTAAAAGCAAATTGCCACATCCATTGCAAAGATTAGAAAATGCCTTTGATCAGGCAAATATACATATCGACGAATTCAAAAGAGCAGAAGATCAGGTAAATGATATAGTAAAGAAACTTATGCCAATCCTGCCGATAAGATTCGCAAAAAAAGAAATACAGATAACCATACCTGCTGAACATGCAACCAAATTATATGGGCGAATAAGCAAGTATGGAGATATAAAAAAAGAGCAATGGATGAATGATGGTTCTTGGTTTGCAGTAGTAGAAATACCTGCAGGCCTTCAAAACGAATTCTTCGATGAATTAAACAAAGAAACACATGGCAATATAGACACTAAGATTCTAAGTGAAAGGTGAAATAAAATGGGAAAACTATTAGTAAAAGATAAAGAAGTAGTAGTTCCAGGAGAAGTAATAGCAGATGGCATGGACTATCTGCCAAGCTTTGGAACTTACAGACAAAATGAAAAGATAATGGCAAACAGATTAGGCTTATTATCTGTTGACGGAAAAGTCGTCAAGACAATAGCCATTTCAGGGAGATATATCCCAAGAAGAAATGACGTAATAATTGGAAGAGTATTTGATATATTAATGAGTGGCTGGAGAATGGATATTAACAGTGCATACTCAGCAGTACTAATGATGCAAGAAGCATCATTCAAATTCATCCAAAAGGGTGCAGATCTATCAAAGTTCTTCGCACTAGATGATTACGTAGTAGCTAAAATAATAAGAGTCACATCACAAAATTTGATTGACTTAACAATGAAAGGACCTGGGCTAAGGAAACTAGACGGTGGAAAAATCATTTCGATTAATACACATAAAGTTCCAAGAGTCATAGGCAAACAAGGATCAATGGTCTCAATGATCAAAGATGCAACTGGCTGCAGAATAACTGTAGGTCAGAATGGATTAGTATGGATAAACGGAGAGCCAGAACAAGAATCGATAGCCGTTAGTGCAATCAAAAAAATTGAAAGCGAAGCTCACCACCCAGGACTAACAGATGAAATAAAGGTTTTTCTGGAAAAACGAACTGGGAAAAAAATCGTGAAAGCGATTCCACAACCAGAAAATAAACCCATATTCAAGAAACCAGAAAATACAGGTGCCCACAACAGTGAATCTGTTGAGGTCCCAGAACAAAAAGTTATGAGGAAATCACAATGACACTCAAAAAAAGACCTGATGGAAGAAAATTCGATCAGACAAGAAAAGTAGAGGCAAAAGCCGGAGTGATAAAGAACGCAGATGGATCAGGATTTTTTAAGATAGGAAATACTAGTGCTTATGCAGCAGTATATGGCCCAAAAGAATTATTTCCAAGAAACAAACAGGATCCAAAGAAAGGACTGCTAAGATGCAACTACAACATGATGCCATTCTCAGGCGCAGGAGATAGAGTAAGACCCGGCCCAAGTAGAAGATCAAAAGAGATCTCAATGGTAACACAGAAAGCATTGCTTCCAGTAGTTGATTTAAGCAACTGCCCAAACGCAGTAGTAGATGTTTTTATCGAACTAACAGAAACAGATGCAGGTAGTAGATGCGCAGGAATATGCGCAGCTTCAATCGCGCTAGCAGATGCAGGAATAACTATGAAAGACATGGTCTCAGCAGTATCAGCAGGAATCGTAGATAATCAAGTATTAGTCGACTTAGACTATCAAGAAGAAGCCTACGAAACAGGTGATGTTGCAGACATACCAGTCGCAATGATTCCAAACACAGAAGAGATAACACTACTGCAAATGGATGGTAGAATCTCAAAAGAAGACTTCAAAAAAGCACTTGAAATGGTTAAACAACCATTGAAAGACTTGGCGGAGATTCAAAGAAAAGCTCTAAAAGAGAAATATAAGTGAGGTATTGAAAAATGAATCAAGATTTCAAAAATCACATGTGCCAAGCACTAAAAAAGAATGTGCGAATGGACGGAAGAAAGAACGATGAGTTCAGAAAGATAACTGTGCAAACAGGTGTCATCGCAGGTGCTGAAGGATCAGCAAAAGTTACTTGTGGAGATACTGAATTAATAGTAGGTATCAAGATGAATGTTGGAACTCCATACCCAGACACACCTGATGCGGGTGTACTTATGACTGGAGCAGAATTATATCCTATGTCAAACCCACAGTTTGAAGTTGGACCTCCAGGAGACATCGCAATAGAAACAGCAAGAGTAATCGATAGAGGAATTCGAGAATCAGGAGCAATCGATACAAAGAAGCTATGCATAGAAGCAGGAGAAAAAGTGTGGATGGTATGTCTGGACATTGCACCGGTTAACTTAGATGGAAATCTAATTGATCTAGGCGCACTAGGAGCAATCGCAGCTCTAAGAAATGCGAAGTTCCCAGAGTTGAAAGATGGCAAACCAGATTACAAGCATATTTCAAAGAAGGCGCTTCCAATCTCAAAGATACCAATAGAAATAACAGTCTCAAAGATAGGAGAAAGTTTCTTGGTAGACTTAACAAATGAAGAAGAAAAATTTGTTGATGCAAGATTGACAGTCGCAGTCTTGGAAGACGACACTCTATGTGCAATGCAGAAAGGTGGAGATTCTCCATTGACTCAGGACGAAATTTTAATGATGATTGATTTAGCAATCAAGAAAAGCAAAGATTTAAGAAAACTATTGTAATTGAGGTTTTAACCATGGTTGATAATAGATTAGAAGAAGGAGAATTTACAAAGTACGAGATGGCTCGAATGATTGGAAGTAGATCATTGCAAATAGCAATGGGTGCGCCATTTCTCCTCAAGATATCGCCAAAGAAGCTAGAAGAGATGAAATACAATCCTGTCGAAGTAGCTAAGTTGGAGTTTCATGAGGGAGTATTGCCAATCACTGTAAAAAGAATTCTTCCACACAATAAAAAAGAGAACAAAGAACAATCTGAGAAGAAAGCTAAATAATTTTATTTTTTTATTATCTATTTATTATTACTAATAAATAATCCATCTAATTGGTCTTCTAATAATCTCCAATAAGAAAAGCTTTCTCTGACAGCCATAGTTGTAGTATCTTTTTCTTGAACAGTTGAATCTATATTTGCATTCCAAACATTTTCAGGGAAATCAATTGGTCTATTTTCACCCTCAATATAAACCCTGTTGCCTCTAGAAGTTCTGTGAAGATCATTGTGATTACTGTAAGGATCAATAGTTTTAATTACTGCTTCAGAAATGGGCATAATTGGTTGCTTTGATTCCCAACTAGAAGCATAAGTTAAAATGCTAATGGCTGCTCCGAATAAAACAATTAGTGAACTTGCAATATATGTTTCTGGTTTTCGGAGATATTCTGGCATATTTTTGGAAATAAGACTAAGTTTATATTCTTTTCTCAAAAATAGAAAGAGTTAAATATAATCTTCTCCTATTTTTCTTAAAATGGACATAGACAAAAGACTCGAACTAATAGGCCAAGTAGGCGAAGAAATAATAACTCCTTCAGACCTCAGAGCGCTTCTCGAAGAGAAGAAGCGTTTCATAGCTTATGACGGATTTGAGCCTTCAGGAACCATGCATATAGCACAAGGAATTCTCAGAGCTATCAATGTTAACAAGATGACCAAGGCAGGCGCCAAGTTCAAAATGCTAGTTGCAGATTGGCATGGATGGGCAAACAACAAAATGGGTGGTGACTTGGATAGGATTCAAACAGTTGGAAAATACTTCATCGAAGTTTGGAAGGCATCAGGTATGAAGTTGGATGACGTAGAATTTATCTGGGTTAGTGATATGGTTAAAGATCAGGAATACTGGAAGAAAGTTATGCAAGTAGCGAGAAATTCCACTATGAAAAGAATCATTAGATGCGGACAGATAATGGGTCGAAAAGAAGGAGAAGTAATGCAAGCATCACAGATATTATATCCTTGTATGCAAGCAGCAGATATATTTCATCTGAAAGCAGATGTCTGCCAGCTGGGAATGGATCAAAGAAAAGTAAATGTCTTGGCAAGAGAAGTAGGTCCAAAACTTGGCTACTGGAAACCAATTGTTGTAAGTCATCACATGTTGATGGGATTAGGACAACCTACTAGTTCAGAAAAAGACGCTGTAGACAGAGCAATCGATTTGAAGATGAGCAAATCAAAACCAGACTCTGCTATATTTATGACTGATACAAAGGAAGAAATCAAGAGGAAAATCAATAAAGCGTACTGTCCTCAAGGAGAATCATTTGAGAACCCAATATTGGAATACTGTAAATACATAATATTTGAGAAATACAAAACACTGACAATTGAGAGGCCTGAGAAATTTGGTGGTAACCTGGAATTTAAGAGTTATGCTGAACTAGAAAAAGAGTTTATAGCTGGAAAACTACATCCGATGGACTTGAAGAACACAGTTGCAGCAAAGATTGACGAACTAATAGAGCCGGTCAGAATTCACTTTGAAAAGAATTCTAAAGCTAGAAAACTCAAAGAACAAGTCGAGAGCTTCAAAGTAACCAGGTGATTTTCAATGCCTAATTTTGATTCTATCAAAAACATAGTTGTAGATGAATACTCAACTGAACCTGCGCAAGAAAGATATAGAAAAAACACTCGTGCTGGATTATGGAAATCTGAAACAATTTTGTTTGAGAAATATTTGAAACCAGGATCTTCAGTTCTAGACATTGGTTGTGGTTCAGGAAGAACAAGTTTTGCGCTTGCAAAAATGGGTTATAAAGTAACTGCCATTGATTTAACACCTGCAATGATTGCATCTGCTAAGCAACTTGGCAAAGAATTTGATATGGATTTAGATTTCAGATTAGGTGACGCAACAAACTTAGACTTTGAAAAAGAGAGCTTTGACAACGCAGTATTCTCATTTAATGGATGGGATAATATTCCTGGAAGGGAAAATAGGTTAAAATCGTTGCAAGAAGTCTACAGAGTTCTAAAACCAGGCGGAGTATATGTCTTAACATCTCATGTTAGAAAGATGGGAAAATATACTCCTTTTTGGATAGCGCAGTGGATGAAAATGTATATCTTGAAACCATTTGGATACAAAGTAATGGAAAAAGAATGGGGCGACAGATTCTTCAAACAAGAACAATCGGGTTTGAAAATGAAGAATAAACAGTTTGCATGCATACCAAGCTTAAAAGAAATAAAATATCAAATAGCAAAAGCTGGTTTTACACTAGAGTTTTATGATTATAGAAATAATATTTCAAAAGAGGAACTAACAGCAGGAAACTGTACGTTCTTTATTTGCAAGAAAAATGGGTGACTGGGAATCAATATTCAAAGAGAGGAAAGATATTTTTAGAGAGCCTCAGGAAGATATGAATAAAATCATTGCTCTTTTGAAAAAAGAAAAAGCTAAAAGAGTTCTTGATCTAGGATGCGGTACAGGAAGACATACAGTTCTATTATCAAAAAACGGATTTGAAGTTTATGCGGCTGATATTTCAGAATCTGGAATAAAGAACGCAAAAAAGTGGTTGAAAGAAGAAGGTTTGAATGCCAAGTTCAAGATTCAAGATTTTTATAAAAAATTTAACTTTAAAGATGGTTTTTTTGATGCTGTGATATCAACGCAGTCTATTCATCACAATTATCAAGATAAAGTTCAGTTCTGCATTTCCGAAATCGAAAGAGTTCTCAAACCAGGCGGAATTGCTTTTGTAACTGTTTCAGCCAGCAAATACAAACGCAGAGCTTCTAAATATAAAATTGTAGGTCCCAGAGTTTATGTTCCAATGGATGGGGCTGAAAAAGGACTGCCTCATTTTATTTATACTAAGTCTTTGTTGAGAAAAGATTTTAAGAATTTTAAAATTATAAGTTTGCATATGGACAAAGGAAAACATTACTGTGTTTTAGGAAGGAAAGGCAATACAACTAAATTCCAAGAAAATATCTATGCGAAGCTGAGGAAAGTGCCGAAAGGCAAAGTAACGACTTATGGAGAACTAGCCAAAGCAGTAAAGAGTAAAGCTTATCGCGCAGTTGGTAGTGCAATGAACAAGAACCCATATGTGTCTGAAAAGCATAGCTTTTCTGAACATGCCAAAAATAAAGAATTTTTGAGCACGCCTCAAGTACCATGCCACAGAGTTGTTTGTAGCGATGGAAGTATTGGTGGTTTTGCATCTGGAGTCAAAAAGAAGATTGCAATCTTAGAAAAGGAAGGAGTTCTAGTAAAGAAGAATAAAATAGTTGATTTTGAAAAGAAACTCTACAAGTTCTAAGAATATTGCTCAAGAATACTGGGATTATCAGCAAGTTTTTTTCTAGCATCGTCAATTTTGGCGTTCAAATCTACAACTTCTTGTTCATTTCTATTTGTAATACAATAATTCGCTTTGCCAGAGGAGTGATCTTTCCCTTCAACAACACGTTTTATTTGGTATAATCCTGTTATAATAATGTGTTTTTTATTAACAGAAATACTAGGATTTAATTCAACTGCTCTTAAAATATTTTCTTCCCGCTCTTGTTTGTCAGTTGTTACATCTGAAAGTTCGAGATATAAAAAAGATAATTTAGTTGCAAAGTGATTAATAACTTGCATGTTTTTAGCATATAAATCTGTGTATCCAAAAGCAGACATGTGCAAACTGGCTGCAACTCCTCCTACAATAAAATCTTCTATATGTTTAATGTTTTTTCTGTGTCCTTTTGCTGCGGTTAGTTTATCTACAGGAATCTCTACTTTAATTGCAGTCATTCTTGCAGAAATTCCACGTCGTATATAAACCTTGGCATGATTACTATTAACTAGAAAATTCTTTGTCAACTGCTTTCAAATAGTCTTTAACTCTTTTCAGCACAGAATTCAAATAATATTTTTCGATGTTCTCTTCATATAAATCAAGAAGTTTGGAGTTTTCTTTTATCCGATAATTATTTGCAATCTTTTCGACGAAGAACAAGTCTCTGATTCTCAGCAATTGGCGCCTAATATTTGAAGGTGCAATACCCAACAAAGGTTGTTTGTACTTCTTACGATTAGCAATAGTCAATTCTTCAACTTCTTTGCTTGTTAATTCTTTCTTGGCTTCCAGCATCACCTGAAATACGTCGACCACTACATCCCTTGAATCCCCTGGTTGTAATAGTCCAACAGAAAGGCATAATTTCCTGACAAGCTCTCGTTTCTCTAAACCACTAGGGGTTTCGTACTTCCTAATAGTCATCTCTGCTAATGGGCTGTCTGTAGATATTTTTGCCATAAAGATTTGTTGAAGATGTTAGTATTTATAGTTTTTGAATTTTATAGTGATTTCTGCGATAATTTTTTATAGAGATTATAATCATTTATCTCTATGGGGGTTTGTAGTAAAAAGGAATTGAAGATATTCATCACTTTTTTCTTAATATATGTTATATTCGCGCAGAGTATTGCTTGGAATGAAAATACTAGGCTAGATCTGACTTTAGCTATTGTAGATGAAGGAACATTTGCAATAGATTCCTACTTTGAAAACACAGGTGACAGAGTTACTTTCAATGATCATTATTACACAGATAAAGCTCCAGGAATGTCTTTTTTAGGAATACCATCATATTTTGTCTATAAACAATTTTTTGGACCGCCAACTGTTGGAGAAGAACTATATGCTCCTTTATCAAAGAGTTTTGCTTCAGCTTTATTTATAGTAATAATATTTACTTCTGCTCTCTTAGGAGCATTGAGTGTAGTTTTAGTATACAGAGTATCAAATTTTTTCACGAAAAGAAAACTCCACAAAAACTTAATTGTGCTAATATATGGCCTTGGAACACTCATTTTTGTTTACTCAAGAATCTTCATGTCACATACAGCTGCAGCGTTTTTCTCATTTTTATGTTTCTATTTAATATTAAAAGCAAACCAAGAGAAGAGCAAGAAAAAATATTATTTTTTATTGGCAGGACTCAGTGGAGGTTTTGGTCTGATAACCGATTACACCGTTCTAATTGTTCTAATCATTTCTTTTTTAATGATATTTCTTGGAACCTCAAAATACAAGCTTGTTTTCACTTCTAAACTAAAACATTCTGGATTGTTCATTTTAGGATTCATATTAATTTTCTCACTCTTAATCTTTTATAATCAACAAGTCTTCAACAAGAGCATTGCTTACCCATATTCATATGTAGATTCGTCTGTGTGGACTGATTCGAGCTATGAACTATATGGTGTTACGTGTGAAGGGCTCTCACCAGATGACACTTATCGTTGTAAAGCTATAGGAACACAAGATGTAAAACTGTGTGAAGAAATATCAGATTTTAATACTAGAGACAGTTGTTTTTTATCTCTTGCATTTTCACTAAAAGAGATTGATGTTTGCAACAATATTCTAAATAAAGATAACTCGTATTTTTGCAAATCTAGAGTGAACTACGACAAATCATTCTGTAACGAAATAGTGGATCAATCTATTAAGAAAGAATGCGTGGGAGAACTGTCAATAATAAAAAAAGTGTCTAATATTTTCTTCCTAAACAAAGAAGATGTACCTCTAAAAATGTTTAGATTGTCATTCTTTCCTTATAGAGGATTATTTTTCTATTTTCCAATTTTAATATTTTCAATCATAGGTTTGTTCTTTATGTTCAAAAAGTACAAGTTTGAATCTTTGGCAATAGCAGGGCTGTTTTTAGTTTTATTGTGGTTTAGTGCATCACTAACTGTTTGGTGGGGTGGTTATGCTTTTGGTCCACGTCACATGACTCCTCTGATGCCTTTCTTAATGATTCCATTATTATTTTCTCTTAAAAAAATTAAGCTTCGTTACATAATGCCTTTTATAGTAATATCAATATTCTTCTGCGTTTTAAGTTTACAAATTCCAGAAGAAGCAGGTTTAGGTAAAACTGTTGATAATCTTACACCGTTTGGAAATCCTTTATTTGATCATTATCTTCCTTCATTCTTGGAATCGGGACCAAGAACTATTTTATTAGAGAAATTATCTGATGTGTTTATGTCTAACATGGGATTTAAAATAGCTATAATTTTATCATTATTGGTTTGGCATAAAGAATTGTATCGCTTAATTAGAAAAAAATCTTTTAAGTAGCAAACATTTTCTATTTGATAGTAAGATTTCATTCAAAGCTTGTCTAAGTCCAAACTTATGTCTTCTTATCTTGAGAATGTTTTTTTCAACAAGAACTTTTTTGACAAGCAAATCAAGTTTATTGCTATCTGCATACAATTGATTCATAACTTTATTTGGTATCTGTAGATCCAGAAGGGGTCTAATTTTTTTAAAAGCAAAATAAGTACTGCTTGAAACACCCCAATTTTTAGATGTTTTTATCAAAAAATCCCAATTAATTTGGTTTTTCTTTAGTAAAAGTGAGATGTCAACTAAGTATTTCAAAGGACTTCGAAATAGGTCGTGGTGTGCTAAGAAAGTTGATATAAGAATAACTTCATGCTCTGGACATAAATAGTTTTTTTTTGAATGTTGAAATAACTCTTCAATAGAAATGTTGTAAGGATCTGTTTTTTCAAATACTTGCCAATGAAGATCAATGTGGCAGTCAACCATCCCAACTTTTTTGACAAAAGGTAGCTGTGTGCTAAACTCTTCTAAATATTTCTTAGAATGGATTTGCTCAAATAACCCAAATCCATTTGCTTTAAGAATCTCTACTGCTCGTTTTTTATCTTCTTCTAAAATCAAAATATCAATATCCATAAATTCTCTAAGTCCAATTTTATAATAACCTTGAGAAACCATTGATGCTCCTTTGAAAACGAGGAATCTAATTTTATTTTTTTGAAATATCTTAGAAACTCTATCAAGTTCTTTTTTTAACAACAGACTATACATCAAAACGTTTTTGTAATTATTTTTTAGCTCTAACTTTTTATTCTTAGGAATTGAGCTTGAATGTTTCAATTTCTCATAAACTATTCCGCCAATTAAATTATAACTATGGATACTTTCTAATTTGTCCCAGTCAATACATGGTAACTTGTTCTCTTTAATGTTTTTATTATTGATGAATTGCTTTGTGATTTCCAGTATGGTCTGTTCTTCTTTGTTCATTGATCTTTTCAATATGAATAACTATTTAAGTTAATCGAAATTTGTTACAATTGATCTGCATCATGAATTATTTTGATAATTTAAGAACTTTGTATAACAATCCAATTGAGATTAAAGGCTTTAAACAACTCAACAAGAAAGGCTTGTTTCCTGAAGAAGAAATATTGATAAAGAAGCATCTTAAGCCAGGAAAAAAAGTTTTAGTTATTGGCTGTGGTGCCGGAAGAGAATGTTTTGTTCTCGCAGAAATGGGATTTGAAGTTGTAGGTGTTGACATATCTAAAGAAATGGTTGCAGCTGCAAAAAAACTTTCTGAGAAGAAAAAACTAAATATCAAATTCTTCGAATCAAATATATTGGACTTTGATTACAAGAAAGAATCATTTGATTACGTTTTAATGCTTGAACAAATGTATAATCTTATTCCTTTCAAAAAAAACAGGTTGCTGTTATTAAAGAAAGTTCGCTTCTTACTTAAGAAGAACGGCTTATTCATTTTCTCAGCATATTCAAAGTTATATTTTCATTTAATTTTTCCTTATTTGTTTGTGAAATTTCCGCAAAATTTAATTAGAAATTTATTCTCCAGTAAAGACAAACTTATGCACCTTCAACAGTCTAAATATTCATTTTCAAATCCGAAACCTTTGTCGAGAATAAAACTCTTAAAACGTTTTTTTGGAAAAGTTTATTATGCCTTAAAATTATTTCTAAGAGAACCTATTTTTTTATTTAAGAATATATACAGATTAATTCAAAAAATTATCTTTAAAAAAAGAGCTGTATTGGAACCTGGTGATTTAATTGGAAATCCGAGTCTTTTTTGTAAAAACGAATCTTTGAAAGTAGTTTTTAAGTATTTCAGTCCAAAACAAATTACAGAGAAAATAGTCGAATCTGATTTTAAATTAGTTAGATATTATTCTAGAGATGAACTCCTAGAAAACAAAAGGTTTATGGGGAAAATATTTACTGATATAAATTATTATGTTGCAGAGAAATTTTAACAAGTTTTACAACAGTTGAGCTCGCCAACATTCTTAATAAGTTTAAGAGTCGGTTTTTCGTATTCAAGAGTTTTCTTCTTCATCATATTTTTTCTTAATTTTTTTTATTTAAAAACTTTTTGGATATATTTATATATTTCTTCTCGCAATCCAATCTTATGACTGATGTTCTTCTTTTTATTCCAAGATATAAGTGGAATGATTCTAAAAAAGCAGACTCTTGTTATCCTCCTATTGGAGTTGCTATACTTGCTTCTAATCTTGAAAAAAATAGTTATTCTGTTTCTATTCGTGACGCAAACGTAGAACCAATATCTGAGAAGGAGTTTATTGGTTTAATTAAGAAAGAAAAGCCTTCCTTATTTGGTTTGTCTATTTCAGATGCGAATATTCCGGATGTGAAAAGATGGTGTTTACTAGTTAAAAAAATAAGTGCACACACAAAAATAGTGATTGGCTGTCGCGATAAATTATTTCTAAAAAATAATTTTTTGTCTTTTGCAGATTATTTTGTAATTGGTGAAGCAGAAGAAACAATTGTTGAATTGTCAGATTGTATTATTAAGCGTACCTGCTCTTTAAAATCAATTAATGGATTGGCTTATTTTGAAAAGAATGTACTAGTGATGAATAGTCTTAGAAAAAAAGTCTCTAATCTAAATAAGCTGCCATTTCCAGCATACCATCTTCTTTCGATGAATCTTTACAAGCCATATGCAATTAATCATCTTGGTAAAAGGTTTACTGCTATTATTAGCAGTCGTGGATGTGCTTTCAAATGTTCTTTTTGCAGTATCGCAGTTGCTAATAGCCATACTTGGAGACCCTTAAGCGCGGCAAATACTATTGCGTTAGTAGAATATTTGCATGCAAAACATGGTATTACTCACATACATTTTCAGGATGATGAATTTCTTATAGATTCTAAGAGAGCTGCTAAGATTTGTACTCTAATGAGATCGAAATTTGATAAAGAAATTGTTTGGGAGTGCAGGGGCAGGGCTGCAAATATGTCTGAAACATTAGCTTCTCTTCTTGCATCTGCGAATTGTATAGCAATTACTTTTGGAATCGAACTTGGATATCAAGAAGGCTTAGATAAAATAAAAAAACAAACCACTATAAAACAAATTGAAAAGGCTGTTGAAGTTTCCAGAGAGAATCATTTACAAACAAAAGCGGGTTTTATGTTAGGATTTCCTTGGGAAACAAAGGAAGATGTCCAGAAAACAATTGATTTTGCAAAAAAGTTGCCCCTTGATTTTGCAGGTTTTACGATTTTAATTCCTTTTGAAGGAACTGAAATGTATGCTTTGCTAAAAAAAGAACGTTTAATTGTTTCATCTGGAGATACTTTCTCAAAGAAGAATGGTTTCGAGTTTTCTGTAAACACCAAATTTTTATCTTATAGAGAACTGGTAAAATTAAAACTGAGAGCACAAAAACAGTTCTATTTGCGACCAACTTATTTTCTAAGCTTATTTTTTAGATCTCATAATTTACTAATGTTGAAAAGGTGTTTGAAAACTTATTTTTACTCAATAAAAGCTATTATCTGGACCTCTTCTAAACTTTTCAGAACTCAATAAGTTTATTTTTTTCTAGTTTGTTTAACATTTCAATTACATCTTTCTCTAAAGCCTTTTTCCCAACTGAGAATTTCTTACTCATGGAAACAATGATTTCTTCAATATTTCTCTTTCCGTTTATAAGATTCCATACAATGCTCCCACTACTATTAAGGTTATAGAACTTTCCTGTTTCAAGCAAGAGTATGATAGTTTCATCATCAATTTTCTCAGATTCAATATCTTTTCGCTTTTTAGGAATACTTTTCAAGTTCATCTATTTCCCTCCAAAAATGCTTGTCTTTTTTAAAGTATAAATAATTGCACTTTACTTCTTTTGAAATATTTTTTATCAGTTCAAATACTTTTTCATACTCATCCTTTTTCCTGGTTATGAATTTGAAAAACATTTCTTCCTTGGTTAGTTCCATAATTACATTTGCTCTACTAATTTCGCTTAGAGTGTGAGAATCTGATTGTTTAATGAAAAATATTCTGTGAAGTTTCACAGTTTTACTATTTGGTTTTAATGTCTCTTTGAATTTAAAATATTCTCCTCCCAGAGGATTGCCATACAAGAAAAACTGTTTATTCTTTTTCTGGATAATTGTTGTTTCATCATTTAGAACTGCTGATTTATCTGACAAACTAGCAATAGTGGATTTTCCAGCTCCCTTCTCACCGCAGAAGACATATCCTTTGTTATTTCTAACAATTGAGCTGGCATGTAGGAATATTGTCTGTTTGTCATATAATATGCTGGCAAAAGTCATTTTCAAGGCTTTTCCGCAAGCATATTTACTATTAGGCATTTTAATCCATGCATACGCCTGTTCTTTGTTTTTCTCAATCTGTAATAATAATGTTTTGTCTTCATATATTGTTTCTAAAGATGAATCTACTTTGTTTTGTATACTTAGAAACAACTTAATTGACTCAGGTTTTTTAGTTTCAAAGTGCTTGTAATCATTTTCAATTCTTTTCAAAAACAATTTGCTCTCAGACATTACTTTTACTGTTAGATCAGCAATATTTATCTTTAAGTCATAAGTGGGTTTAATACCTATTAGTTCTAGTGATTCTTTTTTGTTCTTGAATGAAATAATCGTGTTTGACAAATCAAACAAATCTTTCATCATTTTATCAATAGCCTTGGTTGTTGAACTATACTCTTTGTAAATTTGAAGTATTTTCTTCAAGCAGTTTTCTGATTCTCTAGTTATAGTATTATTCTTACTGGCAATATACTTTGCCTTTAGAAAATAGTTTCTTGCTAAATAGAATTTATTCTCTTCTCTCGCAGGATTTTGTTTCATGTCTTTGATTATGAGCGGATAATTCCTTTTTCTTTTCTTTTCTGTTTGTTCTAAATTGTTATAACCAAAATGCCTAATACAGACTTTTTTAAGCATACGGCTTTTAGGAATATTTTTTTGCGATTCAACTATTTTTTCATGAACAATTCCACTCCAAAAATATTTTTTTGAATTCCTAAAGAGAACTATTCTTTTGTGAACTGAAGATTTTTGATTTTCTTTTTCAGAGATAATTTTTACTTTGAAACAATCGTTTTTTTCATTTAATTGGCTCTTTAATTCTGTACTGTGTTCTAAAATCTCATCTGCATCAATTGAAATAATCCATTCTTTGGTACACTTACTTAATGCATAGTTTCTTGCTTCTGAAAAATCGTTTTTGAATTTATGCGAGAAAACTTTGTTAGTATATTTTTTCCCAATCGCAATGGTACTATCTTTTGACCCTGTATCAACAATTACAATCTCATCAACAACATTTTTTATGCTTTCTAAACATCTGGAAAGATTCTTTTCTTCATCTTTTACAATTAGACACGCAGAAATTGTTTTTTTTGTCATTTTAATGCAAAGAATTAAAAAAGTAATTGATTAATAAATTTTGTTATGAGACAATTAACTATAAACAGCAACAGTATGCTTCCATTACTGAAAATCAACGATCGAGTAGTTGTGAATAACACTAATTCATTTGTAATTGGGGATATACTAGTTTATAAGAAAAACAAATCTTTTGTAGGCCATAGACTAGTTAAAAAAAGTGAATTAGGTTTTTTTGTTAAAGGAGATAATGATCCTACTGTTGAACTTGTTAGTTCCAATAAAATCCTTGGGAAAATAATTCTAATTAATAATTATAAATTTAAGAATAATTTCATTGAAAAAATAATTTCTCATTGTTCTTATGTTCAGTCAAAAATCCCTTTCATATTTAACATTAAGAATGATTTGTTAAGAAAAGCCTTTAAATTTCTAACTAATCCTTTATTATACTTAGCTCACTCTTCAAAGCATTGTTTATAATAATCACATTGCCCAGTGCTCCACTTACAAAGTGGACTTGTTTGTTGCGGATAATCAACTTTTTCTTTAGAAACAGTCTTTGTATGAATCTTATCAACTTCAGTTCTAGCTTCATCTACAAGCGCGTCATCAACAGGCAATAAAAATTCATTATGTTTCAAAAAATCAATTCCAACTAAGTCAGGCTTAACACCATGAGCTTCTTCATACATCATAGCGTAGATGCCAAGTTGTAACCTGTATTCAGGGGTCATGTGAGCTCTCTTGCTGGTCTTATAATCAAGAATGACAACTTTTGTGTTGTTCTCAAATAAAACATCTATAAATCCACGAACATTATGTTTTTTAGAAACAAACTCTTTTTCTCTTGTAGGAGTCAAATGCTCGAATGCTTGAGTAAATGTCTTGCTATCATCCAATTGGTTTCGAAATTTTTTCTGAAATCGTTTGAACCAGTTCTGAAGCATTTCCTTGCTTTCATTATAGTAAAACTTAAGTTTTGAGTCTCCAAGCTTTAACTCTGATAATTCTTCATAGTTATCATTCCAGATTTTTTCAAACAACCAAAACAAGTGAAGTCTTAAGGCATCTTCGCTACTAATCTTAGCGTCAATGTCAAAGAAGTCTTCTAAAACAGTGTGGACAATTTTTCCCCTAATTAAATGAATACTTGGAAAACTAGGAAGCGCTTCAATATACCTATAATAATACTTCCGTGGGCACTGTTTGTAAGTGTTGATGCTGCTCGGACTCTCTACTCTACTCATTTTTTATCTATAGAAACTACTATTTTCTTATCTCTAACTGTTTTATCTGCTAAATACTTTAACTTCTTAGCATCCAAACCAATAGTTATCTCTGTTGCTCCAATTTTTTTCTTTATCTCATCTTTGAATGGGCTTAGATTAACATCTGTGTTAATACAAGCTTTTATGGATTCTTCTTTTTTGAATCCAGAATCTTTTCTTAATTGCTGAATTCTTCTAATTGTATCCCTTGCGAAACCTTCAACTTCTAGTTCGTTGGTTACAAGTGTTGATAGCATCACTTGCCCACCTTTAAAACTAGAAACCTCTGTGTTTTTAGGTGGAATCTGTGTGATATCAAAATGTTCTTTCTTTAATTCGAACTTGCCAACTTTAACAGAATCTTTAGTTTGCAAAGTTTTAGCAATATCGGATTTACTCTTAGCAATAGTTTCAGCAATTGTGCCTGTATCAGTGCCAAACTCTTTACCAATATTCCTAAAGTTTGGTTTAATCTCAAAATCACATTTGATCTTGCCAATAGAAATTTTCTTCACATTAACCTGCTTCATCAATAAAGCTTCTAGAGGTTTAATGTTCTCGACAATTTTCTTATCAGCATCAATCATGACTTCTCCCAAAGGCCACCTTACACCCATCTTGGACTTGTCTCTGCAAGCAAGAGTTGCTGCAATTACTTCTTGAGTTACGCTCATAGCTTTTTCCAAACTCAAATCGGATTTTCCAGGTTCAGGAATTATTTCCAAATGTACAGATTCTTTTAACTTGTTCAAACACTTCAAGTTCTGATAAATTTTTTCGCTGATATAAGGTGTAATTGAAGCCATTAAAGATATTATTTTTAGCACACAATGATTGATGACATTCAAAGGATTCTTATCATTATCTAATCGATTTCTAATGAGCTGAACATAAGTTCTACTAAGATCATCAACTACGAAGTTCTGAATTGTTCTCCCGACCAAATGTAAGTTAAAAGATTCGAATTGTTCTCTTGCTTCTCTAATGGTAGTGTTTAACCTTGAAAGTATCCATTTATCTTCTACTTCTTTAGATTCAACTGATGAAACCTTTGCATTCTGAGAAAGCAAGTAGATATGCAGATTCCAAAGTGTGTTCAATATCCTGGAAACTTCGGTTTTGATTGTTTCAAGACTAAATTTTTGTGTGCTAGAAGGATCAATGTCCCAACAATAATACAATCTGAGAGCATCAGCACCATGATTCTTAAGAGCATCTTTTGCAGTTACCACATTACCAACTGACTTACTCATCTTTTCGCCTTTAGAATCCAAAACCCATCCAGGCATGGAAACAGTTTCATAAGGTGATTTGTCAAACACACCAATACCAACAAACATCAATGAGTAGAACCATCCTCTAATCTGATCTTGAGATTCATTGATTCTACTAACAGGATAATTATTTTCAAATAGTTCTTTATTCTCAAAAGGATAATGTAAAGATGCAAAAGTTGAACATCCTGAGTCAAACCAAACATCGAATATATCATTGATTCGAGTCATATCTTTCTTGCAAGCACCACATTTCAACATAACATTGTTAACTGTGTGCAAATCAAAGTCTTTAGGAATTTTGCCAGAAGCTTCTTTCTCTAATTCTTTTAATGATCCAACAGATTTAATTTCGCCACATTCACACTTCCAAATAGGAATTGGGATTCCCCAGTATCTTTGTCTTGAAAAATTCCAGTCTTCAGCGTTGCTAACCCAAGCTTCGAATCTTTCTTTTGCAAATTCAGGTTGCCATTCGACCTTCTTGTTAGCAGAAAGCATCTTGTTTCTTATGTCCTCAATTTTTAAGAACCATTGTTTGCTCAATCTGAAAATCAATGGTGATTTACAACGCCAGCAAACAGGATAACTATGTTCAATCTTTGAAAAGTTAAGAAGGGATCCTGCTTTATGCATATCCTCCATAATTGCATGATCAGCTTGCTTTACGAATTCGCCCTGATATTTGCCAGCATCATCAGTAAAACAACAAGCATCATCCAAAGGACTTATATTTGGTAAATTATAATGTTTACCAATCTCGTGATCAGTTTTACCATGACCAGGAGCTGAATGAACTAATCCACTACCATCTTCAACTGTGACGAAATCTTCGAATACATCTCCTGTCTTGATTCCTTTCTTAGCAGCAACTTTCGAAGCAACTCTCTCTTTTAAAATAGGAATTGACATGTAGACTTTCAACGCATTAGGATTCTTAGATAGTTCTTTTTGAACTGGAACATCTAATATGCTTTCATATTGTAAACCATCCAATTTGGTTCCTTTGAAAGTCTCTAAAACCTTATATTCAATATCAATTTCTTTAAGCAAAGTTAATCTGTTCTTGGCTAGAATTAAATTTCCTTTACCAGTTTCAACCTTGACATATTCTTTGTCAGGATGAGCACAAATAGCAACGTTTGCAGGCAAAGTCCAAGGAGTTGTTGTGAATACTAACAAGAAATCATTCTTTGTTCCTTTAACCTTGAATTTAACATATACTGAAGGATCAGTCATCTGTTTATAGGAGTCAGTTACTTCATAACCTGCAAGAGCAGTTTGACATTTAGGACACCAGAAAACAGGTTTTTTACCTTCATAGACCATTCCTTTATCCCAGAATTTTTTGAAAGCCCACCAAGCAGACTCAATATAAGAATTATTGTAAGTTAAATAAGGACTCTTCCAAGAGTACCAAGAACCAAGTTTGTCATAGACATCCAACCAAAGATCTTTGTTGAGAGTTGCGCTTTCTCTACAAGTCTTCATGAACTTAGCGATGCCATACTTTTCTATGTCTTTCTTTGATTTTAATTTGAGTTTCTTCTCAACCATGTTTTCGATTGGAAGACCATGAGTATCAAAACCAGGTTGGAACAAAACTTTCTTACCTTTCATAAAGTTCCATCTAACATAAGCATCTTTGTAAACAGTATTTCTGATATGGCCTACATGAGGGATGTAGTTTGCGTAGGGTGGACCATCCAATAAGAAGTAGCTCTCTCCCTTAGCGTTTTGTTTCTCCAAAAGTTTTAGAAGATCAATTTTCTTCCAAAAAGCTCCTATCTCTTTTTCGACTTTGCTGAAGTCATAACTTTCGTTCATATTTTCTCCCTCACTATCTTGTTTTTCTTATTCTTTTATATTAATTTCTATATTATATTAACATTCCCCAGCTAAAATGCTAGAGATACAACTAAATAATAATAGAAATTATATTGGCGATGCTTGTATGTGCCATAAAGAGAAGTTATAACAAGGAATATTTAAAGTTTTCTGAAGCACAAACTATATAAAACTTGTATTCCTATCTGTTCTCATGAAAAAGGCTGCAGTGTGTCTGAAGGATCATTCAAAGCTGAACTATATGAAAGGAGTTCTCAAAAATAAAGGGTTGACCTATGTTAGTAAAGATCCTCAATTTGTCATTGCATTTGGAGGGGATGGTTCATTACTCTATTCTGAAAGAAAGTTTCCAGGTGTGCCTAAACTCTTGATTAAAGATAGCAAGAGATGCAACAAATGTGTTGGTGACAACGAAGAAACAGTTCTAGATCTTATTAGAATGAATGCTTACAAAATAACAGAGGCACCTAAAATTGAGGCTGTTTTCAATGGTGATCGAATGATTGCGATGAATGATATTGTTATTCGGAATAAGACTCCAAACCAAGCTATCCGGATGGAAATCTGGATTAATGGTCATAAAAAACATGAGGAATTCTTAGGTGATGGATTAGTCATATCAACTCCTTATGGTTCAACGGCTTACTTTAAATCAATAACTCGAACGAGCTTTGATGAAGGAATTGGAATTGCTTTTAATAATCCAATTGAGGAGCATGGACCAGTTTTTCTGGAAGGCTTAGAGAGGTTGAAAGTTAAGTTTTTAAGAGGAAGTGCTCAAATTACTGCTGATAATGATCCTAAGATTCGCACATTGAAACAAGGAGAAACAATTAGTGTGGGAAAAGCAAAAGAAATTACTAAACTAATTAATATCAAAGGCTTTTAATGTGGAGGTTCAAAAAATGATTGCAACAATTAAACATGGCTGCCCAATATGTCGTAGTGATGTAAAAGGAGATAAGAAGAACAAATATTTCTGTAAGAAATGTAATATTCTATACGATGAAGATCACATAAGGAAAGGAAAAGTCGTAATCTCACAATCAGAGAAAGTCGAGACGTTAAAAGTCGAACGAGAAAAAGGATATCTCTATTTTATAGACAAACAAGGAGATGTATCCCGGGTTAAAAGAGCAAAGAGCAGAGCTGACAAAGGTGCTAAAATACATGAAAAAGTGAAGGAAGTTGGCTTGAAGAAAGAGAAAGGTTACTTGTACTACTTGGATTCTGAAGGAGATGTTTCACGTAGTCCTATGAATAGAGGGAAAAACTATACTCCTAATAAAGAAGTCCTTGTAGGAACAGAAACATTAACAGAGAAAAAACATGATTCTTAAGGTGAACAAATGTTTATACATAACATAAATCCGGTGCTAGTAAGCATTGGTGCTATAGAGATAAGATATTACAGTTTAGCTTATATCTTAGGATTTCTCCTAGCTTATTGGTTACTCTGGAAAGCAGCAGATAAGAAACTAATTGAAAACCTCACAAAAAAAGGTGTGGATGATTTAGTTGTCTACTTGATTTTAGGAGTGATAATTGGAGGTAGATTATTTCACTTCGTATTTTACAATCCATCAGCTTTCTGGACGAATCCATTAGAAATATTTTATATTTGGCATGGGGGAATGGCATTTCATGGTGGTTTGATAGGGGTGCTTTTTGCTTATTGGTTATTTATGAGAAAACATAAAGTGAAGTTTTATCCTGTCGCAGATTTAGTTGTTCTACCTTTGGCTATCGCATTATTTTTGGGACGAATTGCTAATTTCATAAATGGAGAATTGTGGGGAACAATGACTAATTCAAACTTCTGCATTGATTACTCACAAAATCAGTACATGTCACACACACCGGAAGGATGTAGACACCCATCACAATTGTATGAATCGGTGAAGAATCTGGCAATATTCTTCATCTTGTTGTTTATGTACAAAAAAGAAAAAGTCAAAGATGGAGTTGTGTTCTGGTCATTCATCTTATTGTACGGCGTTTTAAGGTTCATAGTTAATTTCTGGAGAGATGATATTGGTGAGCATCTTTACATTCTAGGTATTAGCACAGGACAATACTTAAGTTTGATAATGGCTATAATTGCAGTTGTATTCTTAGTTAGACTCAAGAATAAGAAATAACTTTTTTAGCGCTTCTTTATTATTATCCCATTTAAGCAATTCTAAAGCTTTATCATAAGAGAACCATCCATAATCTTCATGTTCATTACAAGGATTTCTCTCAATGTCAATTTTAGTATCAAGCTGAACTTTCAATCCGAAAACAAATTCTTGAACAGGATCAATTTTTGCTCCTGTTAAATAATGTTCATCAAAAGAGAAATCATAGACATTTTCTATTATTTTGATTATCTGATTCTTTTTAATGCCTGTTTCTTCATCTGTTTCTCTATAGGCAGCTTCCAAAGTAGTTTCTTTATCTTCAAGTTTTCCACCTGTAAACTGCCAAAAACCTCCTTCTTTGGGAGTTCTCTTCAAAAGTAAGAATTCGTAGAAGTCATTTTTCCCCCTGAAAATAATGCACTCTGCAATTTGAACCATTATGAGGAAACAACTTGAATCTTAATAAAATTTTCCTCAAAACCAAAAATTAAATATACTAGCTCATACAAAGTAATACGGGGGGTAGTAATATGGATGAATTTAAATGCCCAGTTCATGGTCTGACCCGCGAAACAACATGTAGTTGGTGTTCAACTCCGATATGCAAACAATGCATAGAAGCAAGTTATGGCAAAAAATATTGTCCCAGGTGCTACAGTAAAGTTTCAAAGAACACTTTCGCTAGGACTTTTATGCCAAGAGGAGATGCGCCAACCGATAAAGTCACTAACATTGATCCAACACTAACAGAAGAAGACTTGAAGAAGCGAAGACAAATGCTGGAAATCAAGGACAAAGCGAAGAAGATTATGGCTGAGGAGCCAATAAAAAGGAAAAAGTTAAAAACCTTTTAACCAAATAATTCTAGGTATGAGTATAGGGTTGGCATTAGGAAGCGGTGGTGCAAGAGGTCTGTCAGCCATAGGTGTGTTGAAAGTTCTTGACCAAAACAATATTCAAATTTCAGAAGTTGCAGCTTCAAGTATGGGTGCGATTGTGGGTGCATATTACTGTGCTCATGGAGAAATATATTCTTTAGAAAAAAAAGTTCTTGCAATGAACAAACTAGAATGGTTGAAGCTCATAGATTTCAACAAGTCAAGCATATCACTTGTAAAAGGGAAAAAAGTTGAAAGACTCATAAGAACAACTATTGGAGTTGAGATATTCTCGGACTTGAAGAAACCATTAACAATTGTTGCTACAGATTTAATAGGTGCTAAAGAAGTTGTTTTTAAGAGGGGTAATCTGATAGATGCAATCATGGCAAGTACAGCCATTCCAGGAGTTTTTCCACCCAGAAAAGTGGGTAAAATTTTATTGGCTGATGGTGGTATAATTAATCCAACTCCAGTTCATAAATTGCAAACAACATCAAAGATAGCTGTTGACCTAACAATTCCAATTATGAAAGCTGATAAACTAGATGCATTGAATGCATTATCGCTTGCTTATAGCATAATTAAAAGACAAGAAGAAAGATTAAAGGAGAAATTACATAAAGACAAGAATGTAATTGTAATTGAACCACAAACAGGTTTAGAGCTTAATGGATTACTAAAATTTCAAGAAGCGAAAAGATTTATTAGAGCGGGAGAAGTGGCTGCCAAGATAGAACTGAAGAGGTTGAAAAAATTAAAATGAATAATGTAATAATAGTTAATTTCAAAGCATATGCACAAGGAACAGGTAAAAACGCAGAAGAACTAGCAATGACAATTCAGAAAGTATTTCACGAAACAGGTAAAAATATTATTGTCGCAGTGGAAGAAGTAGATCTTCACAGAGTAAGCTCAGCAGTTAGAATACCGGTTTATAGTGAGCATATGGACCCAATACATTCAGGTGCATATACAGGACAGAATTTGCCAGAAGCGCTGAAAGATAATGGTGCTGTAGGAGTTATATTAAATCATTCTGAAGATCGATTCAGATTAGATAATCTAAAAGAGAGCATACTACGAGCAAAAGAATTAGGATTAAAAGTTGTTGTGTGTGCAAATGATCCATACACCGCAGCTGCAGTGGCAGCATTTAGACCAGATATGATTGCAATAGAACCACCAGAATTGATTGGTGGAGACATCTCTGTTAGTACTGCGAGACCTGAGATAATTACTGATACAATA
>JADHVI010000018.1 GCA_016784125.1 Candidatus Woesearchaeota archaeon
TTTGACAGATCTTTTAGCAAATTAAATCTCTTTACAGTTATTGGTTTGCCTGTTGGGATGCCAGAAGTTGTTTGTAATCCAACAGATTCGCCTTCAGTTACTAATGTTGTATCATCATATATCAAACCTGCTCTTAAAAACCGAACATGCTCATCTTGCAAAGCTTTATCTGGTTCTCCAATATAAGCGATTGACACTAAATCATACAAGACTTTGTTCTGCAATTGTTGATCAATGACTTTCATGAACTCTTCTGGTTGGAGAGGAGTATATCTTAGTAAAGATCCAACTTGCATTACAAAGCTTTCAACATTAATATCTGATGATGTAAATAAGTATTTTATAGCAGGTGTGACTCTTAAAGAAGTATCGACTTCTTGGAGGTTTGCTAATATGAAGTTGTAGTATTCTTCAATTTGTCTGTCAATTGTTACTTCATCTTCAAAGTCAGGCATGAATGATTGTATATTCTCTAGGATGAAAGATGAAATCAATGTTTCTCTTACTAATTCATCTTCATAATTTTCTTTAATGAACCCTTTTACATATTCAAAGGCGTTCATTTGTTCAAATATATTTGGCTCGAGTTGGTTGGTGTTTTCTAAGCTCTTCAAATAGAAAAGGTTGTTAAGATTTTTCAATTCATTCTCAAGTTTAAACTCTTCTAACTTAGATTTCTTCAATGAATCTTCCAGTTGTTCTAAATCTCTCCCTAATCCTTTCTGGCTTTTAATTGGCGCAAAATAATCTATTCTTTTACCATCAGGATCTGTGAATCTAGTATCTAAATCAGTGTTGATTTCTATAAACCAACTGTCTCCTACAACTATTTTAAAATCCGCGAATCCTTTTGAATCCGCAGTTGGTGTTTTTGCAAACCTTGGTTTTTTAGGAACAATTTTTCCATCTTTCTTTCTCATCTCAAAATTGATGTTGGAGGTTTCAACTGGTTCCATCAAATTCTCTTCAGTTATTTCTCCTCCAACCATGTATTTAATACTTAGATCAGCAACATTACTAGATCCATTTATCGCATCAATCATGACTAGAATAAATTCTTCATCTTCATCTAATACAAACTCTGAATCAACTGATAAGCCTTGGTATGTCATAAACATGTCATCATATTTTGCTTCGCCTATTATCTCAATATCACCAATTTGCGAAAAGGTTGCATCCTTATTTTGCAACTTAACATAGTAATAACCAGAGAGTTCTAAAGGTCCTTTGCCAAACAGCATATTATTCTCATATATGAAAACCGCTCCTTCTTCGTATACAATGCTTTCAATTTCAGTGTTTGGAAATACCTTGATTGGTTCTTCATATGTAGAAAGAAAAATGTTTTGAGTCATGTCAAAGAATGAACCACCTTGATAAATTGTGAATACTCCATCTTTGAAAGCGAATTCGCCATCAATTTTATACTTTGGTTGATAACTCGCAGTTTCATTGTTGGGGTGATATATTACAATAATTGTGTCATTGCCATAAATCTCTTTGTCAGAATTAACTATTAATGTTCCAGTATTCCAAAAAGTAATAAACGTATATCCTTGGTACTTAATTGTGCCTTCTTTTTCTCCCTCTATAATTATTGGCTGGTCATCCAATATTAATGTAACAGCTGTTTCAGGATTGAGCATTTCGCTTTCTTGAGCGATTGCTAGTGGAACTAGTAAAATCAACAATGTTAGTAAGTATAGTTTCTTCATTTTAGTTTACCGCAAAGTCAAACGAATATGGCCCTGTGTCTGTTTCAACTGTTAATCTGTAAATCGTTGTGTTTGCATCATGCATGAATGCTGTCGCTTCTATATCAGAGTCTTCTAAATCGATTAATGATTCTGTGTCTATTGCAAGCTCATTGACTAGTTCGTCTCTTGCAGCCAATATTTTTCCTAATGGAGAAGTTAGAGTATTGTCTAGTTCTAAATCTCCATAGTTTGTGTATATCAATATCTGATCTTCTTGAATATCCACAGTTATTACAAAATCATTGTCAACTTGGTCCATTGTCGCATACAAGCCAGACATGATATAGTCAGCAATTTCTAGTTCCATATATTCTTTGGTCATTGATTTTTTATTTCCTTGGTACACATAGTAAGCAATTGGTCCATATTCAAGGTTTATTACTGGTGTGTTTGGAGTTATTATTCCCCCTTGTTTTCCGATTAATAGAATTGATTGGGTTCCAATTTTTCCAACATTGTAACCTATAAACATTGCTTCAAGTGAATTACTATTGCTAGAATATACAAAGTCTCCTTGGAAATCTAGGAATGTTTCATCAGCAATTTCCTGTTTTTCTGCAAAGTTGAATTCTAGATCTTCAAATTCTAAAGTATAAATATTTGATTCTGCGTTGTATGGTAGAACTTTTAGATGAATATCAAAATCCACAAATCCCGATGTTAGCGTTCTTCCTTGGATTAAGTCGTTTACGAGTGATTCGGATTGTTCAAACAAAAATCCTAATGGATGTTTGACTCTGATGAAATAGTCTTCTTCTTCAAAATTTGCTATAAAACGAACTTCTTCTGAGTCAATAATTGTTTCAACTGAAGCACTACTTGCATTTCGCTCAATACAAGTTGACAGTTCTTCTAATACAAAATTTGTTAGCTCTGACACCATAAAATCTCTTGATGGAGACGTATCTGCACCATTAAAGAGGTGATATGCAATAGTGTAATCATTCACTTCTAGAATATTATCATAATTGTATAGGAACCCTCCATTCAACGATATCTTCGACACTGCGTCTTGTCCGATATTTGCAAAGCACGTCCTGACAAACTTGTCACCTCCTGTTGCATCCACATCAACTTCGACGCCAAATAATTGTCCCCTGAGAAAAAATATTAGTAAGAAAGCTGCTAATAGCACTATACCTAAAACTACGAAGATTGTTACTTGCCCCTTCTTACTATACATTATAATAGAAATACGGAATTAATACTATTTATGTTTTTCTATAGAATTATCTTATCTTGCCTTCGACATCCCTATCTATTGTTACTGCTTCTTTGCCTGCTTTGAGTTCTTGTTTTTCAAAATAAGCTTTGCCTTTCTTTGCTTTTAATTTTACTTCTAGGAATTCGTTGAATGTGATTTCTTTTTTGCCTGGTTTTGCACCATCAACTAGTACTTGTGTTCCTGGCTTTGCATTTGCTAGAACTAAACCTACTTTTCCAACTCTATCTTCTGCTGCTAAGAGCATTCCTTCGCTTTTTTCCCCTCTTAGTTTTGCTGGTTGCAGGTTTGTTACTACAACTATGCTTTTTCCTTTGATTTCTTCTGGTTTATAGTATGGTCTTAATCCCGCCACTAATTGTCTTTTTTCTCCAACATCAATTTTTAGGATGTATAGATTATCTCCATTTGGATGTGGTTTTACATCTTCAACTTTTGCAACTTTCAAGTTTAACTTTGAGAATGGTGAGTTGTTTTTCCCTGAGAATTCATCTTTGAACTTTTGTAAGTCTTTATCTTCTAGTTTGTGAAATAGTAATTCTTCTTTGTTAATCTTTTGTCCTGCTCCAAGCTCTTTGCCTAAATCACTCCAATCTTGTTGTTTTAAGTTTAGTTGTTTCTGGATATTTTCACCTGTTTTAGGTATGTAAGGAGTTAATAATACTGATAAATCTCTTGCTATGATTAATAGATTTGCTAAGGTGTTGCCTGCTTTTTCTTTGTCTTCTTTGATGATTCTCCAAGGTTCTTTTTCTTGGAAGTACTGGTTTGCTGATTTTGAGATATTCATAATTTCTTTCAAAGCCTTCTTTAATTCTATCTTATCTAGTAATTCTTCAACGCTCTTGTATTCTTTTTCTAGGTTGAGTTCTTTCTTTGTGAGCATAGGAACCTTTCCATCAAAGAATCTATTTGTGAATGTAATTGTTCTGTTAACTAGGTTTCCTATATTGGCCACTAGTTCGTTGTTTAGTTTTTCTTGAAAGTCTTCCCATACAAAGTGAGTATCTGTTTTTTCTGGTCGATTAACCATTAAGTAATATCTCCAGACATCTGCAGGTATACCTATGTTTTTTGCGTCACTGCCAAAAACGCCTTGGTGTCTTGACTTTGAGAATTGCCCGCCTTCATAATTCAAGTATTCATTGACACTTATTGAATTTAGTAAAGTGTAATTATCTCTTGTGCCAATTAGGAATGCTGGAAATAGTATTGTGTGAAATGGAATATTGTCTTTGCCCATGAACTGGACTAGTTTTACATCTTTTGCATGCCACCAGCTTTTCCAATCCTTCTTGCATTCAGCAGTTATTCCTATGTATCCGATTGGTGCGTCAAACCATGAGTAGAAAACTTTTTTTTCAAATCCTTTCAATGGAACTGGAATACCCCACTTTAAGTCTCGAGTTATACATCGTGGTTTTAATCCTTCTTTGAGCCATGCGTTAGTCATAGTTTTAGCGTTTTCGCTCCAGTTCTTTTCTGTGCTTTTAATCCATTTTTTTAGTTCAGGATTTAGTTTTGGCAAATCTATGAATAGATGTTCTGTGCTTTTCACAACTGGCTTTGAGCCACAGACAGAGCATTTTGGGTTTATTAGTTCAACTGCATCCAATAATTTACTGCAATTCTCGCATTGATCTCCTCTTGCGTGTTCGTAATTACAATGTGGACATGTTCCGCCTACAAACCTGTCTGCTAAGAATTTTTTGCATTTATCACAATAAACTTGCTCTAGAATATCTTGTTTTATGAATCCATTTTTATTGAGTTTTAAAAAAATATTCTGTGCTATTTCGTGATTATGTTTTGAAGATGATCTCCCATAACAATCATAATCACATTCAAACCAGTCGTATATTTCTGTGTGAATCTTGAAATATTTATCTACGAGTTGTTTAGGAGTTAAGCCTTCTTCTAATGCTTTTACTTCCGCGGTTGTGCCATGCTCATCTGTTCCCAGAATGGAAATTACATTGGTCTTCTTTAATCTAAGAAAACGTGTGTAAACATCTGCGCTTACTACACATACAAGATTCCCAAGGTGCGGCACATTGTTTACAAAAGGCAATGCACTCGTGACCAATATTTTTTCTTTCATGACGCTATTGAGAATATGTGCATATTTAAAGCTTGTTGTTTAGAATATTCTTTTGATAATAAACTTAATCAAACCATTGATACTGCGTACCATAAAAATCATTGCTAGTAGTTATTTTATCTAGAACTTTGTATCGTTGATTAACTGAATCAAATATTTCTAAGAATCTCAATGGTTCCTTTCCAAAATGAACTTTAGAAATAACTCTTTCTGCTTCTTGTCTTCCTTCTTTGGTCATTACTTGATCCCAAGATACAACATCACAAATCCATCGCCACTCTGGTTGATTCGCGCCTCTTTGTAATAGAACAATGTATGGTAAACTTCTTTCCATCACACGATCCTCTATCAGTAAGTATCTTGCAAACTTGTCAGGATTAGTTGCTTCCCATCCTCTTGAATTATCTGGTAGAATTGCCTTGTACAACCTACGTATCTCTGCTTCTGAATCTTCCTGGGTCATAATTTTTGGTAGTTAGAATTTTTATTTAAACTTGTCGGAAACTTTGAACATTTTACCGTGCCCTGGAATGATGTAATCCGCCGTTTTTAAAATCTTTTTTCGACTAACATTGTATGCTTCGAGACTCCATAATATAAATTCAGGAGGATGATCTTCTAAATCACAATCACCTTCTGTTGCCAATGCGTCTCCAGAAACAACTACTGTTCCTTCATCTGTCTTTACAACAACCGAGAGGTGTTCGTTTGTGTGTCCGGGTGTGAGAAGAATACTTACATCTTTGGCAATTTCTGTTCCATCAATGAGTTCAAACCTTTGCATCTGTCCTTTTGCAGGCGTATGTGTTTGACCTGGATAAGTATTTATGAATTTGTAATGAATAATTGCGTTTTTGAAAAGATATAAGTTAACTGCATGATCAATATGCATATGAGTCATTACAACAATGTCGATGTCTTCAGGTTTTAATCCTTCTTTGCCTAAGTTAGTGATAATTTCTTCTGTGTTGAGAAAAGAACCGGTGTCTACTAGAACATTCTTATCAGTTTTGATTAATGTTACCGATGAACTAAGATGAAAGGTTTCACCTTCATGATCATGAATTCCAACTATGATTTGTTTAATTTCAGCCATATGTTATCATCCTTTTAATTAGAAACTAATCTCATATTTATACTTTCTTATACGCAAACAAAACTCTGTCTTGATCTTGTACTTGGTAAACATTGACTCCGTAGTTGGTTGGTTTGTCGTTGACATAGTATACCCAAGAGTATTCATCATTCACACATACATCTTTTACGCATTTGATGTATTCTGTGTAGAAGGTTTTCTTTGTTTCAACTTCATATTTGAGTTTTAAAACATCTAACAATGTTGCATCTTCAAAATAAAAGTTTGATGTTTCCTCTTCTCCTAGAATGCTTAGAGTCAGTGTGACTTCCCCTACACTACTTTGATTTTGACACGCGACCACGCTTAAGCTGAGCAATAAGATCGCGACAAATAGCCCTTTCGTTAAATTGACCTTTTTCATGTATGAACCTCTTAACTCTTGGTAAAGCAAACGCAAATACTGTGTTGCTTATCAAATGTATAATTATGAAGGGAATTGCTGTCAAAAACACGACCAATCCAAATGGGAATATTAGTAATGAGCTGAAATTCAGCACTACTTCAAATGCCAAGGTTGCAATAATCATTATCACAATCGTCTTCAGATAACCTGATTTCTCCCCTAAAAAACCTCCAAGGTATCCTGCTATGCCAAATCCTAATGCTTGAAATAGTGTCCATGGTCCATGTCCTCCGAATACGAAAAAATTACTGGCAATTAATGCTCCGACTCCAACTAAGAATCCTTTCTTTTTTCCAAATAACCATCCAGCTAAGATTGCAAAAAAAGTTATTGGTTCTGCGCTTGGGATTGCTTGCATTGGCACTCTTAACAACCCTGCTCCTAAGATAAAGGATGCAAGTATAACTGCTTCTCGTAAGTTTAAGAGTTGTGCTTGTTTTTGCAATGCGTGCAAGGCTACTCGCTGTTTAACATCTTCTTTGTTACCTTGTTTCTCTTTTTGTTCTGTTTTCTTTTTTTGCTTTAACTTTAGTTTTTGCGCCATCTTACGATTACGATAATTACTATTAGTACTAAAATAATATTACCAACTATCAACAAAACAACGTATATAGGACTTAAATCTTCCGGTTGTGTTTGATTTGAGTTACTTGATGTAAAGTTGAGTTGTGGTTGACTATTACCTGGATTAATATTTTGTGCACCCGCATTTGGTAATCCTGCAAGATTTCCATCTTGTGTTTCTTCGTCACAATCAACATTCAGAGTTGTACGATATTCATCTCTTTCGTCTGAATAAACGAGTGTCGTTAGTAAGCTGTATGATCCTATTGCTGCGGACGGAACTCTAAAGCTATAACTTTTTGATGTACCTTCATTTTCGTCTACATCGAAAGAATCCTGGATTGAAATGTCCATATCATCGTTGATTATTGTTAAGCTTACATCTTCATCATCCTTTCCAATGTTATCAATTTCTATGTTTAATCTATAGCTCTTCCCACATTCTAAATCTACAGTTTCAGATATGCCTACAGCTAGTTCATGACTTTCTTTGTCAACTTCTACTTCATATAGTAATACTTGTCTGTATGGAAGTTCTAAATCTCCTGTTACTGTGACTTCTAGTTCGTAATCTCCTTCATCTGCATCTAATGGAATTTCTAGTTCTAGTTCTAGGATTTCATCTTTTCCATCACCAATGTCTGTTGAATCGGATTGTTCTTCTATATCATCATTGTCATCAATGTCTCTTATGATTGCTTCGACTTCTACATCTTCTAGATCATCATCCTCATGTAGATTTCCTACTTTAACACTTAGAAGTATTAAATCACCTGGTTTTACTTTGAATGAATCTCCTTCTTTTAATGTGTCTTTGTCACCATCAATTTCTACAGAGACTTTTTCTACATCTAGAACTGGTTCACAAATATCATCATAATCTGAGAATGGTGGTTTGGTGATTGGGTTCCAAGAATTATCAAATGATGTATATGATAAACCTATTACTTTGTCATCTGTTTCGATTTCATAGTCACTTGCTCCAACCATTGCGGATTCAAAATCGGTTTCTGCACTGTTTATATGCCAAAAAGACCAATATTTTCCTGCGTCATTGTCACTTGCAACTCCTTCAACAGAATTTAAGAAATGACCAATACCTACAGTATATGACCAATCCATTGTTAAGCTTGATTCTTGAAATGCATGATAAGCTGTTTTCCCATCATCAATATTCACGCATTCTGTATTTAGTGAGCCATCTGCAAGCAATACGACTGTTCCGACGTTTGCTGCTTGTACAACCACGATTAAAAGCATGGCTGCGAACATGTATATGAATAATTTTTTTATTTTTAACACCCCGTTGGATATGATATCCAATAGAAAACTATTTATACTATTTAAACCTTTCTGTTTTCATGGTTGGTAACAAATCGAACTATAAGAAGGAAGACATTATTAGAACATTTCTGTGCATGGAAGAAAAGCCAATTAGTAGAGTTGAATTAGTTAAGAAACTATCTTTAGGAGAAGGCACTGTGCGCTCCATACTAGATATATTAAAAAGGAAAAAATTACTTGATTCTAGCAAGCAAGGACATAAACTTTCTGCTCAAGGTTCAAAAAAGAAGAAAGAATTAATGAGGAAGTTTATTGGTCCTAAAAAATTGAAGTTAAAAGAATACAAAGAATTGAAGAGCTGCGCATTATTGATTAAAGATGGTGGCAACGTTAAAGTAAACCTTGACTTACGTGATGAAGCGATACGTGCTGGCGCTTACAGCGCGATTTTATTAAAGTTTGAAGATGATTTAAAGATTCCATTCCTTGGACTTGATTATAAAAAAGAAAACCCCGAAGACTATAATACAATAATAAAGAGCTTTGAGTTTTCAACCGGTAATTTGCTAATAATTAGTTTTGCAAAAGAAAGTAAAGTGTGTGAAAACGCAAGCTTAGCGGTCTTGGAGAAAATTAAGCGAATAGTTCTATAGCTTTGAATGAGTTAGAAGCATTAAACATATTTATATAGTAAATATACAACTATAAATGTTACAATGAAAGCAAACACCATATTTATGATATTAATAACAATTATCGCAGTGGGCATTCTAGCAGCTTGCACACCTGTCGATGTAGACCTTGACAACAAAGCAGATGTAGCTAAGAAATTCGCTTCATATGCAGAATTTAAGAGCTATTTAACCGAAAGCCAAGATAACGGCGGTGGAATGTATGGCTCAGTTGGCATGATGCTCAGAGGCGGAGCACAAATGGCTATGATGGATACAGCCGTTGCAGAAAGTGCAAAATCCGGATCTGACTCGTATTCTACAACCAATGTTCAAGTTGAAGGCGTTGATGAAGCAGACATCTTGAAGAATGATGGTAGATACATATATACTATATCTGGAAAGAAAATAATCATAGTAGATGCGTACCCAGCAGAAGATGCAAGCATTTTATCTGAAATTGAATTCGATGAAGCTGTCAGAGAGATGTTCATCAACGAAGATAAATTAATTGTCTTTGGTATTGCAAGATCCCAAAGGGATTATACTTTCTCAACAGAAGTTCAATCAAAGATGATAGCTCCAGATATAATGCCTCAATATTACTCTTCAGACACTTTGATAATGGTTTATGATATAACTGATAGATCAGCACCAGAGCTTGTAAGAACCATTGAAGTTGAAGGCGATTATCAGGATTCAAGAATGATTGGAGACTATGTATATACAATAGTTAACAACCAAGTACGATATTACGAAGAGGAATATGTAATGCCAATGATTAGAGATGGAGACGTTGAGCGAACAATCGCAGCAGAAGATATTTATTACTTCCCTAACCCAGATTCTTCATATAGATTCACAAACATCTTGTCTTTGAACACTCAAGATGATGATGAAGCTGTTGAAAGTGAGACTTACTTGACTTCTTACAGTCAGAACTTGTTTGTTTCAATGAACAACATTTACTTCACATTTGAAAAAAGACCTAATCCGTGGGTTTATCAAAAAGCAATGATAGAAGAAGTTTACATGGAAATAATGTCTGATGATTTCAAAAGCGATATGAAGAAAATTTTGAACTCAGGCGAAGACGATAATGAAATGATGAATGACGCATACAGACTACTATCTGATTTCACAGAAGATTTTACTAGAGAAGAACAACAAGAATTTAGTGAAAAGATGTTGGATAAAATGGCTGACTTCCAGAATAAAATGAATAAGTTGTATGAAAAAACAGTTATTCACAAAGTTGCTATAAAGAATGGTAAGATTGATTACAAAACATACGGAGAAGTTCCTGGAACATTATTAAACCAGTTCTCAATGGATGAGTTTGATGGAAACTTTAGAGCAGCAACAACTACTGGCCATGTTTCAAGAATGGGCGAATCTAGCTCTGCAAATCACATCTATATTTTAGATGAAGATCTTGATATGATTGGTAAAGTTGAGGATTTAGCTCCTGGCGAAAGAATTTATTCAGCTCGATTCATGGGCAAGAGAGGGTATATAGTTACCTTCAAGAAAGTTGATCCATTGTTCGTGATTGATTTATCAAACCCTAGAGACCCTACTGTATTAGGAAAGTTAAAGATTCCTGGATACTCAGATTATTTGCATCCTTACGATGAAAACCATTTAATTGGAATTGGTAAGGAAACAGTTGAAGCTGAGGAAGGAGACTTTGCATGGTACCAAGGCGTTAAGGTTTCAATCTTTGACGTTACAGATGTTTCCAAACCTATAGAGCTTGCTAAATATGAGATTGGAGATAGAGGAACAGACTCATATGCTTTACATGAACATAAAGCGTTTTTGTTTGATAGGGAGAAGAACTTATTGGTTCTACCAATTAAGTTGGCAGAGATTGATGAAGAACAATACCCTAACGGCGTTAGCGATAATACACATGGAAGTTTTGTATGGCAAGGAGCATACGTCTTTAACATCGATTTGGAGAATGGTTTAGAGCTTAGAGGAAGAGTTTCGCATAACGAGGATGATGAATCATACCTAAAGAGCGGATACTATTACTCAACACCGTACGCAGTCCAAAGATCATTATACATTGGAGATAACTTGTACACAGTCTCAAGTGCAATGATTAAGATGAATAACTTAGACACATTAGAAGAAGTAAATAGTGTTGAGTTACCGTACGAGCAAAACAACTACCCAATATATTATTAATTTTAATTTTTTTATTTTTCTTTTTCTATATATTTTCGGTTAAAAGCATTGATAACCACAAGTCATCCGCAAAATTTTCAAGACGAGAAATGCAATACACTGGACATCCTGTCGCAGCACTTAATAATAAATAATGTTTCTGTAGGATTATAAGCCCTGGTCGCCTAACCTGGTTATGGCGAATGGCTGAAATCATGAATTTGGCTGCACCTAAATTCATGGTTCTAAAAATCCTAAAAAATTTTTAGATACCACCCAATCTTTGGAGTGGGAGGGTGGTCAGAAACCATTTTGACTACCACAGTCTTGCGAGTTCGAATCTCGCCCAGGGCGTATTAAAACATAGAAATTTAAAAACTTTGTGATAAAGAAAAAAATTATTTCTCTTTTAATGCCTTCATCTTCTTTGTGACTGCAATTTTAGTTTCACATTTTTCACATGGAAAGATAACAGCTTTTGCGCCTTTGTAAGACTTTCTAATGAAAGGAACTTGTACTTCGCTTTTATGTTGGCAACTTGGACAAGTATATTGTATATTACAGGTCAAAGTATCTTCATACTCTTTTTTCTCAACTGTGTAATTGCACGCAGGACAAACATATTCAATCGCTCTAATTTTAGCCTTGCCAGTCTTTGCATCTTTTGGTTTGCTCATCAAAGCTTTCTTGCACTTAGGACATTCTTCTTTGAAAACCCAAGCAATTGTCTTACCATTATCCATTACTCTTCTTGTAAAATAAACACATTCATCCATACTGTCTGGAAACTTTAGTACCATATTACCACCTCAAAATATTGTTAGTATACCGCTTATTATAAATTCTACTGCTAAAGCTGCTAAAATCAAACCCATTATCCTTGATAAAATCTCTGCTCCCTGATGACCCAATACTTTGTGCAAATGATTTGAATATCTCATTAGCAACCAAAATAGTATTAAGTTCAAAGCAGCAGCTATTAAAGTAACCCAATAACCATACAATGATACAAGGATTATTACTGAAGTAAAAACACCTGCACCAGCAATTAAAGGTGTTGCCATGGGAACAGTTATGTCCTGATCATAATGTTTGTACTGTCTTCTAATCTTAAAATCCAATACATATGAAAGACCAATTATTAATAATATAATTCCACCTGCAATTTTGAAACTCCCAAAAGAAATACTGAAAAGATTCAATATTTGATTACCAAATAATATGAACAAGAGTATTAAGATACTTGCAACTTTAATAGCTCTATTAGCTGAAAGCCTCATTTTTTTAATAGAAAATTCTTTTGTCAAAGAAAAGAATACAGGTACACCTGCAAAAGGATCCATTATAACTAGAATCATGATAAAAGATTTAATAAATTCATTAAACAAGTCTTTTCACCTCAATACTTATGGCTTGTTCGTTTACCCGGATGTACTTTGGGCATTCGACAAACTCTAGTTTTTTTTCATTACAGTACTTTATTAATTTTTCCTTTTCTTTTTCGGAAGAATATTTTACGACTACGTTTAAACCTTTTTGTTCTCGGTGGATTATGTCGTAGTCTTTGAGATCTTCTTTTATCTCTTTTACTTTATCATTGAAGAAATTTAGTTTTTCTTGTAATTTTGATAGTTTACCACAGAGTTTTTCACAGGAAATATCGAATTCAAATTCTTTGAAGAAGTTGTATGCTTCTTTGTCATCTGTTGCTATGAAGCCACCCTCCTCCATGTTTAAAGGTTTCCATCTGCCAAAGCTTCCAAATAATATGTCGCCTTCTTTGGCTTGCTTTGTTCCAATACTTCCTGAAACATCATTGATTAAGAATAAGTTGTTGTTTTTACATTGTATTGCTATATCGTCCATGTCTTGTAATACAAAGTAACCAGGCATTGAATTGATTAGTAGAACTGCGTTTTTTTCTGTTATTTTGTTTATTAAACCATAATTAGTTGTTAGTTTGATTTGATTTAATTTAAGCTTCTTAATGTACTGAGGATAAGTAATCCAACCGCCCTGATCTTGGATTAGGATATCGTTTAATCCTTTTTGCTTGACATACTTTAAAGCTGCTAGAATTGCAGAGTTTCCTCTGGCTGTGAAGACTACATACTTTTTCCCAGTTAAATTCTTTATTTCCGACGAGCAAGGGGTTTCCATTAAGATAGCAAAAATTTATATATTAATAAACCTAATGGTTATGAATATGATTAAAAGAAACGCATGGTTAGCAGCAATTCTAAACTTCATAGTGCCTGGAATAGGATATATCTATGCCGGTAAAAGGCTTGTGTTTGCATGGGCAATACTGGTTTCAATGGTACTACTAGGCATATACGCATATGATAAACCGTTCTTACTAAAAGACTGGCTGTTTAACCTAACTACGATAATTCTTTCTTTAGCATTCGCATACGATGCATATAAAGAAGTAAAGAGTTAAAGCTTTGATGCAAGTTGAAGTGTTAAAAACGTTTATATACTTGTTCTACCATTAATAGTTGTAAATGAGGTAAACTAAAATGAAATATATACTTTTAATCGGAATAATGATGTTATCACTGTTAGCATACGGCTGTACAGAGACTATTGAAGAAGATGTCATTACTAACTATGAAGAATGCATCGCTGCAGGAAATCCTTCATTGGAAAGTTATCCAGCATTATGTGTGCACAACAACGAAACATTTTTTGAAGAAATAACAGATGACCCATTTCTAAATGAAAGAGGTTGTGTTGATGCAAGCGGAACATGGCTTTCTGAATTTAATGAATGTGAATACATTTCAGAGGAAACATGTGAAGGACTAGGCGGAATTTTTAGTGAATGCGCTTCAGCATGTAGAAATGATCCTGCAGCAGAAATATGTACAATGCAATGCGTACAAGTCTGCTCGTTTGAATAAAATAATAGAATATAAGTGCTCTGCTACTCGCTCTATTTCATAGAAATGCTATTTTGCATCCTCTAAGAGTTTAAGGGCAGAGCAATAGTTAATAATTTCTTTTTATTTATAATAGTTCTTAATGTATGCTTGATGATAATAATATTTAAATAAAAAAAACTTCTTCTAATAATTTTAAGTTGACAAAAATATATTTTCATAATAAAGACATTATTTCTATGAGGGATTTTTCAAAAGAAGAGATACTTCATGTTCTAAAAACAGCTAAGAAAATGGAGGATGGAAAATTTTCAGACCTTCTCAATGGAAAAATTATGGCTAGTTTATTCTTTGAGCCAAGCACGAGAACGAGACTAAGTTTTGAAAGCTCTATGAATAGTCTGGGTGGGCGAGTAATTGGTTTTTCAGATCCAAAACAAAGCTCATCAGTAAAAGGCGAATCCTTACAAGACGCAATAAAGATTACAGAAGGATATTGTGATGTCATTGTCATGAGGCATTACTTGGAAGGAGCAGCAAAACTTGCTGCTGAATCAGCTAATATTCCTATTATCAATGCAGGTGATGGTGCAAACCAACACCCCACACAAACATTTTTGGATTTGTATACAATACTAAAATTTAAAGGAAAATTAGATGGATTAACAGTTGGATTCTTAGGAGATTTAAAATATGGTCGAACAGTACATTCACTGGCATATGCACTCTCATATTTTAATGTGAACATGGTATTTATTGCTCCAGAGTCATTAGAGATGCCTTCCAATGACCTTAAAGAGCTTAAAGATAAAAAAATAAACTGTAAAGAAGTAGAATCATTAAACCCAGTAATAAAAGATTTAGATGTAATTTATGCAACTAGAATACAAAAAGAAAGATTTTCAGACTCACTAGAATATGAAAAAGTAAAAGATGCATTTATCTTAGATAAAAGCATTCTTAAGAATGCTAAAGACGAACTAATAATACTACATCCACTTCCAAGAGTAAATGAGTTAAACTATGATTTGGATGATACTGATAATGCAGTTTACTTTGACCAAGCAAAAAATGGGATACCTGTAAGAAAAGCATTACTGGCGTTGGTGTTGGGTAAAATACAATGAGAGTCTATAAAGTATACAAGATAGAGAACGGAACAGTAATAGATCATATTACAGCAGGCAAAGGACACCTAGTAATGAAAATACTAAATTTACACAAAGAGCCAGGAGAGAATTTTATTGCTTTAGGAGTAAATTTAGAAAGTGGAAAAGAAGGAAAGAAGGACTTAGTAAAGATAGAAGGTAAAGAACTAACTGAAACAGAGATAAACAAAATAGCTATTTTAGCGCCAAACGCAACTATGAACATAGTTAGAGATGGAAAGATTGTAAAAAAATATAAGACGAAGTTACCTGATAAAATAGTTGATATTATTAAATGTTCAAACCCACAATGCGTAACCAACCATGAACACGACGTAAAGACAAAGTTCATGATTATAAGCAAGAACCCGGTGAGGGTGAGATGCAATTACTGCGAAAGAATAATGGATTCAAAAGACATATACATATTCTAAAGATAATAAGTAAACTTTAAATACACAACCCAAGTTTCTCAAATCAACACAATGCTCCCGTGGCTCAGTGGTAGAGCGCGTGCTTGGTAAGCACGAGGTCCCGAGTTCGACTCTCGGCGGGGGCTT
>JADHVI010000019.1 GCA_016784125.1 Candidatus Woesearchaeota archaeon
TATGATCATAGTAAAAATGTTTCAATGCTTAAAATAATATATGAAACAATTGCTTATGATATACTTGAGCGATCAGCACAAATATCACAGAACGTGATAGTTGGAAACATTTCAACAGACGCAACTCTGTTTGGAGATTCAAAGATAATGGTGAATTACACTCCAGAAACATCAGAGATTTATCCAAACGAGATATCAGTTATGTTTCAATCAAATCCATTCAATTCATGTACTCCAACTGTTAATATACCCAAAGGTATAAGAGTGAGTGATGCTAGAATAACCTCTTACTCAGATGAGCACTGGACTGATTTAGTGCGTGTGAATAACCAAACAATATTTTCTCTTGAGACTTTTTCAGATATGTATGTGTTCTTGGGGGATCCATTCACCATAGAGGTTCCAACAAGTACGTTGGTTAATGGGGATAATAATATTTCAATTAGAACAGGTGATTCACCAGCTAATGCAACGGGTTGTTCGAATAACAACACATTAATTTATAGGGGGTTGGTAAATTTTTCAGCATCTAGAAGCTCAGTCATGCAACAAGCAATAGGATGTTATTGGTTTATAGAAGTTGAAGATGGAACAATCATAAATCAATATGTTCCTTCAGATTATGATGGTCCATTTCAATGTGCTTATACAAACACTGGTCATGCTTACAAACCAAATGATGCGTATGACATGGCAATATTTAATTTATTGAAAGGAATAGATTATGATGGTGATGGAAGAATATTCTTCAACTTGTTTTCAGAAGATATAGAAATTATAGCAAATGTAATATTGGGCGTTCCTTATATGTGGGGTCCTTCAATAATTGAAATAAGGGTGTGGCAATGAAGAAGGGATTCATATTTATGATAACGGTAATTGTGTTCTTAATAATTATGCTGACAGTTTTTTACACCTATGAAGTATATAAAGTAAGCATGGATGATAATGCAGTTGAAAAAAGAGTTCTATCAATGAATGATTACATAAAGGACTTAGAAGTAGATGTTGAAAGAGCTGCGTACATAGCTGGTTTTAGAACTTTACTGAGTATTGAAGAGTATGTTTCTGAAACAGGAGAATTCATGACTAATTTAGAAACCAATTTTCAAGAAGCTTTCTACTCTGGAAATTTATCAAACACAACTCCATTCATGCTAGAGAACTCAACTTTCTCACTTTACCTACAAAAAATAAACCAAAACTCGAAAAAAATAGGTGTACAAGTAGATATTAATATTTCAGAAATTAATCTGCTGCAAACAGACCCTTGGAATGTGCAAATTGATGTTGTTTCAAAAGTTACATTGAATGATACGAGAGGCCTAGCAGATTGGAGTTTTGAAAAAACATATACTACAAATATTCCAATAAGCAATTTCAAAGATCCGCTTTATTCTGTTTATCTGAAAGGAAGATTGCAAAATTTTATAGTAAAAACTGATATAACAGATTTTGTAGACAACAACCAAACAAGTGCTTTGATGAGTCACATAGAAGATGGGTTGTATAAAGCATCCAATAAAGCACCAAGCTATTTAATGCGATTGAGAGGAAATCTTTCAAACAGTACATATGGAGTTGAAGGATTAATTGACATAAATCTTTTGGAGAACCAAGAAGATTTAGAAGTTAACTATGATCGAAGTGTTGTTGACTACATATATTTTGGCAATCAATCAACAAACAATCGCTGTGATGTACAAAACATGCCTAATTGGTTTAAGATAGACACAGAACATATAAATGACTATGAAATAAATGAATTAAGCTATCTGAATTGCACATGATACAAAACAAAACGAAAAACAAAATATTGACTGATGAATCCAAACTACTAAGTAATCCTTGGGAGCAATCAAAAGGCTTGATGTTTTCAAAAAAGAAAGGGGATTATGGATTAATATTTGACTTTGGAAAGGAGAGACAAGTCTCACTACACATGTTCTTTGTTTTTTACTCAATAGACGTTTTATTTCTAGACTCAAACAAGAAAGTCGTTGACATGAAACAAGGATTTAAACCCTTTACAACGTATACCGCAAAGAAAAGAGTTAAATATGTCTTGGAATTACCAAATAAAGTAATTAGCCTGACAAACACGTCTTTGGGGGACTTAATAAGTATAAAATGAAAATAATTGGTTTGGATCTTGCTGGAAATGAGGAAAGAATAACTGGATTCTGCTTATTAACTGAAGAAATAGAAGATATCTGTGAATTGAAAACAAATGAAGAAATAATCAAAAAAGTAGATGATATGAAACCAGATGTAGTTGTTATTGATGCTCCTTTGAGTTTTCCAAACAAAGGGAATTGGCGACAAGCAGAGTACGAGTTAAATAATAAAAAAATAAAATTCTATCCTCCTAAAGGATTGGTTGAAGTGGAAAAACTGGTTCTGAGAGCCATTGCATTAAAAGAACATTTCAGTAGCAAAGGATTCTTAGTAATTGAAGTTCATTCAGGCGCATCATATGACATTCTAAAAATGCCGCGAAAGAACAATTATATGGAAATAAAAAGACTATTGAAGATATATGGCTTGCTAGTTCCAAGAAGAGATTATTCACAAGTTGAACTAGATGCAATAATGGCCGCATTTACAGGACTCTTATTTCTAGAAGCAAAAGTCGAATTCTTAGGTGATGAAGATGAAGGGCAAATAGTCGTTCCAAAGGTTAAATAACTCTATCTGGTAAACATTTAAAAAAACTCACCCCTTTCTAGTAAAAAACAAGTTTAAATCAAGCTTTTTGGAGGTAAAAAAATGAGTTGGGGATTACAAAATCGATTAGCACAAATAATTAACCCAGAAACTGGGAAAACAGTTTTACTTGCAGTAGATCATGGTTACTTCATGGGACCTGTATCAGGATTAGAAGATCCTGCAAAGACAGTTGCAGATATAATTCAATACTGTGATGCGTTAAGTCCAACAAAAGGAATTTTGCATCACTCAATAGATCCAAATACTTCAACACCAATGATTCTAAGAGCTTCTGGTGGGGGAAGCATGGCGAGACAAGTTCCAATAGAAAATGATGCAACTGGAAAAACAAGAGTAATTGGTTTGGAAGATGAAGTCATAACTTGCACAGCCGAAGAAGCAGTTGCTCTGAATGCAGCAGGGGTCACAATATCAATATATGTTGGAACTGAGATGCAAAGACAATCAATAGATAACTTGGCAACTATGACCAGAGAAGCACATAAGTATGGATTACCTGTTATAGGAATTACAGCTGTTGGCGGAGAACTCGATGCTTTAAGAGTGGAAGGTAAGGAAGCAGAGTTTGCTAAATATTTAGCTAATGCAGCCAGAATAGCCGTAGAACATGGAGCAGATATTGTAAAAACATACTTTGTCGGTAAAGGGCATTTTGATAAAGTAATTGGGGGCTGTCCAGCACCAATAGTTATTGCGGGTGGAAAAAAAGAACCTGCACAGCAAGCACTTGAATTTACGTATATGGCAATGCAAACAGGCGCCATAGGTGTAGATATGGGTCGAAATATATTTCAATCAAAAGAACCAGTTAAGATGATTCAGGCTGTTAGAGACATTGTTCATCGAGGAGACTCTGTAGATGCAGTTATGAGTAGATATAATCTTAAAAAAGATGACTGAAAATATGCAAGTTGGGATGTACTATAACAACAGTGATGTTAGGCTTGAGACTATGTCGGTTCCCAAGATTGGCGATAGAGAATTACTTCTTCAAGTAGAAGCTAGCGGAATATGTGGCAGTGATGTTCTAGAATGGTACAGAATAAAAAGTGCGCCATTAGTTTTAGGACACGAAGTAACAGGAGTAGTTTCGCAAATTGGTAAAGAAGTTACGAAATACAAACCAGGAGACAGAGTTTTCGTAACTCATCATGTACCATGCAATACTTGTGATTATTGTTTGGATGGACACGAAACTGCCTGTGACACATTATATAACACCAAATTTGATCCGGGCGGATTCGCACAATTCTTGAGAGTTCCAGAAATCAATGTAGACAGAGGAATGTTGAACTTACCAGATGATGTTTCTTTTCACGAAGGTTCATTCATAGAACCCTTAGGAACAGTTGTAAGAGGTTCTAGAAATGCTCAAATAGGTGTTGGTGACAATGTTTTGATTTTGGGCGCTGGAACAGCTGGTTTACTATATGTAAAAATGGCTAAAGCTCTGGGTGCCAGTACTGTTGGAGTAACAGATTTGAATCCTTACAGAATGAAGAAAGCAATTGAATTTGGAGCTGATTATGCAACAAATGCAAGAAATGATGTGCCTGCTGAAGTACAAAGCGCGATTGGAGGACTCGCAAATAAAGTGATAATTTGCGCAGGAGCATTGCCAGCAGTAGAACAAGGATTAGCATCTGTTGATAGAGGTGGAACAGTTATGTTCTTCGCAGTGCCAAAACCAGGAGAAAAAGTGTCAATAGACTTAACACCTTATTGGAGAAATGATGTAACATTTATGACAAGCTATGCATCAGCTCCAAGAGATAGCTCAGAAGCATTAGAACTTATAAAATGTGGAGTCATAGATGTACAAGATATGATAACAGATGTTCTTCCATTAGAAGATATTGCAAAGGGATTCCAAATGACTGCTGAAGGTGGAGAATCCATTAAAGTCATTATCGAGCCTAACAAGAAATAATTAGAAATATCTTTTTATCTCTTTCTTATATTGATCGGCAATTGTTTTGCTTCTTATGATTACAACACTGATTGGTGCTTCGATAAAAGAAATATCTGTTATCTGCTCAAAAACGTCGAAACTCACTGTCTTCTTGATATTAGAATAAAAAGAGTCTAGCTTGTCCAAGAGAACTTTGGGCAGGAAAACTTGAACAACTGTATCGTTGATAACAACAAGTTCAAAACCTGGATTGGACTTAATACCTAGTTTGATTTTCATATCAAACCTTTTCTTAGAATAAAATCCAAATATTTTGTCAACCAAACTGTTCTTGCTCACAATAGCATAGGTCTTGCTTTCTTTCATCCAGCGATGCAGAACATCCTTCTTTGGCTTGACAGAACCTGACAGTGGCCAAATATGAGTTGTCCAGAAATAATTTTCTTTGTATTCATCTGTGAAATACTTCAAAGACAAAGCATTAATTAGGAACTCATAAAATTCAAAGAGGTTTTCAAACTGAATCTTCTCAGTCTCTTTTTTTTCAAATATATTAAAACCTGACTTTTTGGATTTGCGCAACAAAGAAACATACTTCTCTAAATTGTCAATGTAATCTTCACTAATAATATACTCTGAAGCAATCTTTGTAAGAATGCCATCACGCTTCATCTCTTTAACTGCTTTGTAAACAGCCTGGTATGTAACCTTTTGGTTGAAGTTTTTAGAAAGAATATTTTTAATCTTCATGACATTCAATGTTTTCGAATTCATCAGCACTTCAAGTATCAAAGATTTCAAGCTCTTCTCATTTTTCCCAAGCAAAGGAAGCTCAAACATGGTGTTAGGAATAAATAATTTGATTTAAACCTTTTGGTTGTAATAATGCAACGGAATATATTATAAGCTTTCATTCAAATCATTATTATGGCGAAGAAAAATCCAATATATTATTTAGCCTATCCATCTGTGCTTTGGGCCAGACCTTGGTTTAGGAAAGATGTTATTGCTTTGACTGCACAGAGAGCATTTGAAATCAATCCTCTAATGGCTCTACGAACAGGATTAGAATACATTACAAAATTTCCTGGCATGCAGCGCAAAAGACATAACTTTGCTAAAGAGCATGGATTTAGACCGCCAAGGATAATGGTTTTGAGCCCGAGTGACTACTGTCAACTTTCTTGCGAAGGGTGCTTAACAGACAAACTCAGATCAGGATCTGTAAAAGATAAAAGCAAAATCCTAGATTATGAATTAATGGATTCTGCAGTTACTCAAGCAAAAGAACTTGGATCGGTAGCAATTGGATTGATGGGTGGCGAACCTCTACATGAATTTTCGCTCAACAATGTGCTAGAATTACTTGACGCTCACAATGATATAACTTTTTTTATTTTTACAAACGGAAAAAATCTCAATGAAGATTTTATAGAGAGCGCAAAAAAGAATAGAAATGCATTATACTTTTTGAGTTGTGATGGAATAGGAGAAGTTTCTGACCAATCAAGAGGAAAAGGATCCTTTCAATACATTGATTCTGCAATTAACAAATTATCTGCAGAAAAGATTCCATATGCGTTATCATTTACTGTCAGAGCAAACAACTGGGAACATCTTTCTGAAATAGAAACAATGAAGTATTTTGAAGAAAGAGGTGCCTTGCTTTCCCTCTTTTTTCCCTATGGAGCAATGGACGGAATTTACGAAGGCGAAACAAGAATGATGAAAAAGGAATCCCGAATGGAATTTGGACAGCGATTGACTGCTTTGCAAGATCAAACAAATATGATTTTGATGGATTATGCAGGTGTTATTAACTTCAAAGGATGCAGAGCAGCAACAGGACATTTCTTCATCAATGCTAATGGAGATGTTGGTCCTTGCTTCACATTTGGAGGTGAGATGGGAAACATAAAGAATGATCCTTTAGAAAGAATAATTACTTCTAATTTCGCAGCTGATTTCAGACGACTTCACGAAATTTATCCAAATAATTGTTTAGTAAATGTTGCACCTTCAGAAATAAGGAGAATTACCTCCAATCATGGGAAGGGTGACGGAGGAACGATAATAAATAATTTATCAGCCATTCATGAAGATAAAGTGTATATGCAAGATTATCATGTTGAATTTTAATTTTTTAAGCTATTTTCGTAACTTACAAAATTAGCATAATTTTGAAGTTCAAAAATCAAAGATTTTCGTAACTTTTTTAAACTCTTATTCTCATTTATTATATTATGGTTATGAAAGACATAGAAACAGGTGTTGATAAGCTTGTTTCTTTGGTTGAAAAAAAGAATGTTGACCTTGAAGCAGCAGCAAAAGAGCTAGGCGTTTCAGAATCAGTTGTTAGAGAATGGGCTGAGTTTCTTGAAGAGGAAGGGCTCATAAGCATGGACTATGGTTTGTCAAAGATAACACTTTCTAATAGGAGAATAACAAAGAAAGAAGCCGAGTCAAAAATCAAACAGTATGGTTCTAAAAAAGATGCTTTTGTAAGACAAGTAGAGAACACTATTAAAACTTTAGAAAAAGAAACTGAAGAATTTGATAAAATCAAAAGTGAATTTGGTGATCTGAAGAAAAAAATTGGCACTGAAATGGATGATGTAAAGCAGGAACTTGGGGATCTAAGACACTACGAAGACTTAAAATTGAACATTGATAATGATATTAAAAGACAGAAAGATGAATATGTTGAATTAATTGACAAGGCCAGGAAAGAAATAAAGTATGAGGAAAACAGATATGGGACTCTGTTAAGTGATATTAGAACTGAGCAGGAAAATTTAACAAAGAACAAGAAAGAACTTCTACAACTAGAAGATAAAGAGGACCATCTGAGAAAAAGATTAGAAGCAATTTATGGAATTATAAAGAGCATTGAAAACAAAGTTAATGTAGAAAAAGGAAGTATAGAAAATGCTGAAGAACACGTTGCTAATTTATTATCCACTGCTAATAAAATTGAGGATGAGATAAAAAACAAGAAAAAGAATATCATTGAACCTCTGATTAAACGAAGTGAAGAACAAGCAGAGAAAATATCTGTTGTTCAAGACTCAATAATTGACAAGATTAAAAAGAAGGAGATGAAGTTGGAAACTTACTCAGAAGAGAGTAAAGAAATTTCTGACAAATTCAGAAAATTCTTCGACAAAAAAGTTCGAACTGAACATTTACTAGGCAAGATTGATGAGGATAAGCATATACTTGAAGAACAGCTGAAAACACTCATACAAAAAGCACGAGCATTCGATGCTATGACCAAGAAAACAGATGCGAAAGTATATATTTCCGATTTAACAAAAACGTATGATCAAATAGAAAAAAGAAAATCACTTCTAAGAACAAAGATGACTCAACTCTCAAAGATTGTAAGGGGGGAGTAATTAGCAGAAGATATACAAAAGGTTATAATTCTTCTTAAATTTAATGTGTTCAAATAACAATATTTACTTTTTCACACACTAAATTTTCAAAAGATTTATATATCACGACCACGTTTTAGCCTATATAAAAAGAGGTGTGAGTGGTTGGCAGAACATAATGATTCTAAAGATAAGGCTATTGAAAGAAAGATTATAGTCCAATACGAATTTAAATCCAATAATATACCTATAAATGTTAGTGTAGTTAAGATAAAAGGAGAATTCGTTCCAATATATGAAGTAAGCATTTCTAATATTAGTAAAACAACTGAGTTCATTCTGGAAAAAATTAGACAGGAATTTCACTTATAATAGTACAATTCAGAAACAGAAGAACAGGACAAAGAAGAACATTCCAAATAGCTGAGATTACACCTGACTCAAAAGCAAATGTGATAATGCAATATGATCCAAAAAAAGATAAATTGGTCCAAATAAATAAATCAAAAGCATTGTTTGACAATCTAAAGCTCTATACAGGATACTCAGAAGTACAATTAGAAGCGGATCTTGCAGATAAAGAACGAGTACTCAAATACTTGGTAGAATTAAACATAAGTTCTGTTGATGGAGTGGGCAGAGTTATAGCAGAATATTACACTGATAAAGAGAATCTGATGAAGTACATCGCTCACAAAAAAGTTCTACCCTCATAAATAAAGATGTTTTTATACAAATGGCTTGCCAAGCGAATACCAGGGCTTAACCTGAAACTAAAAGAAGCTAGGCTGCCTTACGATGATGAAGCATACGTAAAGAGAATCTGGAACAGTGCTTTGATGTTATCAGTAGGGCTAACAGCTGTAGGATTTCTATTTGTACAACACTTGGCGATCTTAATCGCTTGGCCGATTCTACAAGCGATGTTTGTTTCATACTTCTCAAGAAGCGTTGATACAAAAATAGAAAAGATAAAAAAAGATATCGATAAAGAAATTCTCTTTGCAGGCCGATTCTTAATAATAGAATTAGAATCAGGAGTGCCACTTTATAATGCATTCAGAAACTTATCAGAAAATTATGATACAATAGGTCCTTATTTTGATGAACTTGTGGACAAAGTAGATTTGGGGACTTCAATGGAAGATGCTCTAAACGAGGTCATTGCCACCACACCATCTCCAAATCTGCGAAAAGTCTTGTGGCAAGTTATTAACTCTTTTAAGACAGGATCAAATATCGCAGGATCACTAGGAATTGTACTTGACCAAATATCAAGAGAACAACAAATTGTTATCAAGGAATATGGTAGGAAACTAAATCCGATTGCGATGTTTTACATGATGGCAGCAATTATCATACCTAGTTTAGGAATAACAATGCTTGCAGTACTAGCATCCTTTCTAGGATGGAATATCTCACTTGGAGTACTAATGGTCATAATAATTGTATTAGCGTTCGTTCAATTTATGTTTTTAGCAGTAATAAAAGCATCAAGACCTCCTTTGGCTGAATAAAAATGGGATTCGTAGACAAATTAGATGTGTTGAGAAAAGGTTTTTCTAAAAATATCTATGAAAAAAAAAGAGATCAACTATTCAAAAAAGCCACTGGAAAAAAGAAGAAGAAAGATCAAGAAGGAATAAACAAGATTCCTAAGAAGCTAAAGAGAAGAAATGTAGTTATGCTCAAAGAATACTTGTTAAAATCAGGGCATGAAACAGACGAAAAAACAATCACACGAATGATTGAGAAATTTGCAATTATCTTCTGTGCTGCAGTATCAGCGTTGGTAATTGTTTTTCTAATCATGTCAAAGGGTGGCTTAGTAAAATATCTCTTATACTTAATAGCTACTTGGACTGTTGTACTGGCCTTGGTAGTAATTATCTTCTGGGTATTCTTTTATTTATTCTTAGATTTAAAGATATATCGTAGAACAAAACAAGTTGAAGATGTGCTGCCAGACTTTTTGCAATTAACATCTGCTAACATAAGTGCTGGAATGCCCATAGACCGCGCTTTATGGTATGCTGTGAGACCGCGATTTGGAGTATTGTCCAGAGAGATAGAGGAAGTCGCCAAATCAACTATTGCGGGTGCAGACTTAGAAGAAGCATTGAAACACTTCTCGAAAAAATATGATTCACTCATACTGAAAAGAACTGTTAGTCTCATAATAGAAGGTATGAGAGCGGGAGGGGAACTGGCAGAACTGCTGAGCAAGATAGCAATAGATATCCAAGAAACAAAATTGATGAGGAAAGAAATCGCCGCAAGCATCATGACATATGTTATATTCATAACATTTGCAACAGTTGTAGCTGCCCCATTCTTATTTGCACTTTCGACTCAACTGTTAAATGTAGTTCAAGGAATAATGGGCTCATTGGACTTGAGCGAAATTTCCGTGGGAACGTTCAAAATGGCTGGTGGTGGAGAAACAATGAAAATTAATGATTTTAGAATCTTCTCTGCACTAGCACTCACAGTATCATCAATATTTTCAGCAGCTATAGTAAGTACAATACAAAAAGGCAATATCAAAGATGGAGCAAAATTTATACCAATATTTGTAGCTGTTTCATTAATATTATATTTCGTAGCAAACTGGATAGTTTCAGGTTTGATGGCAGGACTAGTGTAAGTTAAATGATTACAGAATATTTAAATAGTATGAAAGCAAAAACAAATATGGAAGAGAGGTGATTGCGTGTTAAGGAAATTACAAAAATATTTAACTTTTGAACTTCTAAAATCTCGACGATCACAAGCAGCGGTTGAATTCCTAATTACTTATGGATGGGCTATCATAGTTGTTTTGGCAACTATTGGAGCAATGGCTTATTTTGGTGTTTTGGACATGTCATCTTTCATGCCTTCAAGATGTACTTTTCCAGTAGCAGTTACTTGTATAGATGATGCATCTATAAATGCTGATACAGATCAAATTTTGTTTATTGTCCAAAATAGTTATCATGCGCAAATCAATTTAACTGGCGGAAGTGTAACCAGTGATGAATGTTCAAATGCGCAACTGTTATTTTGTTCAGGACCACCTTGTACTCCAACTAATCCAAATATTCAATTGTTGAATAATGAACAAGCTACAGTGGCAATAAACTGTCAGGGTGGATTAACATCAGGAAGACTCAGTGCAGATGTCATGATAAACTATTTGGACAGTCAAACTAATTTAGTACTCAGAACTCCTGGTCAAATAAGAGGCACATCAATAAATTAAAAAAATGGAAGAAGTAGGTCATTTAAAATATAGAGCGAATGCCATTAGGCAAGATATTATTAAAATGATTTCTAATGCTGGATCAGGACATCCGGCAGGTGCTCTTGGAATGGCTGATGTATTCGCAGTTTTATACTTCCATGTTCTAAATCATGACCCGAAAAATCCTTCTTGGGAAGAAAGAGACAGATTAATATTATCAAATGGGCATATATGTGCAGCCCGATATTCTGCAATGGCACACAGTGGATATTTTCCTATAAAAGAATTGAAAACTTTCAGGAAGATAGATTCAAGATTGCAAGGACACCCAAGTTATGAAGACTTACCAGGAGTGGAAAGCAGTTCAGGATCGCTAGGACAAGGACTCAGTATAGCAGTAGGGATGGCTCTCACAGCTAAGCTAGATAATGCTAATCATAAAGTGTATTGTATTTTATCAGATGGTGAATTGGACGAAGGAAGTGTTTGGGAATCAATTAATGCAGCCAATAAATGGAATTTAGACAATTTAATTGTAATCCTAGACAGAAATAATATTCAAATAAGTGGTGACACAGAAAAAGTGTGGCCACTCAATCCATTAAGGAAGAAATTTGAAGCATTCAACTGGGAAGTACTAGATGTTGATGGAAATGATGTTATGAAACTAGTGGGTGTTTTTGACAGAGTTAACCATTTGAAAGGAAAACCAATAATTGTAATAGCCAACACAGTCCCGGGAAAGGGAGTATCATTCATGGAAAATAAAGCTGAATGGCACGGCAAACCACCAGCCAAAGATCAAGCGCTATATGCATTAAAAGAATTATCAGTCAAACTAAGAAAAATAGAAGATGACTTCTGAACAAAAAGCCACAAGGCAAGGATATGGGGATGCACTCTTAGAGATTGGAGAAAATGAAAAAATAGTTGTTTTATCGGCCGATCTTTCAGAAAGTACAAAGACAAATTTATTTGAAGAGAAATATCCTAAAAGGTTTTTTCAATGTGGAGTTGCAGAACAAAACATGGTAGGAATGGCTGCAGGAATGGCACTTTCAGGAAAAATTCCTTTTGTATCAACGTTTGCAGCATTCGTTCCAAATAGAGTTCTTGATCAGATTAGAGTAAGTGTGTGTTACAACGATGCAAATGTAAAGTTTGGAAGTACACATGCAGGACTAACAGTAGGAGAAGATGGTGCAACACACCAAGCAATGGAAGATATAGCGGTAATGAGAGCACTGCCAAGAATGACCGTTATAGTGCCGTGCGATTATGAAGAAACAAAGAAAGCAGTAGCACAAGCAGCAGCAATAAAAGGGCCTGTTTATCTGCGTTTAGGAAGAAACAAAGTCAGAGCAATGACTAATAAGGAAACACCCTTTCATATAGGAAAAGCAGAGACATTCAAAAATGGAAAAGACTTAACGATTATTGCGTGTGGAGTAATGGTAAAAGAAGCAATGAAAGCAGCAGCCGAATTAGAAAGACATAATATCAGTGCAGAAGTAGTGAATTGTCATACAATTAAACCAATCGACAAAGACAAAATTTTGGACTGTGCGAAAAGAACCGGTGCAATAGTGACCGCCGAAGAGCACCAGCGTTACGGTGGACTAGGAAGTGCAGTAGCAGAAGTAGTAGTGGAAAACTATCCAGTACCAATGGAGTTTATAGCAATGAATGACTCATTTGGAGAAAGTGGTAAACCAGAAGAACTTCTAAAAAAATATCACTTGACAAGCGATGACATATTCAGTGCAGCAAAACAAGTGTTGAACAGGAAGAAGAAATAATTCTAAGATATGTTTAATTATTTGTTTTTAATGATAAACATTACAAGAAATATTTTTTTAAAGCAAACAAACATTCAGGATGGATATTCTCATCTTTATCAATTATCTTCATAATTTCTTCTTTTGAGAAAAATTTTACTTTTGCAACTTCATTAGGATCAATATTGATTTCTCCATTATATTGCCCTTTAAAGAAAGCAATAAAGTGTTTTCGTCCATCATCAAGTTCAATATAATGCTTACCTAAAAATTCTAATTTTGATTTAATCTTGGTTTCTTCAAACAATTCTCTATTAGCACACGTGTCATAGTTTTCACCAGTATCTACATGCCCTCCGCCGCTACAATCCCAAAATAGAGGATAACGAAAACTTTTTTCAGAACGTAATTGGAGAAGAATTTCATTTTTATCATTTTCAATAAATATGCCTGTAACACGCAAAATATCTGAATTAGTAGCAGAACCTCTATCAATTGTTTTCAACACTTTATCATTCTGATCTACTACATCAACAAGACCTAACTCCATATTAATACTAATTAACTATTCTATATAAAATTTATCAAATTGTTGTGGTAACCGATACAACGTAAGCTTAAATGTTTTGTAAGAGATATTCTATTTATGAGAAAAATTGCTTGGACATTGGTTACAAAAATTGGTTTAGCAACAGTAATTGTTGGAACTTATGTCTACCATAAAGAACTGAAAAAGATAGATTATAATCTGTTCAACAAGAAACAAGAAATTGCATACAACTTCTACAAAAATCCGCCAATTCTGGATGTAGAGTGGCGAGTGAATAATAATGGATTGATAGAAACTTATCTTGTAAACAAAGAAACAGGTAAAAAAGTTGAAGTGATGTATGATATGCTTCCAAAAAGCGAGACTATGATACAAGGTCTAAGACAAAGATATCCAAACAGCTACAAAGAATTAGGAGAAATTGAAGAAATACTCGAGCAAAAAGAAGAGCAAAGTGTCAACATGCTAGAAAGAATGCTCGGGTACTTCAATAATTAAAAATGAAATTAGAAGAAGAAGTTTCAAGACATAACTTATCCGCATCAGAAATAGCTAATATGAGTGAGAGACAGTTAGATGAGATAATTGAAGGAAAAGAATTCAGTACAACTCAAGAACAATTAGAACAAGCAAAATCTAGAATAACAAATGCGCAAAACAAAACAAAAGGAGAATACTTGCAAGGAGAAAATGGTTTGCTTAAAAGAATGAAAGAAATATTGTATGATTGGAATATTTTGTCTCCTAATAAAGAATTAGAGAGAAAAAACAAATCATTAGTTAATATAAAAACAAATCTAGACAGTGATATTATAAAAGTAAGTGGAGTAATAAGGAATGGCTACAATGAAGCTGTTACATATGAAAAAAAGAAGCTCGCAATCGATGTGAAGATAAGCAGAAAACAACAAGCATTAGACGAAGAAAAAACTGAATACGAAAAAAGCTCCAGATCTCTAAAAAGTGAAGAGTTGGAAACACTTGACCAACAAGAAATGGAATGGGAAATGCAGGAATCCTATCTTAATGCATTCACACTTCAAACAGAGATAAGAAAACTCAAAGCAGATTACGTTTTAACACATAAAAGAATAACTCGATTAAAAAACGTGTTGGCTAGTCAGGAACTTGATGTTGAAAGATTAGTTCAAACAAGATATGATTTGGAAAATCAAATTGAAGAAATAGAAATACTACGAAAAAGAGGTGTTAGTCCTAATAAAGTATTGAGTTACATGGAAACAGTGTACTCAAAAATAGAAGAATGTGAAAGTATAAAAAATACTATTCTTAGAAACTCATATGATGTAAGTGAAGCAATATCTGATGTGCGAGTAGTTGCGAGCAAAACAGCTGAAGAAAATCAAAAATTCTACAAGAAAAATGGTTTGTTAGTTAGAAAGATAACTGATGGATTTGAGATTGAATATGATCAAATAAAAGAGCATGGCAGAAGGTAACTCTTTCAAAAATGGAACTCAATCTAGATCAAAGACTGTTAGAAAAAAACATTGATAAAACAAGATTAGAATTATCCAGACCTTACTACGATCTATTTACACAAATTCGAGAAAAAGGTGCGAATGGAGAGATTTGCGAAGCAATAGAACATCTGTTTGGATACCAAAAAACAATCTGTGAATTAATAACTTCTGATATTAATACTGAACATGCTGAGGAAGAAGATTTCGTTCAAATATATTCTTATCTTATATCTGCAAAACAAGCAGTTAGTGAATTAGGAGAAAAAAATGATTCAACAAAGAAATTTCACGGAAAAGAAATAGATTTTCACAACGGAATAAAATCATTGTCAAAACAATTAATTAATACCTACAAAACGAATATTAGTAGGTATTCTGACAATGAGAAAGATGTTTTGCAACTAACAAACCAATTTCTACAATGGATAGTGAAAGGTGCTGAAAAAGAATATTCTGAAAATGTACCTTTCAAACTGAAAAA
>JADHVI010000004.1 GCA_016784125.1 Candidatus Woesearchaeota archaeon
AGTATACCCATTCTAATTCCTCTTGAATTTCTTTAGTTCCGCAATCAATAACATGATTATTTGTATATAATTTATTATTCATCAAAAAACCGCTCCCTGTCCAAACTACACTATCTTCAATATGTTTTTTTGTATTAAGTTCTTTTATTTCAATGTTTAAGTCATCGTAATATGTATCGTAATTATAGTTTACATCAAATGCAGGGTATGAAATTTTTAAATCACACTCTGTCTCAATAATATACATACTATCTTTCGAGTCCTCATAAATTTCGCTGGCGGATAAAGATACAACCTCAATATTATTATTTCCAGATGGATTAGACTCTGGTTTATTTTCTTGTATAGTTAAAGTAGAATCTTCGTTTTGGATGGTATTTTTTTGAAAATCAACAGTCAAAAATATTATTCCTACAATAACTGCTAAAACTGCGATAGTAATTCCAACAATAGCAATGATTGAAAATGTGTTTCTCATTATACAATTCATTTATATGCTTTGATATATAAAGTTTTCTCGCCCCTTCACCAAATATTAATTTCTTTTACGAAGTAAAAGTCAATATGTGCGTAGCACCGCCCCCAACTCTTTTTTGTTTCTAAAGTGAAAATTCGATTGAGTTTAACATGTATTATGTGATGTGAAATTTCATATAATACGAAAATGCTTCGGTTTTTTTGAGGGATTTTTTATTAAGATCTGTAGTTTTAGAGCTTCTTATGGTTGATTTAGCGAATATCAAAATAAAAGAAAAAGAGATGTTAATGAAGGGTTTTTCTAGGAAGACTATTAAGGCTTATACATATCATTACATTAAATTTATTGAGTCTGGTTTGTCAAGGGATGATTTTGTTTTTTCTTTGATTAAGAAGGGTTTTGCTACTAATTCTATAAGGCTTGCTAGTGCCGCAATTAAGTTTTTTACTGGAGATAATGCTAAAGTTTTTATTCCTAAGAAGAAAAAGAAATTACCTGTTGTTCTGTCTAAGTTTGAGATTAGTAAAATGATTAGTGCTCTTGATAATGTTAAACATCGTCTTGTTATTTCTTTGCTTTATTCTGCTGGTCTTAGAGTTTCTGAGCTTATTAACTTGAAGAATTCAGATATTAATTTATTTGATAATACCATTCACATTAAAGATGCTAAAGGTGGAAAAGACAGACTTACTATTCTTTCAAAGAAAGTAAAAAGTGTGTTGAAGAATTATCAAACAGGAAATAAATATGTTTTTGAATCAGGAAACAAAAAATATTCTCAAAGGTCTATTTCAGAAATAATATCTAAAGCTGCAATTAAATCAAAATTGAACAAGAATGTAACACCTCATAGTCTAAGACATAGCTTTGCAACGCATTTATTAGAAAATGGAACTGATATAAGATATATCCAAAAGCTCTTGGGTCATTCAAGATTGGAAACAACCGCAATTTATACCTACGTTGCTAAAAATAATTGTCTTAAGATAAAAAGTCCTTTGGATTAAATATCAAACTATAAAAACCCCTTTTATTTCTACTTTTTTTATGAAACCTGAATTATTAGCGCCAGTTGGAGATTTTAGTATGTTACAAGCTGCTATGAATGCAGGGGCTGACGCTGTTTACTTTGGACTGAAAGTTTTGAATATGCGTTCCATGGGGAGCTCAAACTTTTCCTTTGAGGAACTACCAAAACTAGTTTCACTTTGTCATGAGAATAAAATTAGGGCTTACATGACTTTAAACACGATTATTTATCCTGGCGAAGAATCATTGGTTGATGAAGCGCTTGCTAAAGCTAAACAAGCAAGGGTTGATGCAATTATTGCTTGGGATTTAATGGTATTGCAAAAAGCAATAAAGCTTGGTTTGGAAGTTCATCTTTCTACTCAAGCCTCTGTTGCCAACTTTGAAGCTTTAAAATTCTATCATAATATTGGTGTGAAGAGGTTTGTATTAGCTAGAGAATTAGATCTTGATCAGATTAAAAATATTAAGAAACAAATTATGGATGATAAATTGGATGCAAAGATAGAGACTTTTATCCATGGTGCCATGTGTATAGCTGTTTCAGGTCGGTGCTTCATGTCTCAAATTGCTGCTTGCAAATCTGCTAATCGCGGTGAATGCATACAAGTTTGTAGACGAAAGTATAAAATTACCGATGTTGAAGAAGGCACTGAGTTAGAACTTGAAAATCAATATGTAATGTCACCTAAAGACCTTTGCACTATGCCAATAATTGACAAAATTATTGACGCTGGAATAGATGTTTTCAAGATTGAAGGCAGGGCTCGCGCTCCAGAATATGTGAAAGTCGTTGTGGAATGCTACCGACAAGCTATTGATGCTCATAAAAAAGGAGAATTGTCTGAAGCTTTGAAGAAAGAATTTATCTCTAAAATGGAGAAAGTCTATAATCGAGGCTTTGAAACAGGCTTCTACCAGGGCAAACCAATGGATGCTTGGGCAGGAACTTATGGGTCAAAAGCAACAACCAGAAAAGTATATCTTGGAACTCTGTCAAACTATTACAATAAAACAGGTGTTGCAGAAGTAAAAATTGAGTCAGAGTACATTGAAAAAGGGGATAAATATTATGTGATTGGGCCAACAACAGGTGTTATTGAGAATGAGATGCCAGATATTATGGTGGATGATAACATCGCTAATAATGCAAAGAAAGGTCAGATTATAACCTTCAAAGCTCCTAAATGCAGGGCAGGCGATAAATTCTATAAAATTGTGAAAACAACTGATGATTTAGTGCAGAAATAGTTATTTCCAGGTCTCAAGCACTTCTTCTTCAACAAAGTGAAGTTTACCAGGAATAATAATGCAGTGTAGTGGTTCTCCGAAATCTTCTTTTTCTAATTCAGAAGCTGTGCCATACTTTATTTTGTAATCACCGCCAATCCTTGCACAACCAACGATTTTTACGTCTTTTGTGAACACTTTTTCTTTTCTTTTATGTTCAATCTCTAGAAGTATCTTGATAGCTTCGTTCACAGTCATGTTCCTGTCTGGTTTTATGTCTAGAAGTACTAATGTGTGCAATCCTGCTTCTTGGTTGCTTTTTATGACATCATAAGCTGTTTCTGGCTTGAAATTATCCTCTGGATAGGGTAATGAGGTTGTCTTGCCGAATTTGTACAATTCAAGGCCTACGATGCCTATGGAGTTGAGTATTGAAGCATTATTAATGATATTAACTTTGATTTTTTTCTCTTTTGCTCTTAAGAACAAATCTGTATGGGTTGTAGCACCAAAAACATCTCCAACAACAAGAAAAGCAACTTCATTTTCAACTGCTTTGTCAAGTATTATATCAGCTTTCTTTTCAACCATATTTCTGTCTGCTAGAACAATCTTTTTTCCATAGAAAGATTGTAATTTTTCAACAGGTACTTGTAATTTAGAGGTATAATTTTCCAAAAAAACATAGCTTGCTTTCTTCACAGCCTCTAATCCTTTCAAGGTTATATCTTTTTCGTCGTTCAACCCAATACCTATCATGTATAGTGTCATATTTAAAATAGAACTAAGGTTTATTTAAAAAATTATTTACTTCCTTGCATAATCAACAAATCTTCAGTTGTCAGCTTTTGTTTCTTTTTGATTTTTAGCTCGACGTCCTTCGCTTTTTCTTTTAAGGTTTTCTGTTTTTTCTCTTCTTCTAACTCATGAATTTCAACGTCATGTTTTTTCAAGTTTTCTTTAATTTGGTTTAACTCTTCAAACTTCTTTTTTAATACTTCGTTAATTTCCTGATAAGCATCTTTTCCTTCCATAAATTTATCGTGAGCTTCTTTCTCTTTGTTTTTTAATAAGTCAATCTCTTTGGAGTTCTCAATCATCTGTTCATGAAATTCCTGACTAGAATCTGCTTGATGTTTGATATCCTTGTGAATCTTATTAGCATCTTTTTTAAGAATTCTAATTTCTTTGAGTTTTTCTTTAATGATGTCCCATTCTTTATTGACGTCCTTGATTTCATTATAGAGTTTTTTTAATCTTTTTAGTTCCTTCATGATCTTCTGTTCTTTGTCAAAGCTCACAGGTTCTGTTTCCATTTTTAGCTCTAAGGCATCGATTTGTCTCTGGATATCCCCTGGTCTTTCTCTAGAATCATGTTTATTAGTTTGTCCTTGGGATTTTGTCTTCAGTTCATTGATTGCTTTGAGCTCTTCTGCAATCTTCTTATTCAATGCATCTCTTTTTTTCTTAGAATCCTTTACTTCAGAAGTCAAATTGTTACGATTTTTCTTAGAACCTTGAACACCAGAAATTTTATCTTTAATCTCTGTACTAATTGCTGTCTTTTTCCTAAACCAAGACTCTTTATCAGAATTAACCTTGTTAAGTTGTGCCTTTACACGGTTAACTTCCTCTTTTACCCTTCTCAGGTCGTCTAGTAATTTCCTTTTTTCAGCTTCCTTTAACATGGTTTATCACTTAAAAAAATATAATAAATTAAAAAAATTATAGAAATCAACATTGATTTCTACATATCAAAATCAAAGATTTTTGAGCATTAACCGAATAAAGCTCCTAGTCCGGCTGCTACTTGTTCATCGTTTTTAGGCTCTTCTTTTTTCTCTTCTTCAGGTGCCTCTGCTGCTTCAGCTGGCGCTGTTGCTACTGCTGCAACTGGAGCGACGGCTGCACTCTTTATTGCCTCTTCGATATCAACATTTTCAAGAGCTGCCACTAATGCCTTTATTCGAGCAGCATCGGCTTTAACACCTGCTGCTTCGAGCACTTTTTTCATTGAAGTTTCATCAACTTTGTTTCCTGCTTTATGCAAGAGCATTGCTGCGTACACATATTCCATTTTTTGTACCTCCCATAATAATACTTAAATTATGAACTTTCCTCAGGTTTGGATTCTTCTTTTACTTCTTCCTTTGGAGCGTCTTCAGTAGACTTTTCATCTTTTTTCTCCTCAGTAGCTTCTGCTTCGCCACCTTTTGCAGGTGCCGGCTCAGCAGGTTTAACTTCTTCCTTTGGAACATCAACTTTTATATCTAATTTTGAATTTAATCCACTTGCTTGTCTCTCAGCTTTAGCCAAAACAAGACCTACAGTTTCATCAGTTAAGATGTCTGCTTCGATAGCCAATGCTTTGCTTTCAGTAGCTGCTTTTTGTATTAGTAGAGTTATTGTATCTTTAGTAGGATAAGCTGCATTGATTGCAAGATTGAATGCCATTGAAGCTGCATTCTGGAAATCTTTCTTGTAGGCTTCTTCATCAATGTCAAGAATGTCTTTTGTTAATATTTCTTTATTTTCATAAACAGCCACTAAGTCAAGACCAATCTCCATTGGTTCGATTCCAAGTCTTTGAAGCAAAACAGCGAGTTTTGGACTAACTTCATCTCCTTCTTTAGCTACAATGGAATCTTTTTTGATGGCTACTTTTCCATTTTCAACGCCTGAAATAATGCCAAACTCTCCTAATTCACCAATAACTGGGCCTGGAGAAAAGCTAGTCTTTCCTGCTGGAACAACTATGTCATTAGGAGCTGTTTGTCCACCACTAATTGGTGCTTTGGATTTGCTCTTCTTAAGAGTTGAAAATAATGAAAATGGGTTTTCATTTGTGAATATCATGGCTGGCATGCCTTTCAAGTAACTTTCAAGTTGAGTTATGCCTTCCTTTTTGCTTTTACCTAAAGCAATCTTGATGAGTCTCTTCTTAGTCATTTTCAAGAAAACTTTTCTTTGAAGTTTTTCTCTCATCTTCTGAAGCTGCTTGGTTGGCAAATTCTTCATGTTAACAACACCAACTATATTATAGTCATCAATTAACTTGGTGAATTCTTTCACGCTATCTTTTTTGTGTTGTGCTGCGACTGCCATTTTTAAACCTTGATTGCATTGCTCATTGTGAGCTTCATGAATATTTCTTTGAGATTATTCTTTTCTTTAGGTAAATGATGAATTAACTGATCATAAACATACATAATATTTTCAGCCAAGTCTGCATTAGATTGATCTTCTTTACCAATCATTACGTGAATAACTGGTTCTTTCTTAGCTAAAATATGAACTGTTTTTTGTAATTTCTCGTATAAGGGTTTAATCTGAGGTTTTGCTGCTACAACTGCGCCTACTTTTGGATTTGGCATTTTTCCTCTAGGACCAAATGTTCTACCAAAAACAGCTGCTACTTGGCTCATTAAACTTCCTTGAGCGATAAAGAAATCATGTTTTCTAGCTAAAGCCTTTGCTTTGGCCTTATCTTTGAATTGATCGAATTGACTAGAAGTTATGGTTTCGTCGCACACTTTTTTACATTCATCGGCCAACTCAGGACCTACTAATGCGCATACACTCATTTTTTTATTCATGTGATGGTGTAATGTTATGAAGAAATCAGTTTGCTCATCAGGATTTTTTAAGTTAATATCTTTGAGAGTAAATATCAAGTCAATTGACTGAGAAAAGTTCCTCTTTTTGGATTCTTTCTTTAATTTTTCTAATGTTTGTATTACTTCTTTTTGATTCATTATTCCCTCCTACGTTAAGTAGTGTTTAACGGGTAATCTTCTGGAAAAGAGGTCTATTTATAAATATTATTGTTTGTGCATAAGCTTATAGTATAATCGCCAGAGCCCAGATTCAGAACAACGCAATTACGCGTTAAGAAAATAATGCTTCTTTTAGTCGTGATTTCGTCAGCATTGGGGTTGAGCGAAGTGAATGCCCCGATTCCGGAGCAGACAAAAAATTATAATTTTTGCTGCGCCAAAAACTTGTTTTTGAGCACTACTTACGGAAAACGTAGAACGCCAAGGCCCGGATTTGAACCGGGAATTCCCGAAGGAACAAGCTTTCCAAGCTTGCGGAGTACCAGATTGTCCCACCTTGGCAAGGTGTTTCAAAGAACCTATAAACCGTTTATATAATTATCGTTGAGAATAAATTGTCCTTTCGTAGTAATAATAATTCCTAAGGTTTATAAACATCCTATTATTCCCGAATGGAAAATGAATACAACGCCTACAGCGCACAAATATAATAACATTCTTTGGGTATCTGATATCCCAAGGTTTCTGGAAAGAGTCAAAGAACACGCAGCATTTGAAGATTCTGAAAAGATGGTTGCTTTAATGAACCGAACTACTTTTGCTTTATCTTTTGAAGAAGCATTTAAAGCAATACAAAAACCAGTAAATGGTGGGTATGATCTTTGTATCATGAATGGGAGTCTTCCTACACAAATTTTTTCTGAAAGTAAAAATCAAGTTAGAGAATACTTACAAAATGGTGCTGTAGGAGAACTGCCAAGGTTGCCTCGTGGTTGTATTGAATCAGGTAATGCAATGAGTTTTTATAGAAATATGTTATCGGGATCGGATACTCGAACGGTAATGTTATCATCTAATGTTTACAACCTTGTTGGAGGTCGTCCAGAAAATCTGCCTTTTTTTCATAAGCCATCAGTAACTAGAGATGATTTAATTCGTGTTATTGGTTTTGAGCAATCAGAAGGAGAATTTCATGGTCATGTAGAATTATTGCCAGAAGAATTAGCCTTAATTGAGAGGACTCATCCTGGGGATCAATGTATAGTAAATGCTAATATTGAGTATAGAGCAATCGATGAGATTACAAAGGATATCTATGCTGGTAAGCGAGAAGTTGGTGGTCAGAAAGAGTTTATTGAGACTTATCTATTATAATTTTTTTTACTATTTTTTTAAATATTTAATTTCCAAAGCTTTTTAAAATTCTTTTCTTATCTTTTTCTCTATGAGAAGAAAATCTGTTGCTGTTAGTGTAGGTAATGTTATTATTGGCGGTGATGCGCCTGTTCGTGTACAGTCAATGACTAATACTCTTACTGCTGATGTTAATTCAACTGTCAAACAAATTATTGAACTCGCTAATGCAGGCAGTGAACTTGTTCGTTTCACTGTTAAAGATGAGGATGATGCGAAAGCAGTTCCAATTATTAAGAAGTGTTTAGAAGAAAAAAATTGTTCTGTTCCTATTGTAGGTGATTTTCATTATAATGGTCATCTGCTACTATCAAAATACCCTGAATGTGCCAAAGCTTTAGATAAATACAGAATTAATCCGGGAAATGTTGGTTTTGGCAATGCGCATGATGATAACTTCAAGCAAATGGTTGATATAGCCATAAAGTATGGTAAACCTGTAAGAATTGGTGTCAATGCTGGTTCGTTAGATCAATCTGTCTTGAAAAAATTGATGGATGAAAATAAAGATCAAAAATCAGAAGAACTATTGGTTGAAGCGATGGTTATCTCTTCTTTGGAATCAGCTAAGAAGGCTGAGAGCTATGGTTTGAACAAGAACAAGATTGTTCTGTCTGCTAAGGTTAGTAAGGTGCCAGAGATGATATCTGCATATCAGAAGCTAGCGAAAAGATCTGATTATGCATTACATTTAGGTTTAACAGAAGCAGGATTGGGAACTAAAGGAGTTGTTGCTTCATCAGCTGCTTTAAGTGTACTTTTACAACAAGGTATTGGTGATACTATTAGAGTTTCCATTACACCAAAGCCTGGTTCATCAAGAACTGAGGAAGTCTTTGTTTCTCAGCAAATCTTGCAAGTAAATAATATTAGGAAATTCATGCCCATGGTTACTAGCTGTCCTGGTTGTGGTCGAACTACTTCGACTTTATTCCAGAAAATAGCAGAGGAAATAACAGATTACTTGCAGCAAAAGACTCCTGAATGGAAGGCTAAGGGTTATGAGAGTGTATCCAATATGGTCATAGCAGTTATGGGTTGCATCGTCAACGGTCCTGGAGAAAGCAAGGAAGTAAACATTGGATTAAGTTTACCGGGGAATGGTGAATATCTTGTATCACCTGTTTTTATCGATGGAAAACTGGCTACCAAGCTTAAAGGTGAGAATAGAATTAAAGAATTCAAAGCTTTAATCGATAAATACGTAGAAGACAATTATTCTTAGTAATATTTATGCATGTTCAAATATGATCTGAGCTCATCGTAGATTTCGTTTGTAACTTCCATGAGTTCGTTCTTTGCAGTGTTCATATAACTCTTATATACATATTTATCTACGAGCATCCGGAATACATAGTAGAATGGTTTCATCTCCCATGTTCCTTCATAATCTGTAATGAAATAAGAAGTAAAGCTGATGTCGATTGGTCCACTCATCATCTTTTTCTTTATGCCTTTCTTTTCAATTTCGACTTCTTTTAAGTTTCGAGCAACAATCTCAATTTTTATTTCTACTTTTACATAATCTGATAGTTTTTTGTATGGTCTTAAGTCCATTTCTAATTGTTTTCCATGTTCAAAGATTTGTTCAGCATTCTTAAATTCATGTTTGTCAAAACCATGTTTTTTGAAGAATTGATCAATTACCGTGTATATTTCTTTTGGTTCAAATAAACCTTCATATGATAATTTTTTTCCGTCAATTAGTGTTAATGTTTCTGGCAAATAATCACCTCATCAATATGCATGTGTATCAGTTTCCATTTTTAAAAACTTTTTGATTTCGTGCTCTAGTTTCAAAGCTTCATATTCTTGAGCATCAATATTTATAGTTTCAATCTCTTTTTTCATAACCCAGAAATAGAATTTTCCAGCCATTTCCTTAAATTTAGAACCAGTAAAATTATTTTGCCAATCGACTTCAACATCGGTTGTTATGGTAATTTGAATTCTGCCTCCTGTATAAAGTTTTTTTTCACCATGTAGCATTCCTTCTTTTTCTTTGAAATCCCAGTTGTGAAGAGCAGCTTTTATCCATAATTTTACATATGGAGTCTCTTTTTTTTGGCCTACAATATCAACTTCGACTTCTGTACCTGCAGGACTATCAATCTTATCTTTGTATTTGGGTTCTTGAGTTACGTAACGCCTACCTGATATCCAATTCCAGACAAGTGAGTATAAACCATCAAAGTCGTAATCTCCCTTATATTTTATATACGCGCGACCGACCGGTATCTTGTTTCCCATAATAGTTTTTTCTAGAGAATAGAGTATATAAAATTTGTGATTCTATCTGAGAAGACTTTATCTTAATCTAATAACTTCTAAGTTCCTGGGTGCAATTGTTTCAATTCTGTTGGTTTTGTGAATTGTTCTTGCCATATCCAAACAACTACTAGATTCGCCATGGTTGATAATAATTTTCTTAGGTCTTGGATTACACCTATTGACAAAGCTCAATAGTTCTCGTCTGTCAGAATGTCCTGTGATTTCAAGTTTGTGAACCTCAAGTTTCAGTTGTACCATCTCACTCTTTGATCCATTTTTGAAGTTTATATCTTTTAATCCTTGTTGAACCATTCTTCCAAGGCTTCCTTCTCCTTGGTAACAAGTAAATATCAAAGAGTTCTTCTTGTTATCGCCAATTTGCTTCAAATATTCAACTGATGGTCCGCCCACAAGCATTCCTGATGTTGCTAGAATAACACAAGGTCCAGTTTCTTCTATTAGTTGAGTTCTTTCTTTTGCACTTCCAACTTTCTTAATGTTGTCTTGGATGAATGGATTGTTATCCTTATGGAATATTTGTTCCCTTACAGTATTATTCAAATATTCTGGGTATGCTGTGTGGATTGCTGTTATATCCCAAACCATTCCATCAATAAATATTGGTATAGTATCAATTGTACCTTCTCGAATCATTCTTTCAATTAATACAATTATTTCTTGAGCTCTTCCTGATCCAAGTACTGGTATTAAGACTTTTCCGCCTCTGGAAAGCGTGTCTGTAATCATCTTTCCGAAGATTTTATCTTGTTCTCTTGGATTTGGCATAACACCTTCTTTTCCACCATAAGTGCTTTCAAGCATTAATGTTTCTAATCTTGGAAAATTTGTATGAGAAGGACTTAACAGATTGGTTTTTGCAAATTTTACATCTCCTGAATATAGAAAGTTATGCAAACCGTTTCCAACGTGTAAATGAATCATTGCACTTCCAAGAATGTGCCCTGCGTTATACAAGGTTAGTCTAACATCGGGTGTTACATCTGTGACTTCGCCGTAATCCAATGTGATTGTGTGTTTCACTACTTCTTTGACATCTTCGCTTGTATACAAAGGTTCTTTTGCTTCTCCTCTTTGGATTTTAACCATGTCCAATTGTAAAAGCGCAGAAATGTCTCTCGTTGGCATTGTACTATAAACAGGTCCTCTATAACCATATTTAAATAGTAATGGAACTAAACCAGAATGATCAACGTGAGCATGTGAGATTATGATTGCATCTAATTCTTTAATGTTGAATTCAGGCGCTTCTAGATGTGGATATGCTTTTTTGTCAGATGCAACATCAATTCCGCAGTCTAAGAGAACTCTTGATTCAGGTGTTTGTAGTAGAATACATGATCTTCCAACTTGTCTTGCTCCACCAAGCATACTAATCCTGACCCATTCCTCTTTTCTACCTCTCAACCAGCCATTGTATATTCTTTCGCCTGTTTTGTGTAAAAACTTTTTTCTGTAATCAGAATTTTGATATAATACGGATCGTACGTTTTCTATTAATTGGCTTCTAATGGCAGGTTTTCTCTTAATCAAAGGGACCCAAAGGGTTTTTTCCTTGATTTGTTGTAAGATATCGCCTTGTTTGCCAATCGCACTACCTGGTTTTTCGACTTCAATGATAACTATTGATCTTTGTGGATCAAAAATTATCTTGTCGATACCGGCTTCTTCGCCAATTAGTGCTTTTAGTTTTTTCTCAGCTTTTTCCTGTTCCATACAAATGGTCGGGTCTGGTCTGAGTTCTATTCTTTTTTTAATCTTATTTACTATTTCCTTAATCATGCCGCTATTGCTCAAGAAGAAATCTTTGTCCTTTGTATATAGAACTATATTTGCTCCTTCAAAACTAGCGTCACTAATTTTACCATCAGGTAAATCTTTTAATATTTCTTTTAAAATGTCAGTCATGTTCAAAAACCTCCAGTTTTTGGATTAACAGAACTTGGTTCTGTGTTCTGAGAAACTTTGTTTCTCATAAAATCAAAAATATAAATTATTTTTGACATTATTATTAAACCTCATTAAAGTTTAGAATTTTACTTTTTTAATCGATTCTTGTGTTAATTATCTTCTGTAAAGCTTTTCTAACTCCTTTTTTATCAATTACGAATATATCCACTCCTTCTCCAGAAGCAGAATCTCTTTGTATTGCAGCGTTTAAAGCTTTAACAACGAGATTAATTCCTTCTTCTTGATTTAATCCTTCTTTATACATAGATTCAAGCACACCATAAGCCATTACACTACCAGATCCGCTGGAAACAAAATCCTTTATATCAGATATTGATCCATCAGGGTAAATATCCAACAAGTGTTTGTCAGAGTCGTAACCGCCTACAATAAAGTGGCTGATACCTGGAATCATTGACATTTTTCTAATATTGGCATATACCATTCCTGCTAGAAGATTAGCGCCTTCTTTCACACTAGGCTTTTTATTAGTTCTAATCTGCTTTAACTTTAACTCTGCTTTGATTAACTTAAGCATTAATTGTATATCAGAAACGGTTCCTGCTGTTGTTATAGCCATGTATTCATTTATTGGTTGAACTTTGTCAACGTCTTTGCTGGCGATGAAATGCCCTGCTGTAGCTCTTTTATCTGCTCCAAGAACAATACAGTCCTTGCAAACAATACCTACTGTTGTAGTGCCAGTTTTCAAAACTTCATCCATTATTTTTTCACCCGTTTAGAACTTATAAAGAATTAATTATCATTTGTTAATGGTGGATTATTTAAAAAGTTTACGATTTTTTTTACTGTACGACTGCAAAAATGGATCCGTATGAAACATGTGTTTCTGCACTATTAACTCCTGAAAAGTTCAGAAAATATAATATTTCTTCCTTTGAGCCTGGTACAACATTCTTAAAGCAATTATTGAATGATACCTTGCACACCCTTGTTGGTGTCCACTCACCTGGACGCATCCTAATAAAATCATGGTTCATTCCTGTCGTAGCATAAAAATCTGTTTCATTATACCTGCAATAAATATTTTTTATCTGACAAGTTATCTCTGATTCATTCTTTTCAAATAATCGTGCGTTTTGAATCCAGACATCATCATTCATATTATTCTGTAAATAAATATTGATTGTGAATGAATTTCCACCTGCAATCGCAAGTAAATTAAAATCGCTGCAAACAAAATTTGCATCTGTTCTACAGTACGCACTTGAGTAACGTTCCATGTTGAACATGTCGAAATACATCATAACCCCTATAAACAACAAGAAAAGCATGAATGCCCACATATAGTTCGTTAGGTATTCCAGACTTGATTGTCCCTTCTTCATCATTGCACCGCCGAGAAAACCCTTCCAATGATTGTGTGAGTGTTAGAGCCGCCAAATCTTTGAAACTCTAAACTAACTTTAAGTGTTTCTTTTGAACCAGAATTCAAATCTAATTCACATCCTGTTGCTTGAAACCTGCATAGCCTACCAGGAGTCCATTTCCCACCATCTCCAACTACGGGTGTGAAAATACCTGTAAGGTCAGCACTCCAATTTGCGACTGGATTCAAATTTGGACAGTATAAAAAGTATTCTTCGCAAGTAGCTGATGCAAATTGATCATCATACATAGTTGCACTAACTGGTACAATAGATTTTTCCAAATTGTTTCTAAGATATAAATTCATCTCGAACGTAAGTGGAGTTGACTTGATGACATTATGCTCAGTGCAAAGAATATTTTGTCCGAATTCACATTCCTGTTGTAAGTATTTATCAACATTAAATACATCAAAGTAAATCAAGGCTCCTGCTGTGACTGCTATAACCATTAGTATCCATGCATATGTAGATAAGAATTCAAAGCTAGCCTGTCCTTTCCTTGTTCGCATACAACACCTCTTTACGTTAAAATAATAGTTGTCGACTTATTTAAATTTTGTGCTTAAAAAGATTTAATCTTTTTTAATTCAAAATTATGTTTTAATTTTGTACATAAAGAAAATCAAAAACTATTAAGTGGTTTTTAGTCATTTATTTTAGTCTAAAATAAAAGAAAAAGGAATAAAAAAATAAAAAAAATTAGGTTTATCCTTGTACTGTTGCTGTGATTGATCCGTCAATTCTTTGTTGCAAGCCAGTTGCACCTTTAGTATACAAGATGTCTATGTCTAATCTGACTTTATCACCAATAGTTAAAGGAGTAACAAATCCAGCTATACTAACACCAATATTTTCTGTTGCTGTTGCAGCTAAAACTCCATCTGCACCACCATCAGTTAAAGCAACACCTAAAATATTTACTGTGTTAACTGCAGCGTCTCTAGGATCAGTTATGTTTATAGATACAAAATTTATTGGATCTGTTTGGCTGTTCACTAGTCTTAGAGTGACTACATTGTTAACGATGTTTGCTTCTTCACATCTATAGTGTGCTCCTCCTAAACTACAGCTGTCACTGACAAAGTTTTCTGGGTTTAAAACTCCAAAGTAAGCCAGGGCTCCTATCATAACTAGAATAACTAAGAATGCCCAACCATAGGTTGTCAGAAATTCTAATGCTGCTTGTCCTTTCTTATACATGTTACAACACCTCTTTTTTACGTTTTTTTAAAGCTTATGAAAGCTATATACATTTATAATCATGATTCATATATATAAAAGTTTCGGTTATCCTCGAGTAATCAAAATCTATAATTGACCAAATAAGCTTCCTAGTACAGCCGATGCAATGAAGAACAATGTAAGAGTTGCGATAATGAACAATGGTATGAATTTCAAACCTCCTTTGACATTGCCTCTGCTGATGATGGAAACTATCATAGCTGAAAAAGTTGAAATAATAATCATCGCTGTTATAGAGAAAGTTCTAAAATCAGATGGCTTAATACTGGCTTCGCCGATTTTAATTGGTAATGCAGTGCTACCCGCGGATCCGCCAAGTTGTTGTGTAACTCCAATTATGATTTCTAATAATTGTTGTGACAATGCAAACAATGCAGGGGTAATAAAAACAACTATTGCAACCATAAATATAGTGTATGTGACTGTGGCAGCTTCCATTTCTTGCTTTAAAATGGTGGATTTCTTCAAATTAGAGATGACTCTGTCAATAACTTCAACGATTCTACCTCCACTTTCAAGCTCTCCAATGATTAAGTTTAAGCTTCTACGCAAAATAGGAGAATTGTACTTGTTTGAGAGCTCTTCAAGAGATTCCTTCACATCATTACCAGTTAAGACTTTCTTAGAAACAAGTGTAACTTCTTTAGCCAGTATTCCAAATTCTGGCTTAATAGCAGCCCACAAAGATTTTTCAAAAGACAATCCTCCTTTCAAGTTTGTAGAAACCAATGTTAAATAGTCTGGCAATGCACCTTCAATAATCTTTGTTCTATTATAGATTTGAACAGTCAAATATACATATACGCCCATAATGATTAAAAATGAAAGAATGGTTTGTATTATGAACCATGCTAAGAATGTGACAACTAATATAATCATACTATTCATATCAGATATTGCTTTGAAAATAACGGAGAAGTATATCAAATAAGTTAGAACAAGTGTAACCCAAAACAATAAACCAAAGTATTTGTATGGTACTTGATCTATACCTGCTTTGAATAAAAAGTTCTTTAATTCTGAACGAAACTTTTTAGGTACAAATGCTTGTCCAAATTTTTCCAAGTATAGTGTGTCGGCCATGTTTATATGTTAACATTTGGTCTAATGGATTTGAAAACTGTCATGAAGATAAACTCTATAATTAACAAAAAGACTGCAAGAGCAGCGAAAAGCGTAAAGTCAACTGCCATGCTCATCATACTAGCTACAACAACGAACATTGTCAGACCAAGTGATGGCATAACAATTGCTCCAAGCATATAGAACATGGTAACACTACTTAGCTTCTTTCCGTATCTCTGGATTTCGACCAATTGCTCTTCAGCCACTTGTTCAAGTGCTGCTCCTAATGATTCGCTTACATCAGTACCAATCTTTAAAGCAGTGGTGATTTGAAACAATATTTTTTTCATCCTATTGGAAGGAGAATAATTAATAGCCTTTTCAAGCGCTTCTTCTAAAGGTGTTCCGGTATCTATTTCATGGATGATGGATTGGAAGTACTTATTGGCGACTCCATAACTCTTGGAGGCATCTACCAATGCGTTAATTAATGGTCTTCCAGAATTTAACTTAACAAGTAAGAACCTACCAGCAAATAAAACTTCTCGGTCAATATCTTTTTGTCTTCTAGTTACTTTTGCATCAACAGTTTTCATCATTGAATAAAACACTAGTAAGAAAAACACGACGAATGTAACAAGAATCCACCAATATGGTTCGTGCGTCTTATCAACCAAGAAGAAAGTCAGAATAGCCATTGCAAAACCTGCAATCAATCCAAGTTTCAATTTTTGGTAAACATATTCTTCAGGTGTTTGTCTAATCTGTGCAATCCAAAGCTTTTTCTTCAGATTAGGAGTCATATGTGCAACTGCTTGAGAAACTGCCACTAATGAAAATTTACCAAACTTTTTATCAACCATTTTAATCCAGTTTTAGTCTTCCAAGATAATATTTAGCCATCACATCTCCAACTTCGTCAACTTCTTCAATGTTCTTTTTAATCATCCATCTGAGAATTTGCATTTTTTGTTTTAAATCAAACTCAATTTCATCTCTATTCATGCCTGTATACAATTCGAGAGTATCCAATGTTTGCTTTGAATCATTTATTCGTTCAAGAACATCTTTCTTTGCATTCATCTGCATAATTACATTTGCATCTCCACTAGTAGTAATCTCAGCGATTTGAAGTGTTCGTCTCTTACCTGTTCGTCTATTTCTATTCTGAACCAATATTAAACCAAGAGCAGTCAACATTTGCTTAGGAATACCAATAGGTGGATTAGACATTCTCATAACGACTTCTTCTGCATTGTTTGCGTGAAAAGTTCCATATACCGAATGACCTGTGATTGCAGCTTCCAACAAAACCTCTGCTTCCTTCTGTCGTCTAATCTCTCCAACTATTATTCTGTCAGGTCTCATTCTCAAGCTATTAATAACTAAGTCAAGCATTGAAACTCCGCCTTTACCTTCAGGGTTTGGCAGCCTTGTTTCCATTGGAACCCAATGTAGATTGCTTGCTAAAGTAAGTTCTCTTGTATCTTCAATTGAAATAATTCTTTGATTAGGAGGGAAGAAATTACTAACAGCGTTCAAAGTAGATGTTTTTCCTGAGCCTGTTCCTCCGGCAACCAAGATTGACAATTCGTTCTGAATACCCACCCATAAAAACGCTGCTGCCTCAAGTGAAATAGTTCCTGCTTTTATGAACTTAGTTATTGTCCATGGATCTGCTGCGAACTTTCTGATTGTAATTGTGTTTCCTTTTGTAGAAATAGGCATAAGAGTTGCGTTTACCCTGTCCCCAGTTGATAAATGTGCATCCATTAAGGGATTTAAAGTTGTGATTTCCTTACCGACATCTCTTCCAATCATAGTTGCATAATGTCTTATCCTTGCTTCTGTTGGAATTTTGACATTTGTTGAACACCATCCGTGCTTTCTATGATAAACCCAAACTGGTTCAACATGATTGTTGATAACTAGCTCTTCAAGGTTTGAGTCTCGCAATAAAATTTCAATCTTTCCCAAGCCCAAATTCTCTTCAATCAAATAATTGATAAGCATGTTCATGGTTTTATCATCAGTTTTTGGGAAATATTTACTGATGAGTTTTCTAATTTCGTTTTGAAATCTGGTTCTTATATCGGTTGAACTTTTATCATCAAATTTTTGCATTTCTTCAACGTCAATCCTAGAAACGAACTCTTGTCGAATCTTCTCCAAAATTAACCTGGTTGTCTCACTTATATTTGTGATTGAAGCAATGTACTGAGGTACAGGTTTATCTTCCTGTGCAACAATTCTTATTTCAACTATTATATCATTTATATTAATAGAATATCTGTCTATTTCATCTTCTTTTATTTCTCGTTTTGGTGGGATTGGTGCTTCAGTCATTTTTTATTTTTGGCGTTTGTTTCAAAAAATTAATTCTATGATTTATCTCCTCAATCAAATGTTCAAATTGTTGTTTTTCGTTGTCTTTGCCTTCAGGGAACCAATGCATTTTTCTTTTGACTTCTAACAAATTCATCTCTGCTTCTTTGATCTTATGATCTTTCATCAAGAGAATTATATCTCTAACCTCTTTTTTAAGATCAACTATGAAGGAATGAGATCTTTTATCCTTGTCTTTCTCTTCAACCTCTTTTTCCTCAATTTGTTTCTCAATTACCTTCTTCTTAATAACTATTTTATTCTTTCCTTTTATTTCTTCTGCTTTTTTCTTGATGTCTTTATACAAATCGAGTAAGTGAGTATACAATGCTTTTCGTTCTTCAGAATATTTTTCAGGGAATTTTTCAAACATTACTTTGGCTTGTTCGTATTCCTCCATGGCTTTTTTCAGCTCTTTTTCTTTCAAGAAGACTTGTATTTTATGTGTGAAAACTAATATGTTTTCCTTTGCATCTGTAAGAATCTTCTCTCGTTTTTCGTCTTTCTTTTTCTGCGTTCTGTTTGATTCGAGTTTTTTGATCTTCTCTAGTTTCTTAATCTGATAATAAGAAGAAATAATATCGTTGAATAACTCTTCTTTTTCATGCTTTGGATTGGCAGGATATTCATTGAATGAACCTCTCATCTTTTTGTATTCAGTCATGGCTGCAGCACCATCAGTGTTCTGCAAGAACTCAGATATCTTTTGCACACTTAGAGCGATTTCATTCTTAATCTTAATCTTTTTTTTCTCTAATCCATTATCATTAACTTCCGTGCCAAATTCTGTTTGTAAAGAATCCATTCCTTTCAAGTTATGGATAAATTCTTTTTCGCTATCTTCTTCTGCTGAGAAACTCATTAAATCAGTGTACATGTTTTCAACCATGTCAGTGTAGTTGTTTTTATCTTCCTCTGATTCAGCATTAGCGGTTAATCGTTGAGTCTGATCAAATATTTTCTTAGCCTTGAACAAGTCTCTCTTATCTAAAGCTTCTTGGAAGTCTTTGTAGAAATCCTGCTCCATTGAGAAATCTTCTACTTTAGGTGCAGTATCCTTTAACTCTTTTTGTCTTCTTTCGAGCTCTTTTTTCTCAAGAAACTCGGTGATATCTTTTTCTAGGTATACGTCTAAGTTCATTTTACATTGCAATCATTTTTTTCTTGTACTCGCTCCAAAGATCTTCTGGGTTAAAGAACCCTCTCTTTCGAGCTTCTCTGAAGAAAAACTGTTTTTTCTTGTCCATTTTTTGTAACAAATGGTTTTTCCATAAATCAGTAGCTTGAAGTTGAGATATTTGTTTGTCAGATGCTTTTTTCTCAAAGTTCTCCTTGAAAGAATCAATAGAAACATCTTCGGTCTCAATAGCACTGGCTTTTTTGATATTTGCTTTGTTCAAATAAATATATGGAGTTGTAAATTTGTATTCTATGCCAATAATTTTTTCCTCGACTAAGAAATCAACCCATGATTGTACAATATTATTGGGTAATCCTAATTTATTTGCAGCCAATTCTAGCTCGATCTTATCGACACTTTTCAAAAGATCTATGAGCGAATCTACACTAGTAGTTATAGTCTCCTCTACCACAGTAATATCTATTCCTTTATTTTTTTATAAACTTTGTTCATTATTGTCGAGTAGTTAGCAAGTATTTGTAACTTCAACTTGGCCGCCGGTTTGATTGAAGTCGACAGATAAGTGATATTTATCAACTATTGGTCTATTCTGAGTGTCAACAACTTTTCGTAGGACAGCTATACAATTGATTTCGTTGAATTGAGTTCCATACATGAAGTCCACGTAACTCTCATTACCCGGTCTAGGTAATCCTTCATCCACAAGTTTTTGAGGATTAATGATTGAAAGAAGTGTTAAACTAGGGTGATTTTTTATGTCCGGCTCATTGGTTAACCTACCAAAGAAACTGAGTGGACGGAAAGTACCAACTCCACTAATAGTCATATTTCGAACAGATGTAACTAAATATTCTCCGTTCTCAACAAATTGTTGAAATGTGTCATTGGTATATGATTCTCTTAATGTAAAGGCTTTTTTGAAAGTTGAATTGTAACCAATATTAAAATAGATTGGATCCTGCAATCCAAGAATACTAATTTTGGAAACCGAGACATTCGTAATATTCCATTGTATGTTTTGAAATCTGAGACTCAAAGACATATTCAAATAGCTTATCACAGAGAATGGATTTGCTTGATCAACCCAAACATCGTTTATACTGTAACTCATATTAACTGCGAATTCACTAGCAAGTTTGTTTTGTAAATTATCCATCAAAACATATATTGTGAAATTTTCCATATAATCACAATCTCCTGAATGTACTGATCGAACGCCAAAACTTCCATCTAACATACAATCTTGAAAAGACTCATTAATATCCACTTCGTCATTGAAGAAATGTCCTTCATCATGGATATGTTTAATCATTGATTGGAAAGCCATGTAACTTGAAATTTTCATACTACTCTCAGCATAAGCGAATGTTGTCATTAAATGTTCATTTGCAATAGTTGTTTTGGCTTTTTCCAATCCTACATTCTGATCAATCGGTGTTATTTGATGTGTAGAATACATTGTCAGTAATAAACCTGCAATAACTACAGAGATGAATGTGAAAAGTATTGCCTTCTTATTCTTCATCATTTCCATAGTTTCAACTCCACAATATCAGGTCCAAAAAAACTTGTTTGATCAACTGCATAGAATACAATTTTTCGTGATGTTAGCATTCTTTTGCTAAGATTTTCTCGTTCCATGGATTGGTTGAAGATAATTGTTGTTTCGTTGCTAGTGCCATTAATTATTGAATAACTTACACCGTATTCCTCAGTTACTAAGGATAACAGAATATTCTTTGTAAGATGATAAGATTGGTTTTGCTTTCCGACATAATGCAATTGAGCAATTTGTTGGAATAATGATTGTTCAGGATTAGTGATTGAACCGTTATCAGCTAAGTACTCAATATATGGATCTCTAAAATCAATAATTTTAGTTGTCTGGATTATACTCATCAAATCCTCTGCTAATAAGTAACTTTGTCTTGTCTCAGGAACATTCATGTAAGATCCGAGGATTAGAATTACACTTACAAGAAAGATTGACCCTCCTATTAGGGCGTCCAAAACGAAAAAATATGCACCTCTTTTATTCATCTTCTAGAATCTGTTTTTTTTGACATTAAAAAAATTTCCTACTTATTCCCAGTAGTATAATCTAATCTTAACAGCTTCTCCTTTGTAGTTTGCGATCCTTGTTATTCTGATAGCATTATCCAAGTCACTGCCGATATCTGGTTGAGGGCAAGGAACTTCAAATGGTATTCCTTCACAGCATCTCACCTTGATACACATATTTGTTCCTGCAAAGTTTGTATATGATCCAATATCTAATACACTGCCTTGTTGAACACCTAGTTGAGTACAAGCTTCTAAAGGTGATGTGATATTCAAAAGTGGAGGTATAATGTCTGTCAGGAATGTTGTATTATCATTGAACCAACAAGTATCTCCTGGCACTCCTTGTCCTTGGCAATTAGCATCACAGTAATTACTTCCTTCTCTTGTACAATCTCCTTGGCAGCTTCCATTTCTTAGAGTAAAATTAACTTCCAAGAAGGTTTCTGGTTCGAGATTGAAGAAAGGGCCTTTGATATCTGCAGTGTATCCCTGTGCTCTTGCGATTATATAAAAATTGTTTCCCGCACCTATATTCATCCAGTAAGTGCCGTTATCAGATTCAATTGGAGAATCAATTGTATATCCAACTTGAGTGAGGTTGATGTATGTTGTGCCATTCCAAACGTCTTGCTCGTAAGTGATTTCTGCGCCTGGAATAGGTTCTTGTGAACCGTCAGAAATAACGTGCCCGGTTATATTTGCTCGGCAATCAGGGTCTAAACATTTTAAGTACCCTTCAAGAAATGGATCATAACTACTACATGTTTGAGGTCCTTCTGGTGGAAAGAAATCTTCTGGACAAACACCGTCGTATACACCGCAAGTAAAGTTTCCATCGCAGAGTGTGACTCCCCAACAACCTAAAACTGGATTGTAACCTGTATCTGCAGGATACCATATTCCATCGTCGCATGTTCCACTTGCACTATCCCAATTATCACTTGTGCCATCATCACCACAGCATTGGTTCAATGTAAAATCCCAATTTTTGCCTGCACAAGCACAAATTGAAGGGTTTGCATCTGCTTCGGTTATGTATGCTCCTGATATACAACTCTCAGGGTGGATTACTGAGCAGGAAAGTATACTTCCACCATCACAGTATTCTAAATCATCAACATTAGTAGGTATTGATCCGGCGCCACCAACATCGCATGTTGCTCTTGGTACTCCGTTACTACAAGCATTTAGTTCGGTATCAAGAGTACATGTGTCTGTACAAGTTCCTGGTTGAGTACCGCATGAATCATAGCGCCATACACCTGCAAGGCACATCCATCTTTGTCCAACAATTCCTCCGCCACCTACAACTGCGCAATCAGGTCCATAATCAAAATTTGCGAATTGATCACCATCATGAACGCAAGCTACGCTACTTGCTGCACAATACTTTAAAGGACTTGAGTAATCTGCTCTGCAATAACCACTTTGACATTCAGGATTTCCAGTGCATATAGTTCCGTCAGGAAGTAAGGCTGGTATACATACATCTTTTTCTTCTTCGCATCCTTCTCCAGGACATGGATCAATGCCAGGTTCACAATTGTTCTTAAAACAAATTTCTGCACCATTACAGAATAGTGTATCATCACAGTCTGCATCGACAGTACAACCTGCTGCTTGAACATTTATAGAACTAATAGTTATTAAGAATAATGCTAATAAGATTAATAATGAGATTTTATGATTTTTCACTCTCAACCCCTCTCCTTTTTTTATAAGAAGATACTATATAAATGTTTCCTTTCAATTTTAGGGTGCTTGCGTTTAAACATTTAAGTATACAATTGCAAACACTAATGTTACTGCTGCAAACACTACTAGAATTGCGAAGAAGGATCGTCTCTTAACTTTTCTAAGTTTTACATCATGAAAACTTTTATTGACTTGTCCATTGTTTAAGCCTTGCTGTAGAAGTTTTTTTTTCATCTGTTGCTCTGAAAATCCTTGTCTGAGATCTCTTTCGAGCTGGTTAGTTATTTTAATATGATTTTCTGTCATCACGTTTGTCATCACCACGAATTATATCTTCTCGTTTTCAAACACTCGTATTTAAACTTTTTTATTAATTCTATAGTTAATTGTAGAGAATCACATATTTATTTTTTGTCTTTTTGAAAGCATTTATGATGTATTTTTGTAGTTCTTGGATCATTATTGTTTCTTCTGGTAATTGTAATCTCTTTGCTGTCAAGTATGCGCCTGTTGTTTTTTTAATTAATTCTTGATAATTATGCTCAGAGTTCTGCATTAGTTCGTAGCTAAACCTTTGTTCTTCAATTATGCTTCTTACCAATACTCTGCTAATATCTTTTTTCAGCTTGCTCATCAAGTTATTCTGAACTCTTCTCTTTTTAGCTCTTCAATCACATCATATATTTGTGCATCTCCAACTTGTTCTATGAAATCATGTTTATCTTTTATTGTTTGGAATAATATTTCAGCTATAACTCCCTGGTTTGTAAGGTATAAGTTGTTCACGCCTTTCTTTTCCAAGAGAATTGGCAAATAAGCTTTATTTGTGGCAATTACTATTTTTACAGGAAATCCTACCTGTGTAAAATTTATTAAAGAACTATACTTGTTTATCATTGTATTAAAACCATCAATGTTTTCAAGTACGACACTGGTTGGTATTTGTAATTTGTTTGCAATCTTTGCAGCGCTTTGTCTGCTATTATTTCTCATCGTTGCCAGAACCCGTTTTTCTTTCTTTGAAATCATGATATTTGTATCTCTTTATTTCTTTAAAATGGTTTAGAGAAATTTCTCGGAAAAATTCCGATTCACGAAAAATATTAAAATCCCAACTAGTTAAAACAGTTTATGCCAACAGTTAAGAAAGATTATAACAAGAGAATAAAATCCTTGGAAGAAGAACTTGTTAGAAAACAAAAGCAGATTGATGATTTGAAAGTACAGAATATTGTGCTTCTAAAAACAGCTTTGAAAAATCAAGCAAAGAAATTGAAAAACTAAAATTATTCTTTTTTGTCTTCTTTTGGAACTACTTCAGCAGATTTTTCTTCTACCTTAACTTCTTCTTTTTTCTCTTCTACCTTAGTTTCTTCGGGTTTTGCCTCAGGCTCGCTTTTCTCCTCTTTAGCCTCTGCAACAGGTTCCTTAGACTTTTCTTCTTTAGGAGCTTCTTCAGCAGGTGCTTCTTCTGTCGCTTCCTTCTTCTTAGCTTCATGCCTTTTTTGCATATGTTTTGATTCTGTGTCTGCAATCTCTTTGTCTTTAGTATAAACATTTGCTTGGATTACAGCGACGCTTTCTCCATAGTTTGTTCTAATAGAAGTGATTATAACTAATGATTCCTTGGTCTTAAGCTGCTGAGCTAATTGCTTCTTTAAGTCTTCCCTTGAAGGCGTTGCACCTGTAAATGCAATTTCTGCCTCAACTTCTGTTCGTCCCAACAACTGATTTTCTTTTTGTGTAGTAATCTTCATTTTATCTAACCTTAATTGTATATTCCCCTTTTATTTCAACACCCATCTTATGGGCAATCATAGATTTTTTTATATCTAGGAAGAAAATTCTTCCTTGCCAATTAGTTGAAAATGAACTCTTCTTGCAAATAGGACACATGTCCCCATCAACGAAAATTTTACAACTTTTACATGCTTTTTTTTTCATTTTATTTCTTCTTTGCTCCTTTTTCATTGCTTTTTGCAGCGACTGGCTTCTTAGCTGGACCGCCTGATAAATCTTCGCCAACCCAATCTTCTCTTCCAAGACCTGCCTGTCTCATGGTCAAACCAATCTTAGGGTTAGCAACATCCTTATATGAAATTTGAATTATCCTTGCTCTGCATTTATCGTTGACTCTCAAAGATCTCTTTGTGTCTTTTCCTTGTAAGTTTTTATCCTTACTAAAACTTACGAAGTCATTGATTGTTTGACTGATGTGAATCATGCCATCAATTGGACCAATCGTAATGAAAGCTCCAAAATCTGCAATGTCCCTAATTTTACCTTTTACAACTTCTTGTAATTCAGGTTCATAAGTCAATAACTTGAATTCTGACTGGTAATACGATGCTCCGTCACCAGGAATTATAATTCCCTCGCCGATGTCTCCTATTTCAGAAACGTCAATAATCATTCCAAGTTCTTTAGAAATATAACCACTATACTTGGCTTTGATCTCTTCGAACATAGCCTGCTTTAAATCGAGTCCAAATTTCTGTGGTGGAATTCTTATATAATCCTTAACATTTACTTTGTAAAACATTTTTTACTCCAATATTAGATATTTTTTTTGTTTAAGAGCTATGATTTTTCCTTCTTTCTTTCTAACTCTATTTTTTAATTCTTTATCTTGCGTTGCTATATAAACCTTTTTATTGGCTTTCTTGACAATCATGTCATCAACGCTTAGTCCTTGGGAACTAGTGATTGTTTTTAAGCTTTTTTGTTTTAACAAGCTACCTACAAGGGCTACTGCGAGCTTCGCAGCCTTGACATCTCGTTGTTTTCCCAAGACGCTAATCTTGTTTAATTCTTCCAACGTTCGATCAATAATGAACAGTTTGTAGGGAATATCTAACACTCTTTCTATCTCAGCAAAGATATTCACATGGAACTGCCCTGGAATTAACAGGAAGTTCGTATCCAAGATAACTTTATAATTGTTAAACATTTAGAAAAAAGATTGGGTGAGAGTTTTAAAAAGGTTATTGTTTTGAAAAGATTTATTAATAATTCTTCGCAACATCGATTATGATTAAATTCGGAGAAGCAATAGCCAATTTAGGTTTTGATATAGACAAGTTTGAATTAGAACATTCTTTGTCAGGTTCTAATAATAATGTTATAGGTTTAAAGTATGATAGAAAAATAACTTGGGCCATATCAATTTCTTTTCCAAAAATTGCGATGACAAATGAGAAAAGAGGTAAATATGTTCGATTGCAGAAAATATGTGCTTATTTGACTGATGAATTCAAGGAAGGAATAGCTATTGATGAAAATTCTAAATTCATGTTTGATGGTAATTGTTTTTTATGTGATTCAGAATCTACGAAGGCATTTCTAGTAAACTTGGCTGAACAACAAAGCTTTGAATTAGGAAAGGAGTTTCTCGATTATGATTCTGAGTTTTTTGTCAAGAAAGGAGCACCTGCATCAGAAACTTTAGAGTATGACATTGATTTCAAAACGATAATGCTTCAAGGTTTGTCTATTCTACATAAAGAAACTGGCGTGGTTGAACTAATAGATAAAGCATTGGCAGTGGAAATAATTCTTTGTGCTATTTCTGATTTAAAAGAAGCAAAACTATCGGAACACACTAATAAAGTTGCGAAAAAATTAGGTATAAAATTTAATCCTGAACAAGATGTATTAATACAACCATTTATTGAATTAGAAGCTTTGATACGATCAACAGATGTTTTGGATCATATAGTAAAATCATATATTGCTAAGCACAAATTGGATGCTCATATTCATAAATGCTTTATTCATGGAGATGCTCATGGAGGAAATTTTATTGTTGTCCAAACAAAAGACGGAAAAGAAGTTCATCCAATAGATGTTGAAGATGCAAAAGGAATTAAGAACAAAGAACATTATTTATTTGATCTTGTTAAGTTTATTGTCTCTGCATACAATTTGTCAAGAATATTCAAGAAGCCATTAGAAGTTGATGATCTGGTTGATATTTATTATTCTTTTTTTCAAAACTTTTATTAAGAAAAACCATTCACTTTTTTTCATGACTCAAACATTTGTCTTAAGTCTTGGTGGTTCTTTAATTGTTCCAGATGAAATTGATGTTGAATATTTGAAAAAGTTCAAGGCTTTGATTGAGCGTTATGTTTCTTTGAATTTTCGTTTCGTCATAGTAACTGGTGGTGGCAAGGTTTGTCGGAAGTACCAGCAAGCTTTGACAGAGTTGATTGGTGATAACCAGGAAGGTTCTGATTGGATGGGTATTAGTTTGACACATGTTAATGCACAACTTGTCAAAGGCATGTTTTCTGATGTTCACCCTGAAGTTATTATGAACCCAACAAATAATATTGATTTCAAAGAAAATATTTTGGTTGCTGGTGGTTGGAAGCCAGGATTTAGTTCTGATATGGACGCGGTTTTGCTGGCAAAGAAGTTTGGTGCTTCAACAGTTATTAACCTTAGTAATATAGATTATGTATATGACAAGGATCCAAAGTATCATGATAATGCTCAAAAGATAGAGAATATTTCTTGGCATGACTTCAGAAAAATTGTTGGTGACAAATGGGTTCCTGGTTCACATCTGCCTTTTGATCCGGTTGCTAGCAAAGAAGCTGCAAAAGCAGGTTTGAAAGTTGTAATTATGAATGGTTCTGACCTTGAAAGCTTGGAGAATATTTTCAAAGGACAAACTTTCAAAGGAACAAGAGTTAGTTAGTTTTTTATATTTATATTAATTTCTTTTTTCTATGAAAGAATATAAAATCACAAAAGTAAGCTTTGAGGATGGTAATTTATGGATTTTTTTTGCAAATGTAGGTATTTCTGTTAATTTTGTAGCTTATGGTAAAGAAGATTCATATCATAATTCTGATGCTGCTGAGAAAATGAAGAAGGGAGATACGATTTTACTTGAAGGTATGCTTGGAGATGAACCAACTGATTTTTTGGGAATTGGTACTGTAAAATCAGTTTTTTGGCAGAACCCTGAAGGTGAAAACACACCTGTTTATTTGTCAACATCAAAAGTTCATGTAGCCCCCAATTCTTTTCTTTCTTATGAAACTTATTCAAAACTTAGGGATTATACTGCCTTGTTTCAGAATATAAATAATTCTAATTAATCTTCTAATTTGATCTTTATAAGTTTCTTAGAATGCCGATCTACAATTGTTGCAAGTATCAATGAGTAAATCATGAACATTAAAACTAAATCAATTATTACTGCTAATTCTGGGATGTTCATAACTGAGAGTGAGAATACAACTGCTGCTACTGCTATGCCTTTTGGCATGTTAAGCGTCATAAAAACTTTTTCCCTTAGTTTGTACTTGCCCTTTCTTAGAGCAATAGCGATTGCTAGCCATCTTGCAATGAGCATAATACCAAACAGTGCGAGTGACCTGAAGAAGAAACTCCATGACAAGTCAACTTGAACTAGGAAACCTATGAGTACGAAAACTAATATTTCTAGCGCGGTTGAGAATATTGAACTGAACTCTTGTAATCTGACTTTGCTTTTGATGAATGTGTTTCCAAACAATAATCCCATTGTTGCAACGCTTAAAACTCCGCTACCACCTAAGTTCTCGGCTAAGATATAAGATAATAGTGCTGCAACGATTATTGCTAAAGGTGATAATTGTTCATGATAAGCTTTTTTCATGGCTTTGAAAATTATTACTCCAACAACTACTCCTGCGCCCACTCCAACAATGATTTGTTGTAAGAATGGAAGTAATTGGTCCATTACACTTTGAACAATTTGTCCACTCTTTGAAGCTGAAAGGAAGTTGATTATTAAGAAAGGAACAATAACAATTATTGGAGTGTTTATGATTGATTCAATTTCTAGGACTTCGATGACTTTTGTTATTTTCCCTCTCATCATTGAGAATATTGCTCCTGGGTCAGTTGCAGCCATCAATACTGCAAACAAGAGCGATATGAGCACGAAATTCATCGAGAAACTAGGAAATATTAGTGCGCTGGTAAAGATTGTTAGTAATATAATATTTAATAGCAAGAACCAAAGAAATATACGCATTGCATCGCCTGAGAATTGATCTATATCTTTGAATTTAAATCTTGAGGAACCATCAAATGTGATCATTACCAATGCTAAGACTGCAATGGAAAGTAGGAATGTGGGAGAAAAATCAAAGACCGCTGCATCGTTGTAAGCAATTGTTTTTAAGCCAATACCTAACGCTATTAATAGTAAAACATTTGAAATCTGCAATCGTTTGGAAATAATAGTTACAACTAAACCTGCTAATAATACGATTGCAATGCTTGTCAGAACAGTTAATGCCTCCACATACTCACCTCAAAGAAGATTGTTGAGGTGGAAGTTTATTAAGTTTTCTAAATTGAAATTGTTTAAATTTATAAAGTTCTGTTGATTACTATATGTAGATGGCACAAAATACTAGTATTTTTCCAGTTGAATCTCGTCTTATCAGAGCAACAGTTAGCAATGGTCAGCTTGCAAGTTTGCAGAAAAAAGGTGTTGAATATATGCACAACGCAGCTATGCCTGGTGTTACACCGCATGACTTTGAATGGAGCAAATCTGAGATTGTAATGTTTCCTGTTGTAGGACCTGTTGACACAGATGGTGATTATCATGTTTCATTAGGCGACGAGCGTTACCAGCTTGATCAACACGGAATTTCTCGAGCATTACCTTTTGAAGTTAAAGAACATAATACAACTGATAATTTAGTTAGGTTGGTTCAATCCTATGAGGGCGGTTCAATTCCTAATCCAAAGAGTGGTGGGGATAATAATCCTTTAAAACTTAATTGGGTTCCTTATACTTTAGAGAAAACTCTTAGAGTTCAAGACTGGGGTGCGTCTGTAACTTTTCATTTAACTAATAATTCTACTAAAGATATGAAGTATATGTTTGGTTGGCACCCTGCTTTCAAGATTGGAGGAACAAAGGAAAAGGGTAAACTAACTGCTGTTAATGGAGAAGAATATTCTTTAATGGACGTTGTCGATGTTAAAAGGACTACTGGTCATTCAGCAATATTTGTTGAGAATGCGAATAAAATCAAGTACACAAATGGTCGGTATGGTTTTGAAATGATTGCAACTGGTTTCAAACATTTCATGCTTTGGTGCCCTGATCCTTTTTCAAGTATGTTTTGCATTGAACCTGTAACTCATCTTCCAGTACGTGATACTCAAGAAAGGAATTATTTGAATGGAGATTATGAAACTTTAAAACCTGGAAAATTGGCTTATTTCTCTGTTGCAATTAAGATGTTATAGAATTCTTTTTTCCTTCTTCAACAATTAAAGCATGATATTCCTGAAATAGCTTCACATCTTTTGGAAGGTTTTTTTCGAATAATATTTTTATCGCTTCATAGCTTTCTTTGCCTGTGATGAGTCCTTTTTTTGTCAGTAGTCTTTTTGTATAAGCATCTACTATGAACTCTGGCTGGTTGTAGGCATATAACATTATTGAATCGGCTGTTTCGTTGCCGACTCCTTTTACTGCCAGTAGTTCTTCCCTTGTCGGAGTTTTGCCGTTTAATTGTTTGTAGAACCATGCAATGTTGACCAGATAATCTGTTTTTTGATTGAAGTAGCCTGCTGGTTTAATTGCTTCGCGGATTTTTTCTTTGCTTGTGGCTAATATTTGCTCCGCATCTACGCATTTAATATTCCTTAAATTTTCAATTGCAGTCTCTACATTTGTCCAAGCAGTGTTCTGAGTTAGAATTGCACCTATAATAACTTCAAATTGTTCTTGCTCGTTTCTTGGATATGAATAGTTTTCTTTGTGATAAACTCCTTTAATTGGCCACCAGCCTTGCAAGCCGTATAATTCTAGGAGCTCATTGTATAGTTCGAGAATTTTATTCATCATTTTACTAAAACAGAAGAATTTAAATATTTTAGTGAAACTATTTTCTTTGGGGGATAATATGGAATTAAAAGAATATCAAGAACTTTGTAAAACAACTTCTAAGACTTATGATGATCCAAACATGGAGATTATGAATTGGGGTCTTGGCGTTGCTGGCGAAGCTGGTGATTTAGTTGGTTGTATCAAGAAAACCGTTGCACATAAGAATGACCAAGTTTCTGGAATTAAGGAAAATATTGGCGACACTATGTGGTATTTGGCTATGATCTGTAATTTTTATGGTTGGGATTTTAGTGAAGTTTTGGACGAAAACATCGATAAATTGCAGAAACGCTATCCAAAAGGTTTTTCACATAAAGATGCTGGTAGAAATGGTACTAGGGTTGATTGGAACGAGAAATAATTTTTTTGTATATTTTTACTTCTTCTTTTTGGTAGATTACATTAAAAGATTGGATGTTGTTGAGTAACATATTTTTTGAGGCTTCGAATCTGTTAGATCTCCAAGTTTTATGAATCGGTCCGACTATTGTGAAATCGAATAATAATGGATTACAGCCATTTCCAAACATTACTTTTAATGAGACTTATATTTTTTCCCTTTTTTTACAAATTAGTTTTAGACTAACTAGGACGAGAAATAGTTAATACTTTGTTATGGTTCTCGGTGATATATGGCTATTCTTTTGTCATCTGGTCGATCTACAATCAAATCCATATCTTTTGTCAAATTAGATAATTGAACGCTAATCTCTTCGATTCGTTCTTGAAGATATGATTCTATTGTTTTGTCAGTTCCTCGAGGAAAAGTTATGTCTTGAGGCGAAACCGCTATTTTTGAATTTATAACTGTTGTATATAATTTGTAACTGCTCGCACCTTCTCTTCGTCCATTCACCATTATTGTAACTGTGCGCGTTTGTGATTCCTGATATGCTTTCTCTACAAATTCTCCAACTGTTAATGTTCCTAGATTGACGTTCTCTGAATCTAAGATATCTTGTTCTCCGTAAATTGTAACTCTTTTTTCACTATTAGTGTCCATTTCAATCTTAAAGTTGTTTGTTCGCTCTGTTATTGCTTGTAACAAGTAATTCAGTCTTTCATCAAAAAGCATCTCAATTGGTTCGTCGTGATCTTCATGTTCTATTATAATACCCTCATCGGTGTATTCTGGTTTTAGTTTAGGAGTGTGTCTGTATGTAATATTATATCGTTCATCAGTGGCGGATCTGCCTTTGCTTTCGCACGTTAGAATAATTGTTGAAGACGCATTTTCTTGAGCTACTTGGTATGCATCTGATGCTAGTTTTCCTATATCTCCAGCTATTTTCGGCTTCGTTGGTGGGGCTGGTGGTGCAGTTTTGACAGGGTTAGTTTTTTTTGGTTTATTTCTTGTAAGTAAATCCCGGTTCTCTAAGGTTCTTTCTTCATCAAAGTTATTTTGTGTAATTAATTCTGCTCCCATCTCATCAAGCGCATCATCTTCTGGACTTGTGCCTAGAACTTCATTTAGTGTGTGATAAAGTATTGCATCACATTCGCTTCCGCTGCCAAACAATGCTCCAACTCTTCTTTCTTCTAGAGATGATCTTCCTTGATTGTGTAGTGCTTCGTCTTCAGGGATTATTCCTAGTCTGTGATTTAAGTAGAAGTATGTGGTTGCATCTATTTCTAAGGCGCCTTGTTTATCGAATAATCTGTTCCAATCTTCTTGTTCGATATTTTCAGAAGTTACTCCCAAATTTGTCAATGCAGTTTGATAGTTTGACAAAGCAGATTCTCGCCTCTCAGTGAATGATTGTATGAGCAAATCATCCAATGCAAAATGTCCGACATTATCGGGGTTTGCCATATCACCAGGTTTGTTTTACTTATTTATAAATCTTTTCATATTAGTTACTAACTAGTAGTAATAACACTTATTTTTATTGGTTTATCTTCTAAAGAACGAGCTGTTTTACAAAATTAAACAAGAACTGCGTTAACGAATCCTTCTTGGCTTGGTCTATTTGTTACTTTTGCTTTGCCTTTTGGCGTTTCGATGATTGCGCCTTTTGAAAGAATGTTTCGTCTGACAAAGTGTCTATTGGCCGGGTTTTCCAATATTGTCTTCAAATCTGCGATTGAAGCTTTATTGGTTTTAGGATCCATTAAATTAACCTTGTTTACGCTTAGAAGTCTGAGTTTACTATTGCCTCCCAGGGTTCTCTTTGTCTTTAATTTTTTTTCTCCAACGCTTGTAAGTACTGGTCTTCTTCCTGTTTGAGCATTTCTTTTAGGAACTTTTGCCTTGTACCTTCCTCCTGTTGGTTTTCTTTTAGACCTTTTCTGAATTATTGTCATGTCGCTTTGGAAAAATATTCTATTTAAAAAAGTTGTGATATTGGTCTTTCAATAACTTTATAAATAAATCGTTGTTCTCTTCTTGCTAAGGATGAGTTGGTCACTGAGGCTCACTCAAGCTGGGTAAGGGCTTAATTCTTACGGAGTTGATTAATATGGCTAGAATGCATTCAAGAAAACATGGTGTGTCTGGGAGTACTAAACCTGCAAAGAAGATTTCTCCTTCATGGGTTAGTTATAAATCCAAAGAAGTTGAATTGCTTGTAGTTAAGTATGCGAAAGAAGGTTTGTCGCCTTCACAAATTGGTATAAGGTTAAGAGACACATATGGTGTGCCTGATGTTAAGCTGATTGTTAAGAAATCTATTGGTAAGATATTGGGAGATGGAAAACTTCTCAAAGATATTCCTGAGGATTTAATGGCTTTGATTAAGAAGTCGATTTTAATTAGGAAGCATCTTGAGGAAAACAAGCATGATCAACCTGCTAAGCGGGGCTTGCAACTTACAGATTCTAAGATTGGACGTTTGAGCAAGTATTATAAGAGAACACATAAGTTGCCTGCGGATTGGAAATTCGATTCTAGAAAGGCAAGAATGTACTTGGATTAGAACCTATTAATTTTTTTTATGCTATTTTAAAACTAGTGTATAATTTTGACATTAGGGATTTTCTTTGTTCTTTTTTTGTTACAATATAAAATGGTGAATTTTCTCCTTTAATAGGTGTTATATTTCTTTTAAGTTTTAAATCTGAAATTGCTTCTCTTGTCATAGGTGTTTCAAATGCAGATTTATGAATTAATATTGCATTTTGTTTTGTATATTCTGCGAATATTTCAAGAACTGAGGGTGTTTGCACATCCCATGTGTAAGCAAATACTACGTCTGCTTCTTCTAGTTTAATTCCTAAATCTGCGTATACATCGTGATTGCTTGATTCGGGAATAAGTCTTATTTCGTTATCAACAATCCATTCTGATACTTCTTTTTCGTGTTGTTGTGCGATGCTTCCGTTGTTGAATCTTATTGCAGAGTATTCTATTGGAAAATAGCTTCCTTTTACAACTTTGCAAATTGTTTCTGGTAGTAAGAGCCCTACTTTTCGTGTGAGTGCGATTAATTCTTGTGCTCCTCTGGCCAGAGTTGGGTTGTATTCTATGCCTCCTGCCACTAATCCTATGTGTGCAGCAGAAATTGTTGGAAGCCCTAGTCCTGCCCCTAAGTCTATGAATTTCATCCCTGGTTCTATTATTCCCAATTCCATAAATCTTCTAAAATATTCTATGGTTGTTTCTGGAAATGTTTCGTAGTATGCGGTTGTTCTTACTTCTTTAGAATTTTCTATTATGAAATCTGAGTTCATCATACTTAAGAATTCTACTAATTCTTGATCTTTTTTGTTCATGCAACGGGTTTTTTCTTTTCATTTATAAACCTTATTAGTTGTTACTTATAAGTGAATAAAAAACTAAAGATTTATATATTAGTAATACTTTTTGCCACCGGGTAGTGATTATGAAGCATAAGATTAGTATCTCGGTGGACGAAGAAACTCTAATAAAAATAAGAGAAGGAATTCGACAAAGAAAATTTAGAAATCGTTCTCACGCATTCGAATACTCTATAGAAAAAGTTTTGCAGGAGGTGAAAAAAGATGCCTCTTGATGATGAACTTGTAAACATGGGTGCTAGTGCTCAAGCAAAATTCTTAGATGTAAGTTCAATGCAACCAGAAGAAGCTTTTAGCCATCATGCTTACGCGGGTCAAGATTTAAATGGTGCTGCACTGAGTGAAACAGAAAACCTTCCTAAATTCTTACGAACATTAATAAGAAGATTTGAAAGACGAGGATATACATTCCTTGAAGATCTTGGTACTGGTTGTACTAGGAAATCTTTGAAAGCTAGCCATAGTGTAGGTGGAAGAATAACAACCAGAGTTGTACATTTTCCATATGAAATAGCTAATTTAAATTCTATTTGTACTATAATAAATAAATCAAAAAGGGACATAGATGAGAATGAATATCATATTTCACAGAAATTGAAAAGACATCCACACATAAGTTCTGTAATTGAAAGTCATGATATTATGGGTGTAACAGTAAATGTAGAGTCCGATACAGACGGAAAAAGTTTACAATCCTTAATTGAGAGTTGGGGTCCAATAACTGAGGATCAAAAAGCAAAATTCTACAAGATATTTAGCCAAATAGTTGATGCAAAGAAATTTGCGAATATGGACAAGGACATTTTGTTAAGAAATGACCAGCCCGGCAATTATATAGTTAATGATGATTTATTTGTTGTAATCGCTGATCTTCAGAATGCGCGAGAAAGGCATAGTATTAGAGATATATCATTACCAACAAGAGATGTAACTGCGTACACACACCCGGATCTAATTAATGCTTTGTTTGATGAATTTAATCCTGCTCAAGCAAGCAGAGAAACAGAAGTATATGGTGTGGTTGCTAGTATGGTCTTTGCTTTGACAGGGCAAAAACCTTTTGATTATGAAGTAAAATTGTTGAGGCCTGAAGATGAAGGTTATGATGACGCAAGAATTGTTGAAGTTGATGGTTTAGAACATAGAATCCAATTATTGGTTGAAGGTGAACCTGCAACAAATATTTCCTATGAAGATCATAAGAAAAGAGCAAAGAAAGTTATCAAGACATTGCCTCGTTGGGCTAGGAAAATTGTGTCAAAAGGATTGTTATATGGTGAGTATGTTGGTCAAACTCGAAGCAGAATAAAGCCTTACAGAACTGTAAGCGCTTTAGAAGCCGACTTAGAAAAATTGGATCGGCCTTCTATGAACAAATTCTTGAAGAAAGCATATGATTCTATGAAGATGGTCGCAGGCATAGCTGCTGGATTTACATTTGCATGGTTGCTTGTATGGTCTGCACAAGAAAACAGTAAATATGTTCCTCCGAGACCTTCGCCAGCTGACTTCTTGAGGGCTGAGAGATATTTTCATTATGAAATGAACGATTTATTGGGGGGATTTGAAGGAAAATACATCATGAATCAGTTGAGACCTTATTTTGGAAGTGTAAAGAAAAACTTGCCTGAACTATTGGAAATGCCAACAGGTAAAAGGCGCACTATGGAAGATGAGATTAACCATTACGTAACTCATTCTTATAATGTTAAATGGATGGATAAGAAACTCGTATCTTCATGGTTGAAAGCCTGTTTACTACATCAAGATCTAGATCCTGAAGAAATGTATGGTGTGGACAAAAATGGAGTTTCAAACAGATTAAAACCAACTTTTGTGCCAAGAGACTTTGTTATAATGAGTGATAGGCTGACTCATGGTCGGGATATTGATGATAATTTAGCAACTGTATTCGGAGTTAATTATCTTGCTGCATCAATGCTTAATATAACTGGCAAGGTAAATTTTGCCGAGACCTATGCTTCCTATTTCTGTACTGCAGAAGAGATAAAATCTGCGATGGTGCGATCTGGAAGTATACATTATTTTCCAAAAGCAATGGATGGTTCTGGCGGTGGTGCTATTGGTGCAAAGGCTGGTTACGAAGCTATGTTCTCGCCTGAAGATTCACTCGATACTAATATTGGTCATCTGGCGGTTGGCTATAATCTTGCATTACCACATAAGAAGGTAGAGTTAATTAATACAGCTGTAGCCATATACTTATTGACAGATAAAGATGGACATACAGATTTAGAGAGAATTAAGGATTATCGACACTTAATGAATGCACATATTACTCCATTAACGCTTCCAGAGAAACAATCCTATTAATGGACTTGATGCAAGGTAGAATGTTCTGATGGAATTTGTGATTCTATGTACTAATATTTGTTCTTTTCCTTTCTTTGTGCTAAGAAGTAAATATCCTTCTTTGTAGACAAGCTTCTTTTCCAAATCATGTACTTGCTCTAGTAATTTAATATCTTTTTTTAAGTAACCATCTTTTAGCAATTGGAATATGTCTTTAACATCATTAAAGTATTCTTTGATATCTTTTGAAACTTTAATATTGGTATTCGATAAATATCTTGCTAGCAAGAATATTTCTCTTTGTGCATGAATTAGTTCTGTGTGAAATATCCATAGTAATGGCGTTTCTGCTTTTCGCTCAATTATTGTAGCTCTTCTAACAAAATTGTCAAATTGTTGTATTTTTCTTTCTAATTCTAATACTTCTTCGTAACAGTTTTTTCCCTTGAGCATTTCCTCTGTTTTGTCTAATAATAATGTAATATTATACATGACTTTTAAGAATATGTTCTCTGCGTGTTCGTATGATGGCTCTGTAATGTTTTCGATAACGCAACCATTATCATTTGAAGATATAATCTCATAACCTAATAGTCTTGTTTTGATGACATGGTCAATTATGTCTAATATTTTTGGATCTGCATAGTGAACTTTCACAACATTATATCCTAATCTATACGCATTTGTCATCAATGTTCTGACAGAAGTTTCTACGTTGGTCGTTATATTGATATCAATTTCTTTTTTAAGGTCTTTATTCTCATTTTTTATAATCAAACAATTGTCTGCTATTTCTAGATCTATTCTGTCGCCTTGTTGGAGCTTGTTTAAATCAATCCATTTCTTAGGCAGGTATATTGTGTATCCTCCTCCTCCTTGTTTGATTAGTTTTCGTTCCATATTCATGGTAATGGAAATGATTATTTAAATATTTAGTTTTTTGATATCATTGATATGAATCATATCAGTTAGCTATTAATCCTAATATTATTATCATAATAATAATAACTTAATAAATGATGATTAAAATGGGACAAATACAACAAAGAGTCGAGGAACTGGGCATCAGAAAAGTACTTGTTGTCGATGATAATGCGAAGCATTTGTCAACTGCTGCCTCGTATTTCAGAAAAGAGTTTGGACTTAGAATCCAAGTAGAGTACAGTTGTTGTGGAAAAGACGCTCAATGGGCAATTTCCTCTGCATTTGAACGTGGACATACTTTCAACCTAGTAATAACTGATTTAGAAATGGAAGAAGATAATACGGGTTTAAAAGTAATGTCACAAGCATACAAATATGGATCTGAAGCGGTGTTGTTGACAGGTTTTGCAGGTGCAAAAAACCATCATGGACCATCAACGCATTTACATTCAATATATAATCTTGAAACAAAATTGACTAAATCTGGTTTAAAGTCTGAAACAGAAGTTTGGGCTTGGGCTTTTGAGGAAAGTTTGAATCATATTGCCGATGATAACGAGTTGAAACGTGCTCTAAAAAGAGAGGAAAAATATGTTGGTATTCCTAGAAACAATGGTGCTATGAAATTAATTGACATGGCAATATATTGTTTATTGCGATAAAGAATAAATAATTGGAGATAAAAAAATGAGTGAAAAATTAAATGAATTAAAAAAATTTGTTGGAGAAGAAATTGTTACTTTGTATTCTGAACAAGCAAAAGTGTACAAAAATGATTTTATAAATTTTGTTGGAGAAAAAATGAAATCTATTTATGGTATAGAACCAATAATTGATGTTGTTCTACCACGAAATCCGTTTATTGATTCGAGGGTTCTAATCGTTCCTGGAAACGAAACTCAGAAATACGTTGCTTTACAAACTTTTGGTGGCGGTGCAATTTCTACTATTGATATTGTTTCTTTACCAGAAAAACTGCATGAAGGTATTCAGAAAAAATATGTTGGTGAGATACTTGGTCAAATGAATTGGTATTTTGTTACAGGAGGTCACATGGATTTTTCAGGAAGACAATTAAAGATTCATTCTGAAAGCGGAGATTTTGGTAATGGGCTGGCTGGTTATGATACTAATAGTATAGCAAGTCATGTACTTAATTTAACAGGGCAATTTGAAAACATAGAAGTGAATCCTGGAAAGTATAATGCTAATACTGACGAGTTCTTTGACAGATGGCTAGATTTGTTTATGAGAACAGCAGTGGCCGGTGGAAAAGATGAATTCATACTTGAAGCTTGTAAGATCCACAGAGATTATGGTTCTGCTAGTTTAAGTCTTAAGTATGTGAGTGAATTACTTATAAGAAGTGCAAATAAGTCAGGAGATAATATCTTTGCATCAATTACTGATGAACTGTTTAAAATGCAAGGTGAAGTCTTTGCAGAAGCGATGAAGAATAAATAATTGGTATAAAAGGTATAAAATGAATGAACAAAAACTTTGTGTTTCTGAAATTAATTTTTATAGGAGGTATAAAAATGAATGAACAAAAATGTGATTTTTGTGAATATGATTGGGTGTCGAGAGTTGAGGCTCCTAAAGCATGTCCAAGATGTAAGAGAAGGTTTGATTATCCTAGTGTAAATGGGGTCGAAGATTTGAAATCAATGGTGGAAGATAATGAGTTTAGTCTCAGCAATGACGAAGGGAATAATAGTCTATAGTTTTTTACAGCTAACTCTATCCTCTTTGTTTGCAAAAACTGAACCTAGTGTTCTTTTTGTTAATAAACAGAAGTTTAGTGAAGAACAACAAGTAGATTTTAGTAGATATATGTGGAATCCTACTTGGGGAGAGATATTTGTAGATGTAACTAACGTCACTGATTCTGCGAATACTACAACTAAATATCAGAGTAAATGGAAGCGAAGTGGCATATCACTTTCTAATAATCAGACATTGGACTTTTTTATCTTTACCGATGGAAGTCCTGATGATGGACAGGGGAGTTTGGATGAACATCTTATGAATGTAGGGGTTGCTTATTCTCATGAATTGGATTCAACAAGATCTTTCGTTTTTGATTTTGAAAGATATGTTCAAAAAGGTAATGTGCCTGGAGATGTGTTATTTACAAATTACTTCGGAGCAAATTTCTCAGCAGAATTCTTATTTTTAGGAGCCAAACCTTTAACTTCTGGTATGAAAGATGGAAAGTACTATGCTTGGGCTGCATTGCATTCAGATCACCTGTATTTATCTTATGCGAATACTTTTGAGAAACAAGGATTATTTTTTGGAGTTATGGGCTTGGAAGATTTTGGTCAACATACTATGGTTAGGTATAATCCTGATAATGAGTCTTGGGATTTAAAATCAAGAACTGCTTTTGGCGATGTGAGTAATTTTTTTAGTTTAGATGTTTTTAGAAATAATAGCTCAACCAACTCTATGAAGTATTTTTTCCCAATGCACTTCACGCCTACTGTTAATGGCGGGGATTTCACTATTCACTTATTTGGTCATGGTGATGCCTCTCTGTCGCATGCAGGTTTTAAAGTGGGAACTGCTTTGTTGCCAGTAAATATCGCTGTAGGTAAGGAGTGGGACTTGGACAGTTCTAAAACTGGCGAAGTTTATGAATTATATTCAAATTTTAATCTATTGGGGGTGAATTTGACACTAGAATATCAATTTAGATCGTTGGATAACGACGGATTCTTCTATATGTCAGGGTCTTTACCGTTGTCAAAATAAAATGGAATTAGAAACGATAATTTTGGAAGGTGTGGCTGTGTTCTCATTAGGATTTGCGACTGGAATCAAGGATAATCGACAAAGATTTGGTCTCGAACTAACTGATTATCTACACAAAAAAGGCGAATTGAATCCTATTTTTACTAATGTTGACAAAAACGTTAATATCAACTATTTTGACAAGTATGTGTCTAAGTTTGGAAATAAAGCTTCTTTACTTGCTGGTTTATGGATTTATGCTTTTAACAGTCCTTTTATTGAGTCGTATGTTGTTCCTATTGGTTTGGGTGTTGTTACAGGTCTTCTTTTCAAAACAGGAACCATTCTTGGCAAGACCACAAATAATTTTTATAGATGTAAAGCAAAACTAACTGAGAAGAATTACTTGCTGTTGGATGAATTACTTGATAATCTGAAAAATGGGATTATAACTCATGGTTTTGATTATCCTGATTCTGAAGAAGGGCTGGTTTATCGTCGAAAGATAGCTGATTTGATTCTTAAGAAAAAGAATATTGGTATCTACGAGCAAATTTTTTCTAAGTCAATAAATGTTTTTAATTATGCTTCTCAGTATAATACTATTCAGACATTTTTGGAAAACACTGACGTTCCTGCTGCAATTTCACCTCTATCTAATCCTTTTACAGACAAAGTTGAAGCTTTAATTGTTCATGGAGATAAGTTATACTCGATGAAAATTGATGTTCAACAATCAGATATTTTTAAGGATGATGAAATGTCTGTGGAGTTGGTTGCTCCTTCTGTCAATTTAGAAGAAATAACTTGGAATGGATCGGTTGATGCTTTGACTGTCATGGTTTCTAATCGTTCAAATCAAGGATTATACCTTGTTACTGGAAATGGTGATTTATTAACTAAAAAAACTGGTGCTTTGTTGACTTATATTTCTCTCTATCACTCTAGAAGGGATTATGAAACTGAGTTAAAATCAGGCCCTCAAGCTTAATATTTTATTTACAAGAGTTTTGAATTTTGTATAAATTCTGAAAAGATATATAAATATCATTTGATATGTGCAGTTTGTGCCTCAAATTAATAAATTCAAATGTGATAAATGTAATTTTTCTTTTCCTGAAGGATGGGGTGGATATCAGTATGTAATGGACGCTAAGGGTAAAAGAGTGATCTGCCGTCATCCTGGTGAGGGTTTGACAATAGAAAGAGTTTTAGGAAGAGAGTTGGGGCCTGTTCCTTTTGATTTAGCTAAAAAAAATCCTAAAAAATTCAACTTAGTTATGAAAAAACATTTGGAACTGTATAGGGAGAGAGTGGGATTTAATTCTCATTGTATTTGTTTAGAATGTTTGAATCAGTTCGAAGCGGATTTCGGAGAGAATGTTTGTTCTGTTGATGATAAAAAAGTAGTTATTCCTTGTAAACATTGTCCAACATGCGGATATTTAGTGTCTCTTGATGTCTCTTCTTGTGATATGTGTGGTTCTGAATTTAAAGACTTACCTACAGAGGTTGTTATGAAAAAAATTGGAACTGAGTCTCCTTGTGTGGATTGTGGAAGTAGAGAGGTTTATATTTATACTGATAATGCGAGTGAAAAAAAGCTTGTTTGTATGGATTGTGGGTTGTATGATGAATATGATGATTTTAATTTTGGATTTCCTACAAAACGCAAGAAACCTAGACGAAGGATATTAATCACAGATATTAGTTCTGTTTTTCTTGAAAAAGGTCGTGATGTTCGGGTTTGTCCAAAATGTGGTTCTATATTGGTGCGTACTCTTGCTGAAATGATTAATAAAAAATGCCCTAAATGCAAAAAAGGAACTATTAAAGAGATACGTACCGGATGGATGTCTTGACCACCAGATGCAAAAATGACTACTGAACAGTGATTAAAAACGAAAGATTTATATACTAGTTTTGCCATTTAATCACTTATGAGTAAAAAATTTTGGGGAATATTGGGCGTTGCCAGCATTTTCACGGCAGGAGTGCTTGCGGGCGCTGCGATAGGACCTGTACAATTCGACGATAATATTCCAACAGGGCATGTTATTCAAGATGCTGCTAGCGATATAATCGAAACACTTAATCCTACTAATTATAATACTTCTCCAGAACGAGATTCTCCTAGTGATTGGATACAAGAAAGTCAGATAGAAGTCTATAGTGACAGAATAATTATTGATTTGCAAAACGCTGAATGGGCTTCATTTGTAAATACTAATTCTATGGATCCTGTTTTAGACGAACATGCAAACGCAATTGAAATGGTGCCTGAATCAGCAGCAGATATTCAAGTTGGTGATATTGTTTCTTATGAGTCAGAATACGCGGATGGAACAATTATACATAGAGTAATATACAAAGGTCAAGATGAAAATGGGTTATACTTTATAATGAAGGGTGATAACAACCAGGCTTCAGATCCTGGCAAGATAAGATTTTCACAAATCAGAAGAGTTCTCGTAGCAATAATATATTAGTGATGAACATGAAAGGATTTCTATACAATTTCTTATTTTTGGTTTTGGTGCTGGCTTTCATAGCTATAACTTTCATGGCTGTTTTTGTTTAGAAAACTTTTAATAATCCTAACAAAATCTTCTACTTATGGATTCTGAGACAATAGAGAAATATAGGCAATCAGGCAAAATTGCTGCGAAAGCGCTACAACACGCATCTAAATTAATAAAACCTGGTGTAAAGCTTGTCACTGTTTGTGACGCTGCAGAAGATAAAATTCGAGAGCTTGGTGGTGGAATAGCATTTCCTACTCAGACTTCAAGGAATGAAATTGCAGCTCATTATTGTCCGGAAGATGATGACGAAACAGTATACCAAGAAGGCGATGTTGTGAAGTTAGATGTTGGCGCAACAGTTGATGGTTATGTGTCTGATAATGCATTAACAGTGGATTTAGGTGATCATGCTAAGCTTGTTAAAGCTTCGCGCGAAGCAGTCAACGCAGCTTTGAAAATCGTTAAACCCGGAACTACTTTGGGTGAAATTGGTACTGCAATCCAAACGGCAATAGAGAAATATGGTTTTGCGCCTGTAAAAAATCTATCTGGACATGGCATTGGTCATTATAGTGTTCATGAATCTCCTTCAGTTCCAAATTTTGATTCTGGAAGTAAAAATGAACTTGTTGAAGGGCAATCAATAGCGATAGAACCTTTTGCAAGTACGGGTGCTGGAATGATACAGGAAAGTAGCAATCCGACTGTGTTTATGCATGTTGCTAGAAGGTCTGTTCGAAGCGCTTTTGGTAGAGATATATTGAAGGATATCGAATCTTACAATGGTCTTCCTTTTACAACTAGATGGTTATCCAGAAAGCACGGAATTGGTAAAACTAAGTTTGGTTTGCGTGAGTTGGTCAATGCTGGTGTGATTAGGGGTTATCCTCCTTTGCCTGATGTTAGAAAGGGTTTGGTTAGTCAAGCTGAGCACTCTGTTCTAGTTTTTGACAAACCAATTATTATCACAAAGCTTGATGAATAAGAATATTTATCACCTTTCACAGTTGCAATGAGTCGTGATTGGAGACCATTAGCAAATATATTGAGGGAAAGATCATGAGTTTAGTATTGCCTGTATTAGGAACTGCAATGCTTGCATACACTGGTTTGAGCATAGCGCCGTCTTTACAAAGAAAGTATTTTAAGGAGTTAGTTCCAGAAGTTGGAGTTGCACTTAAGAGTTGGCTCACAGATCAGACTTACAAAAAAACTCCGGACAGAGTATTTGCATCTTTACATAATCATTTCTTCCCTTTGGAAAAATATGGGGGAATCGAGAACTTCGTAGATGGATTAATGGCGCGATCAGATATAGTTGCAGTCACAGAAAGAGGAAATACTGAAATGGCGACTGTACTCAAATTTAAAGATTTGCAGTCTCAAGTACAAGATCTTGGTCAGGAGTATGAAGTGGTTTATGATAATAAGATTATCAAAGTATCAAAAGGAGATAATTCAGTAATTTTGTTGAAGTCACAAGAGTTGTTGACAAAACAACATCTAGAAATAGTTACTTATGGTTGTACAAATTTTAGTGATGGGGTTAGTGCAGATGTTTTAACAACTCAGGCAGTAATGCAGAATGCGACTTCAAGTCATGCACATCCATATTCACTTTCTACATCGATGTTTAGAGGAAGATTTAGATTGCCATCTAGAGAAGAAGAAATTGAGAGAACAAAGTATAGTGAAATGTGTGATTGGATAGAAGGTCATAATGCTCAGAATTCTTGGTTTGCTAAATCAATGATTGGTAGTAATGTGCTCGCAACAAGAATGGCTAGTGAACTTGGAAAACCTTGTATTGCAACAGCTGATGGTCATGGTCCAATATCAAACGTTTCACTAGCAGGAATATCTTTTAGTCCTGGAGTATTAAACACTAGTTCTGGTAATGATTTATTATATTCGATGAGACAGGCAACTAATACAGGGGACTATGAACTTCATAGAGCATATAATGATCCAGTTAATTTTGGAAGAACGGTTTTTGCAGCTGCTTTGAAAGAATTCTTACACATAAAATAGTTATCTAATACCAGATGTATCACGTTTCGTGCGTATTGCTATCTCGTATCCACAATGCTGACAATTAGTTGTTTTATAGTGTATAACTGGGGAATGTTTATCCCAGTTTGAACTAAAATCTTGTTTGTGCTTTTGTCCGCATCCGCCACAAATCTCTTCTAAGTCTGACTCTCGTAATAACTGCATAATATCCTTGAACATGGCTGGCTCTAGGTCTCTATATAAAAGTTTGTATTTACTAATTACTAAGGAGAATTTCTTATTCCAGAAGAATCTTTAGTTCTAAAAGAAATTTCGTAACCACAATGCTCACAGCTCTTTGTTTTATAGTGCGCACTAGGTGTTCGTTTACACCACTCAGAAATAAAATTATTATCGTGTTGTTTTCCACAACTAGCGCATATAGTTTCTAAGTCCGACTCTCGTGATAACGACATGATTAATTTGTGTTCTCTGTAATTTTTGAGGGCTGAGAAGTACTATTTAAACTTTTTTATTATCTTTATAATGGCAAAAATCGAAAACTATATATATGGCCACCTTCAGAAACGTGTAATGGCAAACGAAGAATTTTCCGATGAATTTGAATCAGTTTACAGTGGCGATGGACGAGAGGGACTAGTAGAAGATGATGAGATAAGTCCTGAAGAGGAAGCTTTTATGGCAGGATATGATAGCGAAGACGAAAAAAAGAAAGAAGACGAAGACGACGATGATTATGAAAAAGCGTTTGATGAAGCAGAATCCTCTAGTAGAAGTAAAAAGAAAGTAACAAAGAAAAAATAATGATTTTTCTATATTTATTGAAACGAACTAAACAAAGGTCTCTTACTTAACAACATTGGTAATGGAAGTTGTTTGAATGGAAAACCGTTCGTGTGTTTCTGGATTTCTTTGACGAGTTGAACTTGTGTCATCGTAGTTGGTTCTTTGGCTCCTCTAACTCTGACTTGGAACTTCTTTGATTTGAGTTCATTGTCACCAATTACTAAAGTATATGGTATCCAGTCTTGACCTGCTTTCCTAATTTTTTTACCGAGCGATTCTTCTCTATCATCAACATCTGTTCTTATGTTATGCCCGAAGATATCTTTAGCTATTTGTTCGCATTTTTTCAAGTGATTTTCAGTTGCGACTGGAATAATTCTAACTTGTGTTGGTGCTAGCCATAATGGAAATGATCCAATGCCGCCTTTTTCCATTTTTTTTGCTTGCATCTCTAAAATGGTGTATATCACTCTTTCAATTGCACCGCTTGGTGAACAATGCAAGATAATTGGGTGTTTCTGTTCATTATTTTTATCGGTAAATTTGATATCATAGCTTTCACCGTTTTCAACATCTATTTGGTCTGTTGATAGAGCTGCTGCTTTGTTTACCGAGTCTATGAAGTTAAACTCGTATTTTAATAGGAAGTAGAATTTTCTATCTTTCCACATCTCTACAAGAATTGGCTTGTTAATCTTTTTCATTATGTGCTGGACTAAATCCTTGTTTTCCTTATAGAAATCTTCTGTTATTCTAAGACCTACTTCGAAATCTTTTGGTTTGATTCCAACGCCTTTTAATGTATCTAGACATAAATTCAATCTAATTTTGTATTCGCTTGTTGCTTGTTTCATATCCGCGCATAATGCGTGAACATCTGGCATCGTAAAAGCTCTTAATCTTCTGAGTCCTGATAATTCTCCACTTTGTTCTCTTCTAAAACTGTATCTTGTTAATTCATAGAGTTTTAATGGCAGGTGCTTGTATGATATGATTGCATCTTTTGCCATTAGGAATTGACCAAAGCAAGCTGCAAATCTTAAAAAGAATGTTCTCTTGTCACTTGCAATCTGGTATTGCCTTGCTGGAAATTTGTTCAAGTATCTTTCAAGCGTTGGATGTTTGATATCATACATGATTGGCGTCTCAACTTCTACTCCTCCGTACTGGATTACTTTATCGTTCACGTACTCTTCTAAAAGTTTCTTGATTAGTCGTCCTTTTGGATAATATCTTAAGTTTCCAGAATCGGATGCTGGTTCATAATCTACTAATTCTAATTTTTTCATTAGTGGAATGTGTGCTGGTTCTTTAGCTGAGTTTCTATCTTTCTCTTTTTCGTAGTATGAGAACTTCTTTAGGTTTTCATGTTTTCTAAAATCGAATTTGTTTAGTTCTACAAGTTTTCCGTTGGTATCTAGAATGTACCAGTAGCTCTTGAGTTTTTCCTCTGCTTTCAATGCTTCTGATACAACTTCCTTGCTTTCTTCATTGTTTTTTGTTGGAATTAGTTGGCTTGATAGCTCTGATAATGGGTGTCCTTTACACGAAATGTTAAAAGACTTGTACCATCCGAATGGTGCTCTAATAACTATGAATTTTTCTTTCTTTACTAGTTGTTCAAGTTTTTTTAGAATTGTTACTGCTACATCTGGTTTTGCAAGGTTTGGACTTAGATGTGCGTATGGGTATAGCATTACTTTATTTGTTTTGACTTTATCGCAGTTCTTCTTGATTTCTTGTAATGCTAACTCTGCTGCTTGGTCAGGGTTTTGTTCATCAATATCTTCTACCGCGATAAAAACCGTTAAGCATTCTTCAAGTCGATTCTTTTTATCTTTGATGTCTTCTGCGCTCTTAATAGCTTTTTTCTTTGCCTCGTATTCGATATAATCTGAATGTATTGATAATAACTTCATTTTTGTTTCCTCCTTGTTGTTTATCTTAATTCATTTTAATATTTTTTGTACTTCTTCAAATATTATGTCAGATGAAAATTTATTGCCTTCTATTGAAAAATGGTATGAGTCAAATTTCATATTTGAGAATCCTTGTTCCTCTATGGGTTCTACAAGACTTAATATGTGAAAACCGTTTTTTTCTCCTTCGGCTCGTACTAAGTCATAGATTTCTTGCAAGTCACTAATATCTTCTCCCATCCACATAAATGGCATTATTACTAATAGCACTTCAAACTCTTTTTCTTTAGATATTTTGGCTATTTCCAAAAATGCGTATTCAACGGTTCCCCATTCACATTGATCTTTGTAATACGGACTCCAAAGATTATATACTGAACTTTTGTTATTATTAGGTTTCAAATTATTTATTTTTGTTTGAAATTCTTTTACTATCATAAATTTATTAAAAAAATTCTTTACTTCACAACTTCTTGGCATTCCTGCTTGTTTTAGTATTCTATTTTTCCAATTAATTGCTTCTCTGTGTCCTTGCATTAATGCTATTGGTCCATTATCTGGTGTTCCTGCATCATTTATTACATAACCAATTATGACTAGTTCTGGATCATATTTTATACCATACATTTTCAAAATCTCTAATTCTTGAACTGCTGTATAACCATTCTGTGCTAGATTTATGAATTCGTATTGTTCATTTGTTTGTTGAGTTTTTTTGTTTAGGAGTGAAGGAATACTTTCATTAGCTCTTACTTTCTCACCTAACATAACTGAATCGCCCAATACGACTATTCGACTTTGATTGTTCTTGTTTTCAAAAGATCTTTCTTTGTCTCTAAAACCCAAGGAATTTCTACCTAGAACTTCTTTTGATCCGTTTGGATTAGTTATTATTTCTTCGACTGTTTCTGTTCCTCTATATCCAAGAATTGGGTTATCTAAGATTTCAAATCTATCTGATTTGTATGAAGGATTTTCTCTGATTGTAAGTATGATTTCTAATATTGCTAAGACTATTATTATGGTTATTATTGTCAAGAAAATTCTACTTTTCAATATCTTAATTAACATATTTGAGGATTCTTTGTTTGAAGTTTTCTTCATGTTTTTTTTCCAGCTTTAGCTCTATTTATAATTTTTCTTTCTTGGAATCAGAATTTGGATTCCAATTAAATAGTTGTAGTTGTGGTGGTAGTTGTACTAGTTGAGAAATTTGTTGTTTTTGTTTTGTTTGATTTCATTTTACCACCTTTTGTATGTTATCATTATAGCGTATCAACTAATGTTTAAAAATTTATCGGCAGAACTACCCTATTCTATACTCGTAAGTATTTCTTTTTCCGGTGTTCTTGTATTTGATTAAGTTGGTCTTTCTTAGTTTCTTTAAGGACATGGTTACTGATCCTATAGACACGCCTAGCTTTGCAGAAATTTCTCTAGATGTGTACCACTTACCTTTATTTTTTCTTAGAAAGTCGAAGACTTCTTGTTGTCCCATTAAAATTCACCTTTTTAATTTTTGGGATTCAAAAAAATATTTTTTTTTGTAATCCCATTAATTTTCACCCATTTACCCCTTGTTACTTTCTATCGGGCTTCTACTATATAAGCTTTTCTTTTTTATAGCAAGAATCCGACTATTACTAACAATAATCCTAGTCCTATTGACGCCCAAGCAGTCTTTTGATTGCTGTTTAAGCTTTGAAAGTTCGCATATATTGAAGTATAAGATATTGTTGTCACCTTATTTTCTTATTTAGAAACTATATAAACTTTGTCGATTACTGCTAAATGGTGCTAAGATTGTGCAGTCCTTTGCATTGGGTTGTTCTGTTGGCACAGTGCATACATTGGTATGTTATGAAAAGAGAATTTCCGCTGTTGACTTGGTCAACTTCTTTCATACCATGATTACATTGTTTACAAAGCATGAGTATACTAATCACATAACCCCTTTATATACCTTTCTATAATAGTATAGGAAAGTGTATATTAATTTGAGTTATTTTCGCAATTTTTTCGATTTATTTCCCAAAATTGTTTTAAAAAATGTTTTCTAGTTTTAATTAATAACAAAATATAAAAAGAAGTAAGACAAATCTTACTTTATGAAAATCGGAATAACTAAAATGAGTTCAAAAGGACAAATCGTCATACCTGTCGACATGAGAAAAGACTTAAAAGAAGGCGAACAATTGATTGTTATGAAAAGTAAAGGAAAACTTATCCTGAAAAAAGCTTCTGAATTGGACAGACAATTAGTTGAAGACTTAGACTTTGCAGAACAAACAGAAAAAGCATGGCGAGAAATTGAGGCGGGAAATTTTGTAAGGATGAATGGTGATGAGTTCCTAGAAGAAATTAAAAAATGGTGATTTTTTGGAGACAAAAAAACTTGGATTTTTTTTATGGAAATTAAAAAATGGTAGTCACGGATTTTGGAAAACAATTTGAGAGGAATTTTAAGAAAATTAAAGATAAATCATTAAAAGAGAAATTATCAAAAATAATCCATAAAATTATCTTATCTCCTGAAATCGGTAAACCAATGCAATACGGAAGAAAAGGAACGAGAGAACTTTATATCAAGCCTTTTCGCTTGTCTTATTCATATATCCACAATGAAGATAGAATAATATTCATAGACATATATCACAAAGATTCTCAATAATCAAAAAAATAAATTTCTTATTTATGAACTATACTTTGCTACAAGACTTTCAGGCATAGATGGTTTAGCTAATTTAGGTGGATCTATATATTCGCACTCGTAAATCGCACTTTTAAATCTAAACCATGTTGATGCACCTTCGTATTTTAAAGCAGGTATTATTCCATCAGTTTTGGCAATTGTTCTAAGATCATCTAAATGATCAAATGTTGCGCATATCTCGTGTAATACTGGATGTTTACTCGCAAAATGGCTGTAAGAATTATATTCTGCAATTTTACTTTCTAATTTTTCTTTTACAAGTTTAATTGGACCTTTCATATATATCAACCCCTCAATCATTATGGTAATGAGAATTATTATATGAACTTTTTTAGAATAAGTGTACTTCTAAAACATCTCCATCTTTTAATTTATGATTAAGCATTAACTTTTGACCTGGGAATTTTGCTGATGGACCCCAAACTCTAGCAAATTTGAATAATTTAATCATGTCTTTGTGTAGCTTTGAGCAAACATCTCTTATAGTTGAATTTTTTTCAATAATTAAAGGTTCGTCCATGTCTGCTTCTTTGGTAGGCTCTTTCATATAGATACTCATAAAATTTAATCCTTCAAAAATGAGCTCTTTTAATTCTTCAATCCCTTTTTTCCCTTTTGCAGAAACAGCTAGGTTTGCTTTTGTTTCATTAATTACTTTCTCAAGCTTCTCTTCAGTTACCATATCCATCTTGTTTATCACGGTAATTGCTGGCAAATACTTTTTATTATCCTCAATGCAATCAATTAATTGATCAACAGTAATCTTTTCTCTTATAACAACGTCTGCATTATTAATTTTGAATTCTTTTAAAACAGCTTTAACTGTTTCATTTGTCAAACTCTTCTTTACTGTCCAGGCGATTTTTAGGCCGTCTTTGGCAGTTTTTACGATTTTGACATCTGGTCTTTTTTGATTAAGCCTAATGTGAGCATCTCTTACTTCTTCTAGAATAATTGTTCTGTGCTCAGGATCATTTACGTCAAGTAGAATGATTGCCATATCTGCATTTCTCATAACTGAAAGAACTTCTCTTCCCCTTCCTCTTCCAGAAGCTGCTCCTTTTACAATTCCAGGGACGTCTAAGATTTGAATTTTAGCATATTTGTATTCTAATAAGCCGGGAATAACTGACAGAGTTGTAAAGGCATATGCGCCAACTTCTGACTCTTGATTTGTAAGTGCATTTAGTAAAGTACTTTTTCCAACAGACGGAAAACCTAAGAGTAAAACAGTTCCATCACCAGTTCTTCTAACAGTATAACCTTCTTTTGGACCAGAACTCTTGCTTCTCGCTGTTTGTTTTTCTTTTAATTTAGCAAGCTGAGCCTTATACAAACCAATAGCATGTTGAGTTTTTTTGTTATACTTGCTATTCTTAATTAAGTCTTCAAGTTCCTTAATCTTATCGTTATAATCAGCCATTTTGTTTTCTTGTAATGTTTGGAATAACCTTGCTCTTTAAAGGTTTCCACCATTCTTCATTTTCTTTATACCATTGAATGGTTGTTTTTAAACCTTCTTCAAAGTTATGCTTTGGAGACCAACCAAGTTCCTTATTAATCTTTGTAAAATCGATTGCGTATCTGAAATCATGTCCTTTTCTGTCTTTGACAAATTCGATTTGATCTTCTTCTAGATTAAATTCTTCTAGGATTAGTTTAGTTATCTCGAGGTTTTTTAATTCACAATTTCCACCAATACAATATGTTTCTCCTATTTTTCCTTTGTGAAATATTAAATCAACTGCTTCGTTATGATCATCCACATGAATCCAGTCTCTGACATTGGTTCCTTGGCCGTATATTGGCAGTTTCTTTCCTTCAATTAGATTGGTTACAAATAATGGTATTAGTTTTTCAGGGAATTGATATGGACCATAGTTATTTGAGCAATTAGAGATGGTAATTGGTAATCCATAAGTCTTGTAATATGATTTTACTAATTGATCTGCTTCTGCCTTTGAAGCTGCATATGGTGATTTTGGATTGTAAGGCGTTGTTTCTCTGAATTTGCCTTCTTTTATTGAGCCATAAACTTCATCTGTTGAAATATGGTGAAATCTCTTTTTGTTATTATTTAATGCAGCGTCTAATAATACTTTTGTACCAAGAACATTTGTTTTGATGAACTCATCTGCATTTAAGATGCTTCGGTCAACATGGCTCTCTGCTGCGAAATGAATTACTGCGTCAACTTCTTGCATTAATTTGTTTACGAGTTCTTTATCGCAGATATCTCCTTTTATGAATTTATATCTTGGATCATTTTCAATTGCTTTGAGATTTTCTGGGTTTCCAGCATAGGTTAATTTATCTAAGTTGATTATTTTGTAGTCTTTGTATTTTTTTAGAATGTAGAGAATAAAATTAGTTCCAATAAATCCACAACCTCCAGTGACTAAAATCTTCATATTAGTAAGACTATCTGATTGTGTATAAATAGTTTGTTTTTTCGAAAAGATTTAAATAAAAAACTACTTTGTTGTTTTTTATGAAAACAATCTTGGTTACAGGTGGAGCAGGTTATATTGGTAGTGTTGCTGTTAAAGCTTTGCTTGACAAGGGTTATTCTGTTGTTGTAGTTGATAATTTATCTAAAGGTAAGAAAGAATTAGTTGACAGCCGAGCTAAGTTGTTTGAGTTGGATTTAGTCGATGATTTGGATTCTGTATTTAGTGAAGGTATTGATTCTGTAATTCATTTTGCGTCTTACAAAGCCGTTGAAGAATCAATGACTGATGCTGTTAAGTATTCTGATAATATACTGGGAACAGTTAATTTATTGAATGCTATGGTTAAGTTTAACGTTAAGAAAATAATCTTTTCATCCACTGCATCTGTTTATGGAATGCCTTCAGTCGATGTTTTAACTGAAGAAACTCCTGTTAATCCGATCAATTATTATGGTTTTACTAAATTAGAATGTGAGAAATTTATTTCTTGGTATTCCAAGGTTTATTCTATTGATTTTGTTAATTTACGTTATTTCAATGTAGCTGGCGATGGTGGGCTCAATTATGTTGATCCTGATGCAAAAAATATTTTCCCAATAATTATGGATGTATTATTTGGCAGAAGGGATAAATTAGTGATTACAGGCGATGACTTTGATACTCGCGATGGAACAGGCGTTCGTGATTATATTGATGTAAATGATTTAGTAGAAGCACATATATTAGCTTTGGATGCAGATTTTAAAGGAGTAATTAACTTAGGAACTTCTTCAGGTGTTTCTGTTAAAGAATTAGTTAAATATACAGAAGAAGTTGTTGGTCAAAAGATTCCTGTTGAGATTGGTCCTCGAAGAGATGGAGACCCTGCAACTGTTATTGCTTCAAATAAAAAAGCTAAAGAAATTCTTGGTTGGGAGCCAAAAGTTGAAATTAAAGAAATGATAAGAACAACTTATGAAGCATATAAATCAAGACTTTGAATTTGTTTTATCGTATTATTTATTTCTTTTATTAATTCTATTGCATCTTTAAGGCTAATATTTTCTCCATAGTAATTTATTCTATTCCTGATTTTTCTGAATCTGTTAAATTGTTCTGCTAAGTCTTTTTTTGATAGAATTTCATTAAGAAATGAATAATAACATTCATGGTTGTAGACTTTGTATCCTTTTTTGAGAGCTAATGATTCTAATTTTTGTCTTAATGAGTCATATAAAAGTGTTATTATTGATGTGGTGCTTTCTTTTTTTAAAGGTATATTCTTTGTAGTTATAATTTTATTATTTGAATCTTTCTCTAGGGAATAAGCCATGTGCTTATCAGTTTTGACTTTTTTTATAATCTGTTTGTCGATGCAATCTTTCTAATCCATTTTCTACGAGAATATAATTATTCCTTCATTAATATTGCTTTTGAGGTCTTTATTTTTTAATTCTTCTCTGAAGTGTAATTCTATTTCTCTATTTAGATTGATTTTTTCTGTATTTATTTTCTTTCTTGACATGTTAATGAATAAATCTAAATCACTTTTGTGTGTGTTTTCTGCTTTTGCTATTGATCCAAATAAAATAATTTTTTTTAATAACACTTCTTCATGTAAACTTCTTAGTTTTTCCCTTAATAAGCTCTTCCAGTATATTCTCGCAAGATCTCCGAAGATGTCAGATTCTTTGTTTGCTCTGAACAGATGATTTTTTTTGAATTCTCTTTTTTTAAGGATTTGTTCTTTTTCTAGTTTTTTTAATGTTTTAGATGCTGTTGGTGGACTTATATTTATCTCTTTTGCATATTCTCTAACGGAGATTTCTCTATATGTATCTTCAAAGAAAGGTTTTAAATTGTTAATAATATTTAACATATGTTAAAATAATTTAACAATCTTTATAAATATTTCTGAAAAATAACTAAATTTTCACAAAAAGATTTATATACCCTCGTGTATCTCGAAGTTGTATTGGGGGTAATGATGGATATTTCAATAGTAGTTCCGGTATATAACGAACGAAAAAACGTAGCAATTCTACATTCAAGAATTAGAGATGTGTTAGATTCTTTAGGTAAAAAATATGAGATAATTTTTGTTGATGATGGCTCTCGTGATGGAACATTTCAAGAATTGAAACGATTAGATAAAGTTAAGATTGTACAATTTAGAAAGAACTTTGGACAAACAGCAGCAATGTCAGCAGGTTTTAAAGCTGCAAAAGGAGATATAATTATTAGTATGGATGGTGATTTGCAAAATGATCCTCACGACATTCCTCGTATGCTAGATAAGATGGATGAAGGATACGATGTTGTTTCTGGTTGGAGAGCAAGTAGAAAAGATAGTATGTCTAAAGTTTTATTCTCAAAATTTGCAGCATCTCTTCGAAGGAAGTTTATTAGTGATGTTGTTCATGATTCTGGATGTTCATTAAAAGCTTACAGGAAAGAATGTTTTGAAGACTTAGATTTGTATGGTGAAATGCATCGATATATTCCTGCTTTGCTAAGCTGGAAAGGTTTTAGAATTGGAGAAGTGAAAGTAAGGCATCAAGCAAGAAGATTTGGAACAACAAAGTATGGTGCTAGAAG
>JADHVI010000020.1 GCA_016784125.1 Candidatus Woesearchaeota archaeon
GTATTCTACTTGTGCTTCTGGTATTGGTCTTTGTTTCTGATCAGCATAATTTCCTGTGACTCTTACGTCTTGCGCCATAACTGTTGATGCAAGCAGAGTTCCGACGAGAAGTCCAGTATAAATAGTTTTAACTACAGCTTTTTTCATTCCAGATTTAACTTTTGATAGCAAATTTTCTACCATTATCGTCTTTTTATGAACTTTCTAGTATTTAAATCTTTCGATTGTTGTAACTTTGCAGTGGTTAAAACAACACAATTTTTTAATCAAAACATTTAAATATAACAAAAAGTTACATATATATAACAAAATGATACAAAAAAACCACTCACCAACATTAAGAACAATAAAAATGGTTGAAAAAGCAATTCAGGATTGCAAAGGATCAATCTGCAAAATACCAGAAATAAAAAAAAACTTACCAAAGAAAGTTAATCATAACACCTTAATGCAAATACTAGAATACTTAGAAGAAAGTAACAAGATTTACGTCAGTATAAAAGGAATAATTTGGATTGAAAATAATAGTCCAAAACTAAGAAAAGCAATTGCAGAAGGCATTAGTTGGGAAGAACTACAAAAGCAAAACTGAAAATCTTCCGAGTAAAGAAGGTAAAAACAAATAAAACTAATTCTCAGATAATTCTACATGTCAAAATTTGTCAAAGTTATTTTTTCTAAAGATGCTTGGAAATCATATCAAATATTATCACATAAAGCAAAGAGATCAAAAAAAGAACTCATAGTGTTTACAGCTTTAAAACAAAAAATAGACTTGATACATAATAATCCTTCTTATGGAAATCAAATACCTTCAAGACTAATTCCAAAAAAATACAAACAACAAGATATCAACAATCTATTTAGAGTAAAGCTGCCCTGTTACTGGCGGATGCTCTATACAATAACAAACAAAGAAGAAATAAGAATAATTGCATTCGTTTTAAACATCTTCAATCACAAAGCTTACAACAAATTAATGAAATACCAAAACAAATAATTTTTTATATTAAGAGAATAAACAAACAAATATGGATATAAAGCTAACAAATACTCTGGGAAGAAAGAAAGAAGTGTTCAAACCCATAAAGAAAGGCGAAGCAAATATGTACACTTGTGGATTAACAGTCTACAACTATGCGCACATCGGCAACCTAAGAGCATATGTATTCTCAGATATTCTCAAAAGAACACTACAATTCAACAACTACAAAGTAAAACACATAGAGAACATCACTGATGTAGGGCACCTTACAAGCGACGCTGATGAAGGAGAAGACAAACTAGAAAAAGGAGCTAAAAGAGAAAAGAAAACTGTTTGGGAAATCGCACAACACTACACAGACGCATTCATGGATGATATGAAAGAACTAAACATCATCAAACCAAAAAATATGCCAAAAGCAACAGACCACATCAAAGAAATGATTCAATTAATAAAAAAACTAGAGAAAAACGGATGCACATACGAAGCAGGCGGAAACATCTACTACGACACAAGCAAATTCAAAGATTATCCAAAGCTAGCAAAGCTAAAAATGAACGAAGAAGCAGCACAATCAAGAGTGGGCAAAGATCCAAACAAAAAAAATTCATTCGACTTTGTATTATGGTTTACAAAGCATAAATATTCAAGTCATGAAATGGAATGGGACTCACCATGGGGAAGAGGATTTCCAGGATGGCACATTGAATGTTCAGCAATGTCAAGCAAATACTTAGGAGAACACTTCGACATCCACACAGGAGGAGTTGATCATATACCAATACACCACACAAACGAAATAGCACAGTCAGAAGGAGCATTTCAACACAAATGGGTAAACTACTGGCTTCACTGCGGATGGTTAACTATTGACGCAGGAAAGATGTCAAAGTCAGCAGGAAATTTCATAACACTAAAAACATTGACAAAAAAAGGATACAACCCAATGGAATACAGATACTTCTTACTAGGAGCTAATTACAATAGACCAATAACATTTTCATATACCGCATTAGATAGCGCAAAAACAGCAATGAAAAAACTCAAAGCAAAAGTCATTGAAATAAAGAAAGCAAAAGATGAATTAGACAAAAAAGAATATGACAAACAATTAATCAAATTCACAGAAATCATAAACAATGATTTGAATACACCAAAAGCACTTGCATTACTATTAGATGTGGCAAGCAATGAAAAGCTAAGCAACAAAACAAAACTAGAGCTCATCAAGAAATACGATGAAGTACTAGGGCTAAGACTTCTAGAAACAAAGGAAGAAACAATACCAAAAGAAGTCCTGAAACTGAAAAGTGAAAGAGACAAAGCAAGAACAGAGAAAGACTTTGCAAAATCAGACAAACTAAGAGATGAGATTAGAAACAAAGGATACGAAGTATTAGATGAAAAAGAAGAATCAGTTGTCAGGAAAATCAAGTAAATTATAACAGTCTGGCTTTATGCCTGACTTATTTTTGTCTAAGCTTTTTTTCTAAAAAGGTTATGGGATTGGGAGGATTCGAACCCCCGGTCTCACGGCCCCCAGCCGTGAATCATAGCCAAGCTAGACCACAACCCCAACTAAGAAAGAAAAAAAACTATCAGTATAAAAAAGTTTTCAAGAAAAATTAACTCTAATCAGTTGGTTTAACAGCGTATTTCTCAACTGTAACATAGAATGGCTTTTTTTCAGCTTCAAGAATCCAATCTTTAAACTCTCTAACCTTCTTTCTCAAACTAGGAATCTTTGAGTCTGGAACTAATTTTTTAACTATTGGCCAACCCCATTTCTTAATCTTTGCTCTATGCAATCCATAACCACCCAATATTCTGGCACCATTATTTATATGGCTTACCCTATAAATATTATCTTTAATCTTGAAGTAAAGAGATGTTGGTACAGACATTGGTATCTCATCATTACTCAAAGACTCATCACCCAAAGCCACAGAAGACATTTTAACTTGCGAAACGTAATGTCCATGTTGTGCATGATATAACATTAAATCTCTTAAAGCTTGAACAGTCATATCAATGGAACCTTTCTTATAAGTAAACGCTCCCCCGAATTGCCCTTCCACAGTCTCAATACCATTTTTATAAATATAATCAACAGTCGATACGCCTGAATGCTCAGCCTTAAGATAATCCAATAAAACATTTGCAACATCAGGAATAACCTTATTTTCTCTGCTATCAATAAGAAAGTCAGTGTGATCCTCTCGCGGGATATCTGCTCCCATTAAAACTTTTTCAGGCTCTAGAATAAGATTCTCATCCAATGCGAGTTTCGGAATCATTGAATATCGAAATAACTGATTATGTATATATTTTTGCTTAGAAAACCACTCAATGATAGTAATAAATCAATCTGGCAAAGCAGGCAAAGGATGTGTTTGAAAATATTTATGAGTCCCTAAAACAGTGTTAGTGGAATACAAATTATACTTTTGCCTAATAATAGAAACAGGCATTCCTTTATCATAGTCAGAAATCATATCCCTTACTTCATAAGAAGACAGGTGTCTGCGTTGTCTAAAACCATGACCATTAGCATAAATCCCCATTCCTTTAACGCCAACAACAACACCGTCCAAGAAAGCTTCAACTCCAGAAAAATTGTTTCCAGTTCTATGATCAGGAACCCAGTCGATTGCTTGATCAATAGTAACCTTATCATTCAAAAATGCATCAGCATAATATAGAATAACATCTTTAACCCAAAAAGGTGTGTCATCGGAGAGGATAGCAGTCTCAGGATTGAAGAATTTCGCAATCAACCCTCTGGTGACTACGTGCGATGGACCTCTGCCGTCAATCTCAAACCCCTGCATCACATATTATTACTAGTTAACTAAGATATAAACCTTTCGTTAGCATAAAAGAAAAGTTTAAATACTAGAAGTATGTAATTTAAGCCGAGGGATAACATGAGGAGACTATTAATATTACCAATCTTATTCATTCTTGCAATTAGTTTTGTTTCAGCAGCAGACTTTCACTTATCAAGTGAAGCAATAAAAAAAGACATCTTCATAAGCGAAGTTGCAGAGTTCAATATAACAATAACTAACCTATTAGAAACTTCAGATGTATTCACATTTAGCACAGATGATCCAAACTGGATAGTCCTAACTTCACAAGTTGAAGTAGCAGCAGAAAGCTCCCAATCAGTCCCGTTCAAAATTGATCCAATAACTAATATACCCTTAGGAGTACACGCCATAAATGTTAAAGTCAGATCAACAAAAACAAATGCTTTCAAAAACGAAGTATTACTTGTAAACATCAGACCTTACGATCCAATATTTGGACAATATAGACCATCAATACAATTCGGAGTTAACATCGACAAAGAAGTTGATCCAACAAAGAAAATACCGGTTGAGATCTATATGCGAAACAGAAATGCATTAGATATTGGAGAAGTAGAAATACTATTAGATGGAACATTATTCGAACAAACAATTACTGCTTCAATAGGGCCATTAGAAGAGAAAAGAACAGAATACTTATTCGAGATTGACCCACTACAAGAACCAGGATTATATTCATTAAACGCGCAAATAAAAGTTAAGAACATTTCTATAAGCAGCGCAACCCAGAACTATGAAGTAATTGGATATGCACCAACAACTCAAGACATATCACAAGAAAGTTTCTTCTTCAGAACAGTACAAACCATAACACTCCAAAACACCGGAAATATGGAGAAGACCACCAAAGTAAACCTGAAAATGTCTTGGATAGAACGAGTATTCTCAAACTCCAACCCAAAATCAAGCGTTGTAAAAGAAAACAATGAAGCATCCTTACAATGGGGAGTTACAATACAACCACAAGAAATGCAAGAAATAGTTGTCGTAACTAACTATAGACTACCAATAATAATAATTATAGTCATAATAATTATAATCATACTATACTTCATAATGAGAACTCCAGTCTTGGTTTCAAAAGAAGCACTAATCTCAGGTTCAAGTGAAGAAGGTGTAGAACACCTAAAAATCAGATTGTTCGTTAAAAACAGATCTAGAAAGAACATCGAAAAAGTAAATCTATTTGATAGAATCCCAGGGATTGCAGAACTGATAAATAAAAAAACTCTAGGAACAATCCAACCTGATAAAATAACCAAACAGGAAAAAAGAGGGACAATGGTCAAATGGAACCTAGAACATCTAGAACCATTCGAAGAAAGAATAGTTACTTATGAGATTAAATCGAGACTAAAAATCATAGGAAACATATCTCTACCAAGTACAAGAGCCACTTTCCTAGACAAAAACAAAGAAAGAACTGTTTACTCTAATAGAGTAATGGTTTCAAATTAGAAATGAGTTTTTGTTCTTTAAAAAAAAAAAAAAATGTTTTTTTCTTTCTTGGCTTATTTACTGATTTTATGCAATCCTAGTAATAGGAGCGCAATAGTCCACCAATTAATGCCCCAGAAATTCCATCCTGAAACAAGATCAGCGACAAGGTATATTATACCAAATAGCAAAAATAGCCAACCAATCCATGTTGCACATTCTTTTTTCATATTGAATCACCTCGTTGGTATTACTTTATATGACGTTAAGATATTTAGGGGTATATAAACTTTTTGATATGAACACTATGAAAATGGCCCAATATCATAAGATTTATAAACAAACTGGGATTTGAGGAGTGACATGGGACGAATAAAAACACAACTTGTGAAGAGTGTGTCACGAAAACTATTAGATAAGCACGGAGAAGACTTTACCAGTGAATTTGATAAGAACAAAGTACTAGTTTCAGATTTTTCAGATGTATCGTCTAAGAAGATGCGGAACGTCATAGCAGGGTACATCGCGAGATTGAAGAAAAGCGGGGTGTAAACCATGACAGACGAAGACAACTCTATATTCATAGGCGGTAAGCCGTTTATGAACTACGTAACCAGTGTAGTCATACAATTCACAACTAAGGAAGCAACTGAAGTGATTATAAAGGCTCGAGGAAAATTTATTAGCCGAGCAGTTGACGTGGCTGAAGTGGCGATGAAAAGATTTCTGAAAGACCAAACAGAATTGAAAGGTATTGTAATTGACTCAGAAGGATTCCAAAACAAAGAAGGAAAAGACGTCCGAGTTTCAACCATTGAAATAACACTAAAGAAAACAAAATAATTTTTAAAAAACTTCTAAGAAGGTAAACATGACATACATAGATACATATATGCAAGGATTTAGATCTTTGCCTGAAAAAAAATTAATGGTATATTCAGAAAGATTACTAACAGACGTGAGAATAGCAACTAATGACAGAGATCAAGCAGCAGCACTTTGGTGTGAATTCGTATTTTCACCCGGAGTCATGGCCTTATACGACGAAAAAATAAAAACTTTATCCGAAGGAGATTTAGTACATATTTTCACATATCACCACTTCAGACAACGCCCAGAAGAAGTATCTATTTTTAGGGGTATACATTACTATAATCAACAAAGAACCATGAGAAAATTCGAAGAAAGTCTCAACCATGCAGTCGGCAACGCATACTACTTTTTTCTGCTTAAAGAAGAAACACCAACATTTGATCTTGAAAAAATTAAGCAAATCGCAGAGTTGGACGAGATTCGAGAATTATAATTGAATAATTTTAAATAGTTATTATAGTTCTAAAAAATATTGGCCCTATAGCAAAGCCACAACGGTATCGTCCGTTGGAACCTAGGTGTACATCAGCTTCGCTGAGTACACCGACTTTGATTATGGCCTAAAATATTGGCCCTATAGCATAGCCTGGACAGTGCAACCGGCTTCGGGCAACGACATATATTCGTTGACACTATAATGCGACATTCTCGCTTCGCTTCAGTCCCATGGGACAAGACGTTGCAAAACGTCGCGACCAGAGGGAGCATGATAATGTCAACGCTTATTTGCGTTGGTAGACACCGGTAGACGGGGGTTCGAATCCTCCTAGGGTCATACATACTTTATAGTGAGGTTACAATATGGGAATATTTAGTGGAATGGGAAGTAGTTCTGAACCAGCACCAGATTATGTGAAATGCTGCTTATGTGGTTCAAAGATGGATGCTAAGCACATGGTCATAATATCTAATCTTGGTGCAAAGTTTCAAGGCTATAACGACGCATTTGTATGTCAGAAGTGCAAAGCTGTCTTTCCAAGAAAATTAGACTAGAGATTAAAGAATTAATCAATATAGCTACAACCTTTTCTTATGACAACAACCATCTCGCTCATCTGCTTTTCCTCTAGCAAAAACAATTTTCCAAATTCAGATTCTGCAAGTTTTTGATAAGGTCCGCCTGCAGCAGACGCATCCATTCTTGCAGTGTTAAAATATGCTGTATCAAATGCGATAAAAGTTTTTGCATTCAAAACCCCTTTAATTTTGTTCTGATATCCTTGTTCTTCTTTCCAACCTAAGTCTAAGAATGATTTCGTTGCATCAAGCATACAAGATAGCACATATTTTTGATTGAATTCATTGAAACTCTTTGTCAAAGCAGCTTGAAATTGTCTAATAACATCAGTTATGTCTGGATTTGCAAACCATTCCTCTTGGAGTCTTTCAATACCTATTGCATCAAATCCTTCAGCAGTAACAAAGGACAATTCCTCACCTTCATATTCAGACGCAGGAATAATCTTTCCTAGAGTGGTTTCAACAATTGTTATTTCAGGTTTTGTTGCTCGATCAATAACATATTCTAAAAATATCAAATTAGCTTTAACATGACTCCTGGGCCAAACTGCATCTTCTAGATCAAAAAATGATGTTGGTCTGTTTTCAATTTGGTATCCACTGTTCAACAACACGTTTTGCAAAATATGGTTCTCAAATAAAGCGTGTTTATACTGCACAACCAAGTTATGAAGAGTTTCTAATTGCTGCGTTGAACCTCCATAAAACATGTAATTCTTGAACTTTCTGTCTTCTGGCATTCTTAGGGGAAATAGAGGTTTGTTTAAAAATATTTATTCCAAAAATATTTAAACGACTAACGTCTAAGAATCCTAATGAAAGACAAAGTTATTATAGTCGGCTCTGGCTTTGGAGGATTGGAATCTGCTCTTAAGTTAAGACAATTGAATAAAGAAGTTGACATCATAGTTATTGACAAGAAACCTTTCTTTGTTTACCAACCATCTCTTCATAAACTAATCTCGATGACTGCTAAGAAAAAAGAGATAATCATTGACTTAGAAAAACTGTATACAAAACATAATATTAGGTTCTACAAAGAAGATGTTGTTGAGATAAAGCCTTTAGAGAAATCAGTTGTTACGATGTCCAGAAAATTAAATTTTGATTACTTAGTAATTGGCGTTGGCGGAGTAACCAATTTTTTTGGTATTGATGGCGCAGAAGAAAACACTCTCCCATTAAAAACTATTTTCGACACAAAGAAAATCAAAAAGAATCTGTTTGAAGAACTAGAAAAAGCTTCACATTACAAAGAACCAATTAATATCGTCGTCGCTGGTGGCGGGTTCACAGGTATTGAAACAGCAGGCGAATTAGCGGATATTACCAAAGGTAAAGGCAAAGTTATAATCATTGAATCAAGTACTAGCATCCTAAAGGGTTTAGGTAATAAAGTGATCCAATTTGCTGAAACAACTCTAAAGGAAAAAGGTGTTGAAATAAAGATTAACAACAAGATTAAGAAAGTTGAAAAGGGGAAAATTACTTTAGAAAATGAAGAGACCATTTACAGTAACATAATAATTTGGTGCTGCGGTATAAAACCAAATAGATTAACTTACAAATCAGGTTTGAGAACTAGTGATAGAGGAGGAATCATGATTAATGAATTCTTGCAAACTAGCCATCCACACATATACGCAGCAGGTGATTGTGCGTATATTTATAAAAGCCCTCAACCACAAACAGCTTTAATAGCTTTAAAACAAGGCATGTTAATCGCTGAAAACATTAATGCAGATATTAGAAAGCTTGACAAAAAAGCTTTTGAACCAATGGATTGGCCTTTTCTAATCTCTTTAGGGAAAAGGAAAGCAATATTAATAAAGAATAAGAATGTTAAAACAGGGTTCATACCTTCAATTATGAAGAAGTTCGTCCAAAAAAATTATGTTTTCAATAAAAAGAACCACAAATGGCCTTTTAAGATAAAACTAGAATGAAATACCGAGAAGAAACAATCAAAATACTGGAAAAAGTAACTAAGCTAAAAAAAGTTCAGATAGATAACATCTTAGAAGTTCCGCCTTCTTTAGAAATGGGTGATTTTGCTTTTCCATGCTTCATCCTATCAAAAACATTGAAGAAAGCCCCTAACCAAATTGCAGAAGATCTCTTAAAAAAATTAAAGCCTACAAAGAATATTAGCAAGATTGAAACAAAAGGACCTTATCTTAACTTTTTTATCAATAAAGAAGTTTTGAACAAAGAAGTTATTAGTAAAATCTTAAAGGAAAAAAAGGATTATGGAAAATCAAAACCTAAGAAATTAACAGTGCTAGTGGAAAGTCCTGGTCAGAATACAAATAAGCCACTCCACGTTGGTCATTTAAGAAATATGCTATTGGGAGTTTCTATTAAAAATATACTAGAAGCTTTTGGTAAAGAAGTGCACATTGTTAATGTTATTAATGATCGAGGAGTTCACATTTGTAAATCACTCTTAGCGTACAAAATGTTTGGCAAGGGTAAAAAGCCTGATAAGAAACCAGATCATTTCGTTGGAGATTTCTATGTAAAATACGCTGAAGCTGTAAAAAAGAATCCTAAATTAGAAGAAGAAGTTCAAGCATTATTACTTAAATGGGAACAAGGCGATAAAGAAGTCATTAAGCTTTGGAAAGAAATGAATTCTTGGGCTTACAAGGGCTACGCTGAAACCTACAAAAAGCTTAATTTCAAAGTTGAGAAAGCTTATTATGAAAGCAATAGCTATAAACACGGCAAAGAAATTGTTCTAAAGGGTTTGAAAGATGGCAAATTTGAAAAAGAAGAGGATGGCGCAGTTTCCATCAATCTCAAAAAAGAAGGATTAGGTCAAAAAGTGCTTCTAAGAGCTAATGGAACAGCAGTATACATAACACAAGACATCTATATGGCCAAGGAGAGGCTTAAAGACTTCAAATTCGATGAGATGATATACATTGTAGGCAATGAGCAAGAATATCATTTCAAGGCTTTATTTTCGATTTTTAAGAGGTTAGGATACAAGTTTGCTGATAAATGCTATCATTTCTCCTATGGAATGGTTGAACTTCCAACAGGTAAGATGAAATCACGAGAAGGAACAGTTGTAGATACAGATGATTTGATTGAAGAAGTTTACCAAATAGCTACAAGAGAAGTTAAGAAACGTTATTTCACATTATCAAAAACAGAAATTGACAAACGTGCAAAAATTATATCAATGGGTGCAATCAGATTTTTCTTTGTAAAATATGATCCTATTAAGAATTTCATGTTTAAGCCTAATGAATCCTTATCGTTTGAAGGTGAAACAGGACCTTATGTCCAATATGCTCATGCTAGAATTAATTCTATATTGAAAAAGTGCATCGACACTGGAATAGTTGATTATAAGGCTTTAAAAACCAAAGATGAACAAGCTTTAATATCATTGTTGGCTGAGTATCCTAAAAAGATAGAAGAAGCAGCCACACATTACAAGCCGTCAATTATTACTAGGTATTTACTTGATTTAGCTCAAACTTTCAACGAATTCTATCACAAATATCAAGTTCTAAAAGCTGATGAGAATGTAAAGGGTGCGAGAATAGCTATGATCTTAGCGATAAAGCAAGTGCTAAGTAATGGACTAGGACTGCTCGGGATTGATGCTCCTGGAAAAATGTGATTAGTAACAAGAACACTGACCAAAACTCACACATGTTCCTTTGCAAGCTCCTTTGCTCGAAGGACTCGTTTTAGAAGAATAGAGTTCTCCAGAGCTGGAACTGTTGTGTTGTGTTTGTGTGTGGTAATATACCTCATTGTTAGTTGAGTAAGTCATAATTAACTATAGTTAAGTCTTGTTTAAATATTTTTCGGAACAAAAACACAAACTTTAAAAAGAGTTTACTACTTTAAAGGTACAAAATGACTGTTACGTATGAAAGAGTGTCAAATTATTCCAATCTTGTAGTACAGAAAAGATTAGCTAGCTTAGAAATACCTACTACTAATCAAGGAACAGCAAATCCATTTCTATACATGCCAGATCTATACAAAAGAGATGCACAACCGGCAGAGCCAGATAAACTCGCAGAAATTAAAGAACGAGCCAAGGGAGTAAAACTCGATAAATATCTTCTAAGACAAATAATGGACACAAAAGAACTTTATACAGATTAAACGGTATCATCCAACCATCTAATAATAACTTCTGGTAAATCAGAATCTAATAAAGCAGTGCCATGAGCATCGCCATCATAAAGCATGAACTTCTTAGTACCAATGGCAGTAGCATACAAAGTCAAAGAATCATCAACAGACGAAAAATCATCCTTACTAGCAGAAACAAAGAGTGCACGATCGTAAACAGCAATATTTTCTGTAGTTTCGACATTACGATAATTTAAGCTAGGAGATAATAACACAATCGACTTAATAGAAGTATCTTGAGAAGCGTGTTTCAAAGCGATGTTTGCACCAATACTAGCACCAACAACACCAAAACGTGTAACGCCTTTTTCTTCTAAATAAGTTCTTGCAGCATCAACATCCAAAACAGCGCGACCAAGTTCAATGCCAGACATTGACTGCCAATCAAGCTCGCTCATACCATGACCACGCATATCAATAGAAATAACATTATAACCGCGATGTTCTAGCATTGGAATAAATTCTTGCCAATCATTCTTATCACGATCAAGCATATGAAGCAGAATAATACCTTTATCAGATTCAGCAGGATAAAAATTAGCAGATATCTTTATACCATCACTCGTCTTAATAAAGAAAGGATTAACATCAATCCCTCCAGTACAAGCTATGAGTAAAAGCATACAACACAATAAAACTAAAATCTTCATAAAAAGAAAAATTGTAAACAGAGTTTTTATAATTTACTCTTTACAGCCTTCTCAGAAACAATCGCAGAATTACCAGCAGGATCTTCCAAAGTAATTTTCAACTTCTCCTGACCCCACATAACCTTAGTAAGTTTCTTAATAATATTCTTAGCTTTCTTAACATCAGACTTATCTTCAGATTCATCACGTAAAATTTCGACTTGCTTCTTCAACCTATTAAGAACTCCTTCAACATTAGTTACATAACCATTAGAAGCTTCGCCAGGTTCAATACTACCAACATGAGGAATCTTAATTGTTGCTGTACTAGCCTTAATAACCCTAATCTTCATATCTTCTTCAGAATCAATCTCAACAGTGTACTTCACACCTTCATTAGTAGATTCTGCACACTCAATGTCTGCCTTGTGATAATTACATTCAGTATTAGAGCAATCCATAGAAAAAAGATAAACTACCCCAAAGTATGGAATGTCTCTTTCAGCCTCTCTTAATGACAAAGTTTTCTGATAACAAAAAGGACATCTTTCGCCTTCTAAAACACTCATATTACCTGCGCTCTCTTCTTTCTTGACCATATTCTTGCATTAAAGATTTTTATTTAAATAGATTATGGTTTTTTGATATATACTCGGAAAAATCATATACTATAATCCAACAAAATTTAAAAACAGTAAACTCAGAAAACAACATTCTAACTTCAAGAACCAATAAATAACAAGAAAAAAAGAAATAGTTTATTCATCTCTAAGATTGTTTGTAGATTTCGTTCTATAGATTTCTGCAAAGCTAGGCGTTACAACAACGTAGTCATCTCCAAAGCCCGCAATATCACCATCAATCGCATCACAAGTTTTCTTGAGTTTGTTAATAGCTCTTTTTAACTCAACAAGATCCTTGTCCTTTAAAGGTTTAATATTAATCAGAGCAATCGTGTACCCTTCTCTTATCGTATCAAGAACCTCTTTGATATCAGAAAAATCTTCCATAACAAAAGGTCGAACAATAATTTTCGAAGTTCGTTCTTTCTCTGCCTCTGTGTCAATCTCTACGTATTCTTCACCGCCCATGTCTTCATCCATGACGTTGTCAGAATGTTTAGCTTGCGTGAATTTCTTAAACGAAAATAAGTTCTTCATATATACTCCCTCCGTATGATAACTTTATGTGCGATACAAGTATATAAACCTTTCGATTTATGCTCGGAGAAACGCTGCACCAATAACTCCAGAACTATCTCCTAATTTGTTTTTAACAATCTTCACATTGAAAGCTTCAGGCAAATGTCTTCTCACATCTCGGTTCAACTTTGCATAAATTGGTAAATTACTCAAACCACCACCAACAACAATAATGTCAGGGTTCAAAGCAACAATTATATTGCCAAATCCTATCCTTAAATATCTAAAAGTATCTTCAACAATTTTCTTAGCCACAAATTCATCTGAAGCAAAAATCTTTTTCGGATCAGGGTTATTCATCTTTCCACCCGCATCAACATATCTCTTGACAATATGTGGCCCGCCACAGAGTTCCTCAAATGTTTTTTTAGCATGAATAATCATTTCACCAAATTCTCCTGC